>JAFOML010000043.1 GCA_017425345.1 Eubacterium sp. | reverse complement strand
CGGGTTCCATTTCCGACTTTCAGTGGTGGGTTATAATCCCCCACTGAAACCCGGAGGAGCTGAAGCTCCCGGCGCCCGTTGCAGTCGTTCGCTACGTCCTTGACGTGCGAGCACGCCAGGAGCTACGCTCCGACTTAAACAGCAGAACAGTGACAGAGAAATATAGAAGACAGAAACAGAAAGGAATCGCAAAGCAGTTTAAAGTATGTTGGAAGCACTGGTTGAAAAGAAAGAGAAAAAAGTCGAATATGTAGAGCTGATCTACGATCTGATATTCGTTTACATGATTGGCAGGAACAATGCGCTGCTGCACGTATTCTCCAATGGGTTCATCGATCCGAAATACTTTCTGGCGTATATCATGACGACGCTCGCTGTAATCCAGATCTGGAACTTCACTACCTACTATATCAACATTTATGGCAGACATGATGTGCGGGAGCACATTTTTCTGTTCGTGAATATGTTTCTGTTATACTTTGTCGGAGAAGGTACCCGGGAAAACTGGCAGGATTTCCACACACAGTACCATGTCGCCTGGGCGCTGATTCTGGTCAATATCGGGCTGCAGTATATGATCGAGTGGAACCGTCAGAAGGATGCGCCTGCGAACAGAAGCCAGACCATGAAGATGGCGGTGATTCTGTTTATGGAAGCAGCCATTGTTCTTTCCGATATTGCAGGATACAGAATGACCGGGATGACCTGGCTTTCCCTCGCGGCGATCCTCTTCGGCATGTTTGCCGTCCTTGCCACGGGGCAGAAAAAAAGCGGCGGGTTCGTGGATTTTACTCACCTTTCCGAACGCGCCATGCTTTATGTGGTATTCACTTTTGGTGAGATGATCATCTGCCTTTCCGGATACTTTGACGGAGACTTTAACATGCGCAGTCTGTATTTCGCTCTGATGGGTTTCCTGATCGTGGTCGGCCTGTTCTTAAGCTACGGCATGTTCTACGACCACATTATCGACCGGGAAAAGAATACAAACGGTCTGATGTATATGCTGCTCCACATCGTCATCATATTCGCGCTGAACAACATCACAAACGGCCTGGAGTTCATGCAGGAGGAAGAGATCGATCTGATCCCGAAGATCCTGTTCCTCGTCGTGTCGTTTATTCTGTACTTCCTGTTCCTCTTCGCGCTGGGACTCAGACACGGAAAGGCGCGGTGCAGAAAATACGACCGCCTCTGCCTGAGTGCAGTCGTCATATCAGCGGTCTTTATTGCTGCCATGTTCCTGCTCCGGGAGTATATGCTGCTCAACATTGCGCTCACAGTCGTGTATAATTTCCTGATGTTCCTGATGATCTACCGCTATGGTAAGAAGGTAGATGCACTGGAAGAGTCTACTCCAGCGTGATCTCCATCTTTACCGGGTTATGGTCGGAGTGGACGAACCCGAGGTCCTGTGTCTTACAGCTCTTCACTGTGATGTTATCTGAGACGATGAACCCGTCGATCAGGTAGTACTGGAAGGTCTCCGGATCCGCGCCGGCATAGGGCTGGTCCAGAGAACGGCAGGTCGGTACCGCGTTATCCATCAGCAGAGACCATCTGCTGTCGAATGCAGAGGCGTCGATCATACCGGGCAGCCATTTGTCCGGATCTGCCGGGTACATGCTCCAGTCGACATTGGAGAACACCTGATTAAAGTCTCCGCCGGCGATCACGTAATTACCTTTCTCATATTCTTCGTTCAGGACCTGCACCAGACGTTCGGTCTGGGCAATCTTTCCCTCACCGCTGTCGTATGCTTCCAGATGGAGATTCACGACGACGAGCTGCTTGTCCGTGTCCGCGATTGGAATGCGGTCCACCATCAGACAGCGCTTGAGATTACAGGTCCGGATCGGCCAGCTGAACGGGCACGGGAGGCTGATTCTCATCGAGGAACTGATCGGGAATGCGGAGAGCGTCATGATGCCGCTGTCGACCTTTCCGATCGGCGGGATGGGATAGGGTACAAAAACGGTTTTGAAGTTATTCGCAAACGACTGCGCATACTCGTTTCCGGCTGCCGTGACGCGTGCGGTCTCATCGACGTGATGCGAACGGCTGGAATCCCGGTCGACCTCCTGAAGGAGGATCAGATCCATCTCATTCTTATTTAGCCAGTCTGTGATCCCTTTCAGATTCTCTTCCACACGGGCCTCGTCCGCCGTATATACGTCGCTCCCTCCATCCATGAAGAATTCCGCATTATCGCCGAGCGCCCCGTAGCCGATGTTCCAGGTTGCGACGTTCAGCGTATCACCTGCGTGGAGTTCTCTGTCCGTGCTGCCGGCTACCGGACAGGCTTCTTCCTCTGCCGGCTTAAATTCCAGCACCGTCAGTGTTCCGAAGAACAGGATGACGAGCAGAATCAAGATCGCGAGCAGGATCACGATGACTTTCAAAATCTTCTTTCCCATGAGGTCCTTCCTTTCCGCATTCCAACTTTCTTTCAGTATAACATGAGCTGAATAATACGACAAATGAGAAGAGTCAGAAAAAGGTCTATCAGAGGCATAGGTTTTGTGGTAAAATTTTCATATATTGTTGAGGAATGTGAAAAGGCAGGAGGATAATATGAAGAAGAGCCGGAAGTTGTTATGTCTGCTGCTTGCCCTTGCTATGATTCTGGTCATTACAGCCTGCGGCGAAAGCGGACAGGGAGAGGAGGCGGCCGGGTCAGCGGCAGAATCGACGGCAGCTGAGATAGAGGCACCGCCGGCAGATGTGCTGCCGGATAATGTGAAGGTGCAGTACGAGGACAGCCGTTTCTTCGAAGAGGGATCGATTGGCAGATGGACTACGATCGCAACCTATGCGGTGGACGGATTTGAAGATGTTCCGTATATTTCGGTCAAGCAGTATCTGGCATACATTTGCGATGACGTTTCATTCGCCTGGGACGATGGAATCCTAACGGCCACACATTGCGGTTCCAATGCGGTGATCGATACCAAAGAGAATACGATTGCATTTGAGAATGCATCTGCATTTGCCGGCCCGAATGCAGAAGGGGCTATAAACAGCGGTATTCTCGAGACGGAAGAGTTTGATGTGATCCGCGTCTCGACCATGAATTCGGGCACAGAGACGGAAGCAGAGCCTCTGACGATCAAACTGGATGACTACCAGGTCACACCGATCGCATGCGGGGAGGATGTGCTGCTGCCGTTCCTGGTGCTGCAGAACACCTTCGGTATGGTCGCGAATCAGAACATCTACTCTTATAACGGTAAGGATTATTTTGATATCGTTTCTGTAAGTGATGAGCTCGCCGAATATAATGCTTCCGAAAAGAAGATCCCGTATTTCGATGCCTATTTCAGCGGGCCATTCACGGAGAAAGACACCTGCACGAAAGCCTATGCGAATTACGCCTACTATACGACGTGTCTGCTGCTTGACCTGAGCTATGGACATAAGGATGAGCTGGGCGTGGAAAATTTTGACGCATATTTTACCAAACTCAGCGCGAAAAAAGCGATGACATCTACGAATCCCGCGGACGTCATGGCGATCGAAGCACTGCTGATCTATTATCTGTTTGACAGCGGACATGATGCGCTGCTGCCGGAACAGGGCGTATACGGCAGAAAGACTGAAATGAAGTCAACGATCGATAATGTGAAGGACGAGATCCATCTTGAGGATCCCACAAACAATACGGACTTTGCCAATGAAGTATTTGAATCCATTTTAAACGGCAAGGGTTCGGACGCGCTGGCGCCTATCCTTTTCGAGAAAGACGATATTCCGGAAGTGACCGGTCTTTATGGATGGACGATATATATGAGTGCCACGAAACCAGGAGGATACGGAAATCTGCGGCTGGATTATTCCGGAGATACGGCAGTGATCTATTTCGATGCATTCATGAATGATGTGACGAGTCAGTTTTACCTGAAACCGCCGACCAAGGCGGATTATGCGAAGAGCAACTTTGCATTCTTCTATCACTGCTTTGAGGATATCAAGAAACATAAGGAAGTAAAGAACGTCGTAATCAATCTGTCGAACAATGGCGGCGGATATGCAGCCGGTCTCGTTACGATTCTGGGATTCCTGTCACCGGATGGAGAAGCCAAATTTACGACGCAGGCAATGCTCTCGAATCAGTACCGGGAAGAGTATTATCATGTCGATACAAATCTGGACGGTGTATTTGACGATCAGGACGGATACGGCGGCCAATATGATTTCTATATCATGACCAGCGGCAGTTCCTATTCCTGTGCTACCGCGCTGCCGTTCTTTGCCCAAAAGCAGGGTCTGGCGAAGATCATGGGCGCGAAACCGGGCGGCGGTGACTGTGTTGTCGGCATGTTTATCGATGCATTCGGCATGCACGGCGTTATCTCCGGCAAGTGGAAGATCGGCGTTCAGACGGAGAAAGGATTCGTCTCCGATGAGAAGGCGGTCAAGATGGATCTGAAGATGGGTAATTCGATCCTCGATATCCCGACCGTGCCGTGGTACGATGCAGACGGTATTGCGAAGGAAGTGCGGAAGTACAAGAAGGCAAATAAAGAGTAATAGTAGAAGAGGCTGCCCTAAGGGCAGCCTCGCTCGTTATTTCTGCAGATATTCCAATGTATTGATAATGGAATGCTCCACCATATCGGAAACGGCTTCCTGTGTGTAGAAGGCCATGTGCGGCGTCGTGATGACGTTCGGGTGGGAGTTCAGGACCGCAAGCCTCGGGTTGTTCAGCGGCTCGCCCATCCGGTTGTAGTAATAAAGGCCGTATTCGTGCTCGACCGTGTCGAGGCAGGCGAAGGACAGGTGGCTGTTCTCGATGTTCTCGATCAGCGCATCGCTGTCGACGAGCGCGCCGCGCGCGCAGTTGACGAGGCCGGCGCCATCTTTCATCTTTGCGAATGCGTCCGCGTCGATGATGTGATAGTTATCCGGTGTCGCAGGCGCGTGAAGCGTGATGACATCGCTCTCACGGAGGAGCGTATCCATATCCGTGTAGGTCACGATGTCCGCAATCTCTTCCTTCGGATAGGGATCGTATGCCAGCATGCGGCAGCCGAAGCCGGTCAGCTCTCTGGCGACACAGGTACCGATCCTGCCGGTACCGATGATACCGACAGTCAGGTTGCCGAGCTCACAGGCGATCTTTCCCTCCAGCGTGTAATCCTGCACCGCTGCGCGGAGACGGATGTATTTGATCTTCCGGATGCCCATCAGGATCATCATCAGCGTATAGTCCGCGACCGTTGCCGGAGAATAGGTGATGTTCAGGACACCGATCCCTTTCTCCCGTGCGTAGATGTAGTCGATGTGGTCGTAGCCGATGGTCCTGGTCACGATGACACGGATCCCCATCTCGCTGTAGCGGTCGATCATCGCCTTGTCCACTGGCGCCGTGAGGATGTTTATCGCCTCAAAGCCCTCAGCCATCCAGGCGTTTTCCAGAGTCGGTTTCTCCCCGCAGGACGCGATCTCCACATCATACTGCTTGCTGAACTTATCAAAGTATTGCCTCTCGTCGTATTCGCGGAGGCCGTATACGAACATCTTCATCTTCTTCTCCTGTTGTCTTGCTGTTCCGCCATTTTTGCAAATCTAGAATGTATTATAATATTATCCCACTTTTTAGACAAGGATAATATTGACGTCATTACAAATCGCCGCAAAGGGCAGCTTTTCAAAGAAAAGAAATTTTTGTTAAAAAATTATGGTAAACCAAGAAAGAGTATGATACAATCATCATGGAACATTCGCACGAAAAATGAGATCATTTGGAATGACGCATGGAAAAGATCTTTTTGCGCAGCAGGGGGTAAGCGCGCAGATCTTCACAGAATTGGGAGAGTGGTTAGAGTGAAGAAAAGAATATGGGGAATCCTGGTCCTGATCGGGATACTGGCATGCGGCACCGTCCTCATGACGGGATGCGGCAGCCAGAAGGAAGCAGGATCATCGGCGGCAGTCGCTGAAGAGGAACCGGTCTATGTTCCGGTTCATAATCCGCTGACAGGCGTAAGTGAGTACGACGGATTTGATAAGGAAGCGATCAATCAGCGCATTGTCTCGTTCGTCGTCGAAAACGCCCCGGATGCTAGACCGCAGTGGGGCATGACAGATGAGAAGTATTCACCGGACATCATCCTGCAGGGTGAGGTAGAAGGCGGCATCTCCCGTACGCTGTGGATGTACGCGGACTACAACAAGCTGCCGGAGGTCATCGGACCGATGAGAAGCGCGCGTCCGCCTTACATCAGGTTCGCAAGACTGTTTGATGCGATCTTCTTCCACTGGGGAAAGAGCCACACAGAGGGCGGCTATATCGGCGCCAATACAGTATTCCATGAGGAGATGGTCAGCCATATCGATGAGATGACCTTCGATGACGATATCGGCCTGTACGGAAGAGACAGTTCCAGAGCTGTATCCTCCGAGCATACCGGAATCCTGTATGGAGACAAGGTGCCGAAGGCCATCAAGAAGAAGGGATTCCGTGAAACGCCGAACAAGTTTACGAATCTCCGCTTCTACAAGAAGACCAAGAAGGTCGGAAAGAAGGCACTGGCACTGGATGTCAGCTTTTCGGAGCGTTCCTTTGAGAATGTTTATTGGAATTATGATAAAGAAGATCATATGTATCACACCAGTCACTTTGAGAACGATCTGAAGCGTGACAATCTGCTGGTTCTCTTCGATAAGACCGAGTATCAGGAGAAGACGAACTACAAGGGTTCCGGCTCCAGCGTCGTGTACTGCGACTATAAGCTGGCAGGGGGTAAGGGCCAGCTGCTGAGCCAGGGTAAGATCAAGAAGATCGACTGGAAGGTCAAGAATCACAAGCTGATCCTGATCGATACCAAGGCGACTAAGAAGGCAAAGGAAGCTGCCAGAGAAGCCGGAAAGACGGAAGAAGAGATCGAGAAGATCGAAGTGAAGGCCAAGATGAATCAGGGCAAGACCTGGATTGGATGGGTCTCCTCGAATCACGGCGGAACTTCGAAGGTTTACAACGATTAACTGTGTTGGAAAAGATTTTCCGAATTTCCAAAAAAAGGTATTGTATGAGAATGAATCCTGTGTTATGATGCTAACATAGACAAGCTGTAGATACAGGCACGATAAACGGAAACCGAGAGGTTTCCGTTTTTTCGTGCCTGTTCTGCTGTCTGGAACAGATCGGGAAACAGAGGGCACCGCATGATAAGAAAAGGAGAACCGTATGAAGCTCAGAAAAATGATGAAACAAGCAGGAATTTGCGCAGCTGCCGGCCTATTGACTTTGTGCATGGCGGCCCCGTCTCTGGCGGCGAACACGCCGGTCCAGACGGACACTTCGACTATCGCAGTCTCTCACATCGAGCATGGCGCGCTCGTCCGCGCATATAAGATCGCAGAGGCGAAATACACGACTGCCGGTCTGCAGAAGTATCAGACGGTGAGCGGAGTCTCCATTGCTGACCTGGAGCAGCCGACCCTGGCCGAGATCGATACGATCGTCAATAACATCAACAGCGGAACGGTATCCGCTTCGGCGATCCCCATGAACGATACGGATACCGGAGGAACCGTCGGTCAGGGCAGCTGCACGTACCGTTCCGGGCAGCTCGGCGCCGGCATGTATCTGGTCATGGTCCGGGGCACCAACCAGAATATCTATAATCCGATGATCATTTCCATCGGATACGATGAGAACTCACAGATCACAGCCGGCACGCTGGACGGCACCGGCGAGTTCGTTGTCGGCGGAAGCCCGGTGCAGGCCAAGCATACATCCGTAACAGCAGAGAAGGAAATCGTAAACAAGGGCACAGCTCCGGGATCTGCCAACACCGGGAAAGGCCACGGTGATACCGTGAGCTTCGGAGATACGGTAAGGTATGAGATTACCGCTGATATTCCGGCCTATGACACCGCGGCATACAAGTCTGCGCAGTACATCATCACAGACACGCTGAGCGCCGGGCAGACGAACCGCAGAGATCTGACTGTCACAGCCGGCGGAAATGCCCTGACGCTCGGGACAGACTATACGACGGCTTACGAAGGACAGAAGATGACGGTAACGCTGGCGCCGGGCTGGATCCTGGCACATGGAGGGGAGAGCGTCACACTGGCTTATTCGGCGCAGATCACGGGGGATGCCGCGCTGAACTTCAGCGGAAATGACAATGATGTGGAGGTGACCTATTCCAACGACCCGAACAGCAGTCACACAGAGAAGATTCTGGATCAGAACAAGGTGTACACCTTCCGCTTCAAAGCGAAGAAAGTCGACGACAAGGATACGTCCAAAACACTGGACGGGGCCGTGTTCCAACTGAGCGGCGGAAGTCTGGCGGAGCCTCTCAGCTGCACTACCGGAACAGACGGGATATTGACCTTCAGCGGTCTTGACGTCGGCACCTATACGATGGTGGAGACCACCGCGCCGAATGGATATGCGACGAATGATCACACCTATACGGTCGAGATCAGCGCTGTTCTCGGTACGGAAGCAGACACAGACACGTCGTCCTATGAGAACGATGTGGTGACGAAGACCAACGCCGGAAAAGAGCTGACAAGCTATACCGTTACTATTACAGATGAGACCGGAGCGAGTGTCGGCACCGCGACATATACGGCCGAACCGACCGCGCAGAATGAAGTAGTCGCAAATATCACCAATACTGCCTTCCAGAACCTGCCGTCTACCGGCGGAGCCGGAACGGCAATGCTGACGCTGATCGGCGTAGCAGGCGTGATCGGAATCACCATGTTTGTCCTGAAGAGGAGAGATGAGGAGGCGCAGGGCTGAGATTTTGTATAAGAAGGAAGGAGAGGCGGGCCCTGTGACCCGCCTCCGGACCCTCCGACGCACCGCCGTGATCCTGCTGGTGACCATCGGATACACCGCGAGCTTCGGAGCGCTGTTCTACCCGACGGTCAGCAACCTGATGAACCAGTACCGGCAGAGGAAGGCCGCGCGGTTCTACGAGCAGGCAGCCCGAGGAATCTCCGGCGAGAAACGCAGAGCGATTCTTAAGGAGGCCAGAGCCTACAACAGGCAGCACCGGCGAAACTACATCAAAGATGCGTTCGATACGGAGGAGGAGTACGTGCTGGAGCACCCTTATGACCAGCTTCTGAATCCAGCGGGAAATCAGATCATGGGATACATAGAGATCCCGAAGATCGGGATCACGCTTTCGATTCATCACGGGATCGGAAAACAGGCGCTGGAGGAGGGGTGCGGACATATCGAGGGGACCAGCCTCCCTGTCGGCGGAAAAGGAAATCATGCCGTGCTGGCGGCGCATCGCGGGCTGCCGAATGCCAGACTTTTTACAGACCTGGACCGGATGGTGAAGGGGGATGAGTTCTACCTGCATGTTCTCGGGCGGGTGCTTGCCTACCGGGTTGACCGGATCCGGGTCGTTCTGCCGGAGAAGACAGAGGCGCTTTCCATCCAGGAAGGAAGAGATCTGGTGACGCTTCTGACCTGCACGCCCTACGGCGTCAATACGCACCGGCTTCTGGTGCGGGGGCATCGCGTGCGCTACGATCCGGCAAAGGAACGGGCGCAGGCCGCGCAGGCGGATCCGCCGGTCCCGTATTACCTTGTGGCGCTTGCGGCAGGGGTGCTTGCGCTGCTCCTTTTCGCATTCCGGAGCAGAAAGAGAAACAGAGGATTAAGATCATGACAAAAAGAATCAGAAGAGGGATCGCCGCGGCTGTCATCTGGGTGTGCTTCGTTTCGGCCGTGTGGGCAGGCGAAGGCTCGCTTACAGTCGATCTGCATGTGGAGGACAGTGGCGTTCAGACGAAGATCAGCGGCGCGGAGATAACGATCGTTAAGGTGGGGACTTTTGATGCGTGGGACCACAGTTTTTCTTCTCCGTACGGGATCGAGACGGGCGCTCTGAATGGGAGCGGGAATACGGCGATGGCGAAAAGGGTCCTCACAGAAGCAGACGGCGCATGGACAAAATCCATAAGAACCGGATCGGATGGTCTGTCCGTCTTCACCGGACTGGATCCCGGCATCTATATCGTGACGGAGAGCAGCAGGAGCGGGAAGGCGAAAACCTATCAGAAGTTTGCCCCGTATATCATCACGCTGCCGCAGGAGGAAGCGGGGGAGCTTTCTTATGAAGTGACGTCTTTGCCAAAGACTGCAGTCAGAAAGATACCGCAGCAGAATCACGTGGAGAAGACTTCCGCACGGAGGAATGTGGAATCCGTGAATACCGGAGATGAGAGCCCTTTGTTTGCGCTGCTTCTGCTGCTGGCATCTTCCGCGCTCGCGCTCTTTGTGTGCGTAAGACTGCGTGGGCCGGAATGGAGGGAGTGAGATGATCATGAGAAGAAAATGGATCGCGTCGCTGGCTGTCCTGGCAGCACTTTTCGTCAGCGCCGTACCGGTGGCTGCGGGAATCGAAGCAATCAATTATGCGCCTCTGAAGAAGGCGGAGAATCTGTATGCGGTGACCAATGCGGCGGCTTTTGCAAATGACGGCGGTACGAGGATCGATGTGAATGATGAAGAGGCGATGCAGAAGTATTACCGGACGATCGACAGCAATACGCCGGGCGCGCTGGTACCGCCGGATGTGCAGTATCAGCAGCAGATCGAAGCGGTCGCAGAGAGCACCTCGCAGGTGGTCTCCGGCAGGGTCGTCACCAATGAGTCTTTTATCCCCAATAATCTCAATGACTATGGGCCGGAGCTTCTGGATAGCTGGAAGCAGCAGATGTACTTCTTTAACCTTACCCTTGCAGCCAATCAGGGCACGAATGCGATTCAGGTCAGGTACAATAATTATCGTCTGTTCGTGCGGGATGAGGATAACCCGGCGAAAGGCCGGTACCTTCCGGTCGACGTGGTATACACGGTCACAGAATGGTCAGAGCCGACGCGAAACGTGCATCAGGCCGGGCAGGGCAAGCCGATCGTCGGAATCGGCCGCGTCTTTTACGGGCTGCCCTGCATTCTGATGGGCAATGTGGCCAATCTGCAGGTGAAGTTTACCGTTTACGAAGCCGGAACAGACACAACGGTGCCGGATGCGAAGATGAGTTTTACGTACGGTGATATCGATAAAGGACAGGCTGTTTCAGTCCGCCAGACAGATCTCACAGGACTTGTCTGTCTGAGCACCTCAGAGCTTCAGATCGCTTCGGGATACAACGGGTATACCGCGGTGAACGGAGACGCGAGTCTGACTGCGCACGAGGATATCCCGAAGGACAGCATGGGGTTCTTCGGTGATACCGACAGCGCCGGGACCATGGAACTCATCTACACGTCCAACCAGTACAACTACAGTACAGGACAAGCCGGGTTTCCGAGCGGCGCGCACAGCTGGTTTTCGGTCGCGACATTCAATGCTCCGGCCGATGCGCCTCCGCTGGATCCGCCTGCCAAAAAGGTCTACGACGACGTCCCGGATGACGATGTGATCGGGCCATCCGATACGGATTACGGGACACACAATACCATTCAGGATAAGGGGACCGCATCCGGCTGCGCATTCCGGTATGAGATCACGCAGGAGATCCCTGCGGGATATGAGTATGCTGCGGATGGCAGCGGTATCATGCTGGGAACGCTGAAGGTCACGGATGTGCTGCCGCAGTATGTGACGCTGGATAGATACGAAGCCGAGATCCTCGAGACGGGGGCCGCTATTACGCAGTATTTTTCACGCAGCGGAAGCGACTATATCTGCAGCCTCTCACCCGCGGTGCAGCGCCTGCTGTATAACAACAAACAGGGATCGACCCTGAAGCTTACGCTTCATGTCCATGTGGAGGAAGACGCGACAAGCGCGCAGCTGAAGGAGAAGTATGGTCCAGCCTTTACCTGGCAGGGCAGAACCTGCGTGGATATTCCCAATACGGCGAGCACCACGTTCGCGCCGGTCACGGGCATGGAACGTATTCAGGACACGGGAACCGTGCATACCAGGATCGGTGTGCCGGCCTTCCACAGCCTGACAGTGCAGAAGGAAGTAAACGGGACCGCTTCGGATCCGGAGGATACCTTCACCTTTCTCGTAGAGTTTACGGGGCTTGTGCAGCAGAACGGCGTCTATCCGGGCTTTCGCGGACTGGTCACAGACGGAGACGGGAATACGGTGCGCACGATCCGGGCGCCTCTCCTCGGGGAGGATCACTATACGCAGCAGGTAAAGCTGAAAGGGGGACAAAAGGTACAGTTTCCCGGCATTCCCGGAGGCACTTCTTTCCAGATTACGGAGAAGCGCAGTGACTATGCGGGATCCTATACGAAGATCGTGACAGGAGGAGAGACAGGAATCCAGACCGCATCCGGATCGGGCGCGGCCAATCAGGATCTCATGGCCGGACCGGAGACGACCGGGACGGACCGGGATCTGCAGTATACGTACCGCTTCCGGAACACCAGGTCCCTGCCGGTGCTGACGAATTCTCTGGCAGTCTCAAAAATCGTAAGTGGCGGCAGCGGCAGCTTTGATTTTAATGCATCCTTCCTCGGTCTTGCGGAAAACGGTGTCTATGCGGTGGTCATTCCGGATGTCGGGGATACCGTTTACCGCGTACAGAAGCAGGGGGACGAGCTCTATCTGGAGGACGGGGATCATGAACGAGTACCCGGAATCCTGTTTTCAGTCACCAGAGGAGACGGGGAACAGAGGAGCCTTATGGCCGATGAGGATGGAACGGCGGATTTCTCGGAGATCCGGCCCTGGGTTCTGCAGGCCGGAAGCGCTTTTTCTGTCTCCTGGGCCGGGAACCGGGACGGAGAGGTTGTCCGGGGTGGAGAGACGAAAACTCCGGAAGCGCATACGATCCCGGAACCGGTACGGGCAGGAAGCGGCGCATCTCTGGTAAGTGGGCCTGTTTTCAATCAGGCGCTGCGCAGCATCGCGAACGTAAGCCGCATCCAGGCAGTCCTGTTTTGCACTGGGGAAGTGCCGGAGGGTGAGAATGCCCCGGTAGATGAGGCAGGAACCGGGGCGATCACCGCTTCTTTCGACCCGAATACCAATACCGTCTTTATCATAAGCAGTGGTCCGATCACAGCAGGAACCTCCGATATGAGCGGCATGTTCAAGGGGTTTAGAAGCCTTCGGGAAGTCGGGATCAGCGGGCTGGACACCTCCGGCGTCACGACGATGGAAAGTATGTTTGAGGGCTGCGCGGCCCTGACCACACTGACACTTGACGGATTTGACACGTCAGGCGTGACGGATTTGGACCGGATGTTTTACGGGGTCAGCCGCATGGCGGATCTGGATCTCAGTTCGTTTGACCTTTCCTCGCTTACCTCTGCGGATGGAATGCTGCAGGGCATGAGCAATCTGGAAACGCTGATCACCCCGCAGAATGCCGGTGGCATCTCTATCGCGCTACCGAAGATCATGTACGACCGCGCGGATGATAACATGGATTACGCCGAGCTGCCACCCGTGACAAAGACACTGCATGCCACGGCGGATTACGGTGATGATGCGCAGGAGGCAGTAAGCTGGAGCGGCGCCGAGATGACCGGGACAGTGATCCCGTTTATGGCAGACGAGTATGGGGCTGGTGAGGTGTCCTTTTCGCTCGCACATGACAGAACCGCATATGTCGAAGGACTTCCGCAAGGTGCAGATTACACGGTGACCGAGGCGGCAAACGGATATCAGCCATCCGTTGAGATCCAGCGGACTGATGGGGAAGGAACCGTCACGGCGCTGCAGGAGGAGACTGCCGGGAACGTGCAGGAGCCTCTTCAGACGCAGCCGCAGGTTTTCGGAGAAGGACCGCAGCAGGATGAAGTCACTTTCCGGAACCGGAGTCCTTTGCACGATCTGAAGGTTACCAAGCAGGTGGAGCCTGCAAGCGGCGAACGGTTCGAATTCCGGATCGATCTTTCCGGTCTGCGTCTGGATGCCTATGAGGCCATTGCACCGGGAGAGGATGGAGAACCGGAGCGTTTCGCAGTCATCCCGGAAAACGGACAGGCACATGTCAGCGCGCTTCTTGGGCACGGGCAGTCGCTGCAGGTCCTCGGGCTGGAAGAAGGAGCGCATTACCGCATCTCGGAAGAGGGAAAGACGCAGTACGCGCCATCCTATGAAGTAACCGCCGGAACGGAAGGCGCCCAGTCGGCGGAAGGGAATGCCGACGCAGGAAGCGGCCTTGCAACGCCGGAGGAGACCGTTTCCTGCAGCCGTGAATACGTATTTACCAACACGAAAGACCCCGAGCCGGAAGGCGCAGAGCTTACTGTGACCAAACGGGTGACCGGTGAGGATCTTACCGAAGCGCAGAGGCAGCAGGCGTTTACGATCGAGGCGGCTTTTACCGGACTTGCGCCGAATACCTCGTTTACGGTGCTCAGAACAGAAGGCGGTTCTGCTGCAGAAGACGTCATGACCTCTGATGAGGCGGGCGCTGCCGCCTATACTATGACCGTCCGGGACGGAACCGGATATGTGTTCCGGGCGCTTACTGTCGGATGCGAGTATCAGCTTTCAGAGAGTCCGGCAGAAGGTGTGACAGGGAGTATTACTTTCGCGGGCGGTGCCGGTCCGGGGATCACCGGCGAGCTGTCCCGGGGCGTCAGCACCGGGAGGGTGGTGCTTTCCGGGGATGTGGATGTAGACTTTGTAAATGAGGTACAAAAACCCGAGCTCCCCCATCTCCCCCTGATGGGAGGAAAAGGCCTTGGCATACCGCTTGGGATCCCGGGCATCCTTCTGGTCTCGGTCCTGGTGATGCGCTTCAGGAGACGAATTATGAACAGCGAGTAGGAATCACTCTACACGAACTGCGGCGGATATGGTATACTTGATGTATCAGAAGACGAAGGAGTGTACGCATGAGTAAGCTCGCAGTGATCTTCCCGGGAATCGGATACGGGAAGGATAAGCCGCTCCTGTATTATGCAGCGAGAATGGCAAGGAGAGAATTCGGATACGATGTGGTGAGCGTCGAGTATTCCCGGATGCCGAGGGGCATTAAGGAGGATCCGGCGAGAATGCGCGAGGCAGTGGAGCAGGCGCTTTCCGATGCGGGAGACTGTCTTTCCGGTGTCGATGTGGGCGCCTATGACGGCTTGCTTTTTATCTCCAAGAGCCTCGGCACGATCGTTGCCGCAATCACGGCGCAGAATCTTCCGGTCGCCTGCGAGCATATCTTTTTTACACCGATGCTGGAGGCATTTGATTTTGCTGCTGATGCGAGCGGGATCGCGTTCCACGGAACCGAGGATCCCTGGACAGATACCGAAGAGCTGATCGAACGCTGCGAGGAGAAGGATATCCCGCTGTACCTGTTCGAGGATGCGGATCACAGCCTGGAGGTCGGGGATGTGGAAGAGGACCTTCGCATTCTGAAGAGAGTAATCAAGAAGACTAGAAAGAAAATCAGAAAAGGTGCGGACGATGAGTGAGAATTTGACGGAGCAGAGCAGAGTGGAACAGAGGAATAAGGTGATCATGCGGACCAGTATGATCGGCATCGGGGCGAACGTGCTCCTGGCTGTCGTGAAGGCAGTGATCGGGCTTGCAGCCAATTCCATCGCTGTGACACTGGATGCGGTCAATAACCTGTCCGACGCCATGTCTTCCGTGATCACGATCATCGGTACCAAGCTGGCGGGCAGACAGCCGGATAAGAAGCATCCGCTTGGATACGGCCGTATTGAGTACCTGTCTGCGATGATCGTCTCCGCGCTGGTTCTGTATGCAGGCATCACTGCAGCCGTCGAGTCGGTCAAGAAGATCCTCGATCCGCAGACGCCTTCCTATACCAATCTGGCGCTTATTCTGATCGCTATCGCGGTCGTCGTGAAGATCGTGCTGGGAACCTATGTGAAGAAGAAGGGCGAGCAGGTCAATTCCGGATCGCTGATCGCATCGGGATCCGATGCTAAGTTTGACGCAATCCTGTCAGCCTCTGTACTTGCAACGGCCATTCTGTTCCGGGCGACCGGGATCTCGCTGGAAGCGTATGTGGGCGTTGTGATCGCTGTGTTCATCATTAAGGCAGGCATCGAGATGCTGAAGGAAACGCTGGATGATATCCTGGGAAGCAGAGTGGACCGCGAGATCGTGGAGCAGCTGAAGGAGACCATCTGCGAGGAGCCGGAGGTGCTGGGCGCCTATGACCTGCTCCTGCATAACTACGGACCGGATTATTTCGTCGGATCGGTGCATGTGGAGATTCCCGATACGATGACCGTCGATCAGGTGGACGCGCTGGAGCGGCGCCTGGCCGGGATCGTCTTCCAGAAGCACGGTGTGATCCTGTCCGCGGTAGGAATCTACGCGGTGCATACCAGAAACGACGAGCGGAAGCGCATGCAGACTGAAATCACGAGAATCGTCATGTCCCACGAGGGCGTGCTGCAGATGCACGGTTTCTATGTGGATGAGAACCGTAAGCAGATTCGTCTGGACGTGGTTATCGACTTTGCAGTAGAAAACAGAGAAGCTGTTGTGGAGGAGATCCGGCAGGAGATCATCGCAGCATATCCGGGATACGACGCAGGCATTATCCTTGATCTGGACTTCTGATTTAGAACGTAGTGGCATATCAAAGAAAGGAGGCATCAGTTATGGCCAAAGACAATCTGTTGAAAAAGGCGTTCGACTATGCATCCAAGCGGGCATTTTCGACGCATATTGATGATGAGTATATCATCATGAATCTGAGACAGAAGATGCGGGAATATCTTGACCGCTACGACAAGAATGTGACAGACGAGGAGATCGAATACTTTATAAAGGCGCAGATGAAAGAATACCGGAGAATCAAGCAGAGAGGAAAGCTTAACAGTATCCGGAAATAGCTGAAATGGAAACACCGCCCGGGCACAGTGCCTGAGCGGTGTTTTTTACGTTCAGTCTCTTCGGTTTAACCGTTCCATCTCTTCAAGGACCGCCTCGGAGATGCCATGCCCTCCGAGGATCTCCCGATTATCCGCACCGAGATCAGGCGCGGGATCGTTCCTCAGGCGTCCGCCGGAGAAGGTCGTGATGCCGTGCGCGCCGACCGGATGATGCTCGTGCGCAGCGCCTTCCGGAAGCGGGATCTCGCCGAACCAGTCCTGGCCTAGGATATGCGGGTCCGAGAGTATGTCCTCATCTCCATACACTCTTGAGCAGGGGACCGCCGCATCCAGAAGAGCGCGCTCGGCCTCTTCCATGGATGGCATGGAGCGGAGCCAGTCTTCGACGATGCCGATGGTCTCTTCGCGGTGTTCCACGCGCAGGAGGTTCGTGGCAAACCTCGGGTCTTCGGCGAGCTCCCCGCGTTTCATCACGGAACAAAGTCTATGCCAGACCCCGTTATCCGCGCAGCCTATCACGATATGCCGGCCGCCGTTTCCTTCAAAGATCCCGTACGGGCACAGCATGGCATCGTGGTTTCCGCTGCGCATGCGGGGCGTTCCGGCAAGAGTCTTTACGACCATCATGTTATGCCACATCAGCGAACGGGCAAGAGAAATGTCCACGTGCTGGCCGCGTCCGGTCATGGCACGGTGATAGAGCGCCAGACAGATCGAGCCGAAGCCGTTCAGCGCGGAGACGGTGTCTCCCATGTTCATGCCGAGCTTGCTCGGCGGGCCGTCCGGATCGCCGGTTGCGTTCATCAGGCCGGAGGCGGCCTGCGCAATGACGTCATAGCCTGGTCGGTCAGCGTAAGGTCCGGTCTGCCCGAAAGCGGAGACCGAGGCATAGATGATATCCGGCTTAATGGCGCGGACCGACTCGTAATCCAGTCCCAGACGTTTCATGACGCCGGGACGAAAACTCTCTACGATGATATCTGTCTCCGCGATCAGTTCTCTGACGACCCGCTGCATTTCCGGATCCTTCAGATCCATGGTCACGGACTTTTTCCCGCGGTTCAGCCATATGTAATAGCTTCCATAACCTTCGCAGGCAGGGGAATAGTAGCGGGAATCATCTCCGGTCCCGGGTTTTTCGATATGTATGACGCTGGCTCCGTGTTCGGCGAGCATGCCGCCGATCGCCGGGCCTGCGACGTGTTTGCTGAAGTCCAGGACTTTCAATCCTTCCAGCATCAGTACTTTCTCTTCCATCTGCAGTCCTTTCTATTTTGATCGTCTTTCCAGTATAATGTCTACGCTAAAAAATTGCAATTAAAGTTGTGGGAATTGACAAACTTCAGTAATTCCCGTATAATATTTAAACCTATTGCTATTATTCCAATTGCAATGAATGACGAGAAAGATTGAAGAGAGGAGTTACTAGAATGGAACACGAGGGACATAAGAAGGAACAATGGGGGAGCCGGTTTGGATTCCTCATGGCAACGATCGGATCGGCGGTCGGACTGGGAAATCTCTGGGGATTCCCATACAAGATGGGAAATAACGGCGGATTTGCATTTCTGCTGATCTACCTGATCCTGTTCGTCAGCGTAGGCGTGGCGATGACACTGACGGAGCTTTCGCTTGGACGCAAGACCGGAAAGGGCGTCGTCGGAGCATATAAGGAAGTAAGCAGCAAGTATACCTTTATCGGATGGCTGGGTTGGCTGTCGCCGCTCCTGATCCTCGCGTTCTACAACGTGCTCGGCGGATACTGCGTCAAGTACATGATCGCAAACCTGGGAGACATTTTCCACGCTTCCTGGGGCATCGGCGATGCGGACAGCGGCGAGTTCTTTGCTGCATTCTACACGAATCAGTTCCAGAGCACGATCTTTACCCTGATCTTCCTGGGCGCATGTCTGTTCGTCGTTGGAAAAGGCGTTTCCGAAGGAATTGAGAAGTTCTCTGCCATTGCAATACCGGCGCTGTTCGTGATGCTGGTCATCGTGATCATCCGCGCATGCACGATGCCGGGTGCTTCGGAAGGACTTGCGTTCGTATTCAAGCCGAACTTTGAGGTGTTTAAGGGAACCGGCTGGATCAGCGTGCTGGCGAGCGCCGGCGGACAGCTGTTCTTCTCGCTGTCCCTTGCGATGGGTATTATGATCACCTACGGATCGTATGTGCCGAAGGATGATGATCTGCAGCAGAGCTCGATCGTCGTTCCGTTCGCGGATACGCTGGTTGCGGTTATGGCGGCTATGGCTACGATGCCGGCTGTATTCTCGGCAGGACTGGATCCGGGACAGGGCCCGGGCATGATCTTCGTTACACTGCAGACCGTATTCCAGGCGATGGGCGCAGCAGGTCCGTTCTTCGGGTTCCTGTTCTACGTGCTGGTCTTCATCGCAGCGTTTACCTCCTGCATCTCCGTATTCGAAGCGGTTGTTTCCACCGTCATGGACTGGCATATTTCCCGCGGAGACCATCCGAACCGCCTCAGGAGCGTTATTATCATCGGCGTGATCTCCATCATCGAGGCGACGCTGGTCTCTCTGGACGGACTCGGCGCGAACGGATTCCCGCAGTTCCTGGGACAGGGCTGCTGGCTCGACTCGTTTGACCTGCTTGCAGAAGGTCTGATGATGCCGTTCGGAGCACTCTGCACGGCGATCCTGTTCGGCTGGATCAAATCCGGCTGGCTGGATGATGAGATCCAGGGAGGCGGCTATCGTTTCTGGATGAAGGGATTCTATCGTTTCTCCATCAAATTTGTTGCGCCGATCATGATGTTCCTGGTACTGATCGGCCAGATCAACAACTTCTTCGGACTGGGCTGGTTCTAGTCTGATCTGCGATTGTATGCTAAAGCTGCGCGGGCTTTCCCGGGCAGCTTTTTGCATGCTTTTTTGTCACAGAGTATGGATTTTGTACCACCAAAAATACATCCTGTGGAGGGCGAAAAAGTGCCTTTGATTTGTTGACTTCTGAGCATTGGAATAGTAAACTTTATATGGCTTTGTATACACAATTATAAGGCCGGCAATTCGTTTTTAACCCATACTCGAATTTCTTGTTGGGCAAAAATGATAGATTTTACTTTAATGTAAAGGAGGAGTTAGTAGTTATGAGTACGAATCAAGGCGGGACAGCTACACCAAACATGGACCTCATCGCTTATGTTTTCTGTAGCGGTGATGCCGCCGGCAAGGCCAGATTTGCAAACTGCAGTTCCTGCCAGGACGCGGTGGAATCCGGATTCCAGCGCGGAGAATGTAAGAACGGATGCGTAGGCGTCGGTTCCTGCATCAAGTCCTGCACACGCGATGCAATGAAGCTTGTTGACGGAAAGATCGTCATCGATCCTGAGAAGTGTGATGGATGTGGGGACTGCGCAAAGGCAGACGTATGTCCACAGGCGTTGATCAGGATGATCCCAAGAGATGCAACCAACTTCATCCCATGTTCCTCCACTGAGGAAGACGATGACAAGACCAGAGAGATCTGCGGATACGGATGTATCGCATGCGGCGACTGTGTCAGAGCATGTCCGGAAGGCGCTGTCGATATCGTGAACAATCACGCAGTCATCGACTATGAGAAGTGCGTCGGATGCGTTTCCTGCACCGTCAAGTGCAAGAAGAAGATCATTGTGGACACACAGCATGATCTCGCAGTTCTGAAGGAAAAAGTTGCGTTCGTCAGATGCAGCGGCGGCTATAAACCGCATAAGAAGTATGAAGAGCTGGGTTATACCACTTGCCGTGAGGTCGTGGATAACGTGGACCCGAAAGAGTACAACCTGTGCACCACCGGATGTACCGGAATGGGAGACTGCACCAGAGTATGCCGTTATGACGCGATCCATGTGGTCAATGGAACGGCTGTCGTAGATGCAGACAAGTGCGTTGGATGTAAGGATTGTACCTATGCATGTCCGAAGCAGCTGATCACCATCGTTCCTTATGCCGGAATGAGAATGGTTCCATGTTCCTCTACAGATGACTATGAAGACAAGGCTGCAGTCTGTGACTCCGGCTGCATCGCTTGTGAAGACTGCGTCAACAACTGCCCGAACGGTGCTCTCTATATGGAAAGCAAGCATGCAGTTGTCGATCCGGAAGTCTGCGAGGACTGCAACATGTGCCAGAAGATGTGCTCCAGATTTGTTATTACTGAACAGGTCGTTCCAGAGTACAACTTCCTGCAGAGAGAAGCCCTCGGCTTAACGGAAGGAGAGTGATCACGGTGAGAAAACTCAAGACAATGGACGGAAACGCGGCAGCCGCTCACGTAGCATATGCATTCACAGAAGTTGCTGCAATTTATCCTATCACACCATCTTCGCCAATGGCTGAGAACATGGATGAATGGGTTTCCCAGGACAGAACAAATATCTTTGGCGAGAAAGTTAAGATCATCGAGATGGATTCTGAGGCAGGAGCTGCCGGAGCTGTTCACGGTTCTGTCGTGACCGGATCTCTGACATCCACATTCACTGCATCTCAGGGACTGCTGCTGATGATTCCGAATATGTATAAGATCGCTGCTGAGCAGACACCGACCGTATTCCATGTTTCTGCCCGCTGCGTATCCACTCATGCGCTGAACATCTTTGGCGACCATTCCGACGTTATGGCATGCCGCCAGACCGGATTCGCCATGCTGGCTTCCAACAGCGTACAGCAGGTCATGGACCTCGCTGCAGTAGCACATCTGGCAACGATCGGCGGACATCTTCCGACGCTGCACTTCTTCGATGGTTTCAGAACCTCTCATGAGAACCAGAAGATCGAGATCTGGGACTATGATGAACTGAAGTCCATGGTAGACTGGGATGCACTGCGCGCTTACAAGCAGAATGCGCTGAACCCGAACCATCCGAAGATGATGGGATCTGCAGAGCAGCCGGAATCCTTCTTCCAGCACAGAGAAGCCTGCAATACGATGTACGACGAGACGCCGGACATCTTCAACAAGTACATGGAAATGGTCAACGAGAAGATCGGAACTGACTATAAGCCGTTCAATTACTACGGCGCTCCGGATGCAACGGATGTCATCGTTGCAATGGGAAGCGTCTGCGAAGCTGCGGAAGAGCTGATCGACCACATGCTGAAGGCCGGAAAGAAAGTCGGTATTATCGAGGTACATCTGTACAGACCGTTCTCTGTTAAGTACCTGCTGAACGTCATGCCGAAGACCATCAAGAAGATCTCCGTTCTGGACAGAACCAAGGAGCCGGGCGGCATCGGCGAGCCTCTGTATCTGGACATCGTAACCGCGCTGAAGGGAACCGAATTCGATTCCGCAGAGATCTTCCGCGGACGTTACGGTCTGGGTTCCAAGGACGTACAGCCGGGAGATATCCTCGCTGTTTACGAAAACATGGAAGCAGCAGAGCCGAAGAAGGAGTTCACACTCTCCATCAACGACGACGTTACCAATCTGTCCCTCGTTCCGAGCCACTATCCGGATACCGTTCCGGAAGGAACCAAGGCATGCAAGTTCTGGGGACTGGGTGCTGACGGTACTGTCGGTGCAAACAAGAACAGCGTTAAGATCATCGGTGACCATACGGATAAGAAAGTACAGGCGTACTTCCAGTATGACTCCAAAAAGTCGGGCGGCGTTACCATTTCCCACCTGCGCTTCGGAGACAAGCCGATCAAGTCGACCTATTATGTCAAGCAGGCTGACTTCGTAGCATGCCACAACGCTGCTTACCTGCAGAAGTATGACATGGTACAGGATGTCAAGCCGGGCGGATTCTTCCTGCTGAACTGCGGCTGGAACGACGAGGAGCTGGAAGAGCATGTTCCGGGACAGGTCAAGAGATATATCGCGCAGAACAACGTTCAGTTCTACACCTGCGACGCGGTTTCCATCGCAAAGAAAATCGGTCTCGGCGCTAAGAGAACGAACTCCATCCTGCAGGCAGCATTCTTCAAACTCGCTGATATCATTCCAATCGACGAGGCAGAAGGCTACATGAAGGAAATGATCAAGAAGACCTACGGCAAGAAGGGCCAGAACATCGTAGACATGAACTGTGCCGCTGTTGACGCAGGACTGAATAACATTCATAAGGTAGAAGTACCGGCATCCTGGGCTGACGCAGAGGACGACGCTCCGGCTGCTAAGCTGGTTGGCCGTGACGAAGAGATGAGCACGTTCCTGAACGACATCCTCGTTCCGATGGCTACCATGAGAGGCGACAGCATTCCGGTATCTGCATACACCACATCTGCAGACGGATGGGAACCTTCCGGTACCGCTGCATTTGAGAAGAGAGGCATTGCTACTGACGTTCCGAAGTGGAACGCTAAGAACTGCATGCAGTGCAACCTGTGCTCCTATGTCTGCCCGCACGGCGTAGTACGTCCGTTCGTACTGGATGAGGCTGAGGCAGTAGAGATCAATCAGGATTGCCTGCCGATGAAGGGCATGAAGGGTAAGTTCTTCACGATCGGTATCTCCGCTCTGGACTGCTCCGGATGCGGATCCTGCGCAGATGTCTGCCCGGCAAGAAAGAAAGCACTCGAGATGCACCCGGCAGAGGACGACATCGTTCAGGCAAACCAGAAGAAATACGATTACCTGTTTGCCGATGTCACCGAGAAGGAAGTTCCGTTCAAGCCGAATACGGTCAAGGGATCTCAGTTCCTGCAGCCGCTGCTTGAGTTCTCCGGCGCTTGCCCGGGATGCGGAGAGTCTCCGTATGCTAAGCTGATCACACAGCTGTTCGGTGACAGAATGTACATCGCAAACGCTACGGGCTGTACCTCCATCTGGGGACACAGCGCACCGAGCACACCGTACACCGTTAACCGTGAGGGACGCGGACCGGCATGGTCGAACTCCCTGTTCGAGGATAACGCACAGTTTGGACTGGGTATGGCTACTTCCGTCTTCAACCGTCGTGAAGAAGTCCTGCACAGAGCTGAGAGACTGGCAGACGTCATCGGCGTTCCGGCTAAGGCCTGGATGGCTACCATGGACGATGCAGAGGCCTCCAGAGAGACCGGTAACATCTTCGCAGAAGCCTGCGCTAAGATCGCAGATGAGAATGAAGATGCAAAATTCGTCGTCGACAACGCTGACATGCTGAATAAGCCGTCCATGTGGATCTTCGGCGGTGACGGATGGGCATACGATATCGGTTACGGCGGACTGGATCACGTTATCGCGTCCGGTAAGAACGTAAACGTTATGGTATTCGATACCGAGGTCTACTCCAACACAGGCGGACAGTCCTCCAAGTCCACTCCGACCGGTGCAGTTGCCAAGTTCGCAGCTTCCGGTAAGGATGTCAAGAAAAAGGATCTGGCTCAGATCGCAATGGCTTACGGATACGTATACGTTGCCAAGATCGCGATGGGCGCTAACCCGGAACAGACCCTGCGTGCGATCCGCGAAGCAGAAGCTTACGACGGACCGTCCCTGATCATCGCTTATGCACCGTGCATCAACCACGGAATCAAGAAGGGCATGAACAGAGCGATGGAAGAGATGAGAGAAGCAGAACGCTGCGGATACTGGAACCTGATGCGTTTCGATCCTTCCAAGGCAGCTGAAGGCAAGAACCCGCTGTCCATCGACAGCCACAAGCCGACAGAGAGCTACAGAGACTTCATCATGGGCGAAGTACGTTACAACTCGCTGAAGCTGAAATTCCCGGAGAGAGCAGAAGAACTGTTCGCAGTCGCGGAGAAGCAGTCAGTTGAGAGATACGAACATCTGCTCAATGAGAAGAAAAGCTATGAAAACTAAGGAAGGAGGGATGAAAGATGGAAAAACGGTTTGAGATCGTAAGCAAGAGAAAACTGAATGATAACATCACCTGGCTGGTCATCAAAGCTCCGCTGGTCGCCAGAAAAGCTAAGCCGGGCCAGTTCATAATCCTTCGTACAGATGAATTTGGTGAGAGAGTACCTCTCACCATGGCAGGCCATAATTCCGAGAACGGCACGATCGACCTGATCTACGCTGCAGTCGGAAGATCCACCATGCTGATGGATCAGATGGAAGTCGGTGACTGCTTTGCAGACATCGTCGGTCCTCTGGGCAAGCCGACCGAGATGGAAGGCCTGAAGAGAGTCTGCGTCGTCGGTGGTGGTACCGGAAACGCGCTGGCTTACCCGCTGGCAGTCGGTATGCATGACCACGGCATCCACGTTGATATGATCACCGGATTCAAGAACAAGGATCTGGTCATCCTGCAGGATGAGTTCGCTGCAGGAACAGACAGACTGTTCCTCGTAACGGATGACGGTTCCGCAGGAGAGAAGATGTTCACCACGCAGAAGCTGGAAGAACTGATTCAGGCTGGAAACGAGTATGATGAGATCGTCGCGATCGGTCCTCCGATCATGATGAAGTTTACCTGCCAGATCGCTGAGAAGTATGGAATCAAGTCCGTTGCTTCCCTGACCGCGTACATGATCGACGGTACGGGAATGTGCGGCGGATGCCGTGTCTCCGTCAACGGCGAGTACAAGTACGTATGCGTTGATGGACCGGAATTCGATGGCTCCACAGTAAACTGGGACGAACTGCTCAAGAGAAGTGCATACTATGCTGAGCAGGAGAAGTATGACAGAGAACATGTCTGCCGTCTGACAGGAGGTGTGCGTTACTATGATTAATCTGAGAAGTACTAAGAATCCGATGCCGGAGCAGGAACCTGATGTTCGTAACAGGAACTTCCTGGAGGTAACGCTGGGCTATACTCCTGAGATGGCTATCAGCGAGGCGATGAGATGCGTCAAGTGCCGGAAAAAGCCCTGTACAAAAGGCTGCCCGGTCATGATCAAGATTCCTGATTTCGTAGCGAAGATCGCAGAAGGCGATTTCGAAGCTGCTTATCAGATCATCAGCGAAGACAGCTCCCTGCCTGCAATCTGCGGACGTGTCTGCCCGCAGGAGACGCAGTGCGAGAGCAAGTGCGTCCGCGGCATCAAGGGCGAGCCGGTATCCATCGGCCGTCTGGAGAGATTTGTTGCTGACTGGCACGCTGCCAACTTCGGCGATCAGGAGATCGAGCCGGCAGATGGCAATGGCCATAAGGTTGCGATCATCGGTGCAGGCCCGGCAGGACTGGCATGCGCAGGCGACCTGATCAACAAGGGATATGAGGTCACCGTATTCGAAGCGTTGCATAAGACCGGCGGCGTACTCGTCTATGGTATTCCGCAGTTCCGTCTCCCGAAGGAGATCGTTGCTGCAGAAGTTTCCAAGCTGGAGCAGAAGGGTGTCAAATTCGTCACCGACGCTGTTATCGGCAGAGCGATCACCATCGACGAGCTGATCGAAGAGGAAGGCTATGAATCCGTATTCGTCGGAACAGGCGCAGGACTTCCGTCCTTCATGCACATTCCGGGCGAGAATCTGCTCGGCGTAGTATCTGCGAACGAGTACCTCACCAGAATCAACCTGATGAAGGCGTACAAGGATGAATACGATACTCCGATCATGCATCGTAAGAGAATCGCAGTCGTCGGCGGCGGAAACGTTGCGATGGACGCTGCAAGATGCGCTAAGAGAATGGGCGCAGATGATGTTTACATCATCTACCGTCGTTCCGCACAGGAGATCCCTGCGAGAGCAGAAGAGATCCACCATGCTGTAGAAGAGGGCGTTATCTTTAACTATCTGACCAACCCGGTACAGATCCTCGATGACGGCAACGGCGATGTCAAGGGAATCGAGTGCGTGAAGATGGAACTCGGCGCTCCGGATGCTTCCGGAAGAAGACGTCCGGTTGAGATCGAAGGATCTAACTTCGTCTTCGATGTCGACTATGTCATCATGGCAATCGGAACCAAGCTGAACACGCTGATCCTCGACACTACCGATCATCTGGCCGCAAACGAGAGAGGCGGAATCGGAACTGACGAGAGAGCAAACACCAACCGTCCTGAGATCTTCGCAGGCGGAGACGCAGTAACAGGTGCTGCGACCGTAATCAAGGCGATGGGAGCAGGTAAGGTTGCTGCTGCTGGTATCGACGAGTATCTGCAGTCGAAGTAATCGACAATTTAAGAGCCATTCAAAGGCGGTGTCTCAAGGCACCGCCTTTAATGTGCTTGATTTTCCAATGGGCGGCAGTGTCTTGACGCATGGCATTTCTTGGAATTGTTTCAGGCAATCAAAAAAATGTATGGAAATTGTGTCCATATTGTCGTAGAATTATAGCATGTTCGAATTTCAATCATTGTGAGGTGATAAGATAGATGAAGCAGTTACTGACAGGTGATGAGGCAATCGCAAGAGGCGCGTACGAAGCAGGTGTACGGCACGCGGCTGCATACCCCGGAACCCCGAGCACGGAGATTCTGGAAAACATCGCGAAGTATGATGAGATCTACGCAGAATGGGCACCGAATGAGAAAGTCGCTATGGAATCCGCCATCGGCGCATCCATGGCCGGCGCGCGTTCCATGGCTTCCATGAAGCACGTAGGCGTAAACGTAGCGGCAGACCCACTGATGACCTTTGCCTATATGGGCGTCAACGGCGGCGCTGTGATCGTGACGGCAGATGAACCGGGCATGTTCTCTTCGCAGAATGAGCAGGATAACCGGAACTATGCCAAGATGGGGAAATTCCCGATGCTCGAGCCCGCAGACAGCCAGGAGTGTCTGGACATGGTCAAGGCGGCATATGAGATGTCGGAGAAATACAACGTGATCTTTATGATCCGCATGGTGACCCGCGTATGTCATTCCAAATCGCTGGTTGAGATCGGCGAGCGGAAAGACGTTCCGGTGAAGGAATGGCACCCGGATCCGATGAAGTATGTGGCTCTGCCGGCGCATTCCCGCATTTTGCGTGTGCAGATCGAGGATCGTACCAGAGCGCTTCAGCAGGCGAGTGAAGAATCCCCGTTCAACTACGCGGAGTACAACGAGGCGGCGCTCTGCGCGGCGATCCGCGATGAGTCCCGGAAGAAGATCGAGGCAGGAGGTCCTTCCTGCGCGCAGAAGATCGGTGTCATCGCTTCCGGCGTTTCCTATTTCTACGCCAAGGAAGTGTTCGGCGACCGCGCATCCTATCTGAAGCTGGGCTTCACCAATCCGATGCCGAAAGACTTGATCACAGAGTTCTGCACCCGCATGGATCAGATCTATGTCGTCGAAGAAGACGATCCATATATTGAAGAATACTGCCAGAGACTGGGCTTCACTGTTCACGGAAAGGATACCTTCCCGAGCTATGGCGAGATGACCCCGGATGTGCTCAGAAAGAGCCTGACCGGAAATACGCTGCCTGAGATTGAATATGACCACAGCAAGGTGAATGGAAGACCGCCTTCGCTCTGCGCGGGCTGCCCGCACAGAGGTCTATTCTTCCGTCTCGGAAAGCGCAAGGATATCATGATCTCCGGAGATATCGGATGTTATACGCTTGCGGCAGGCGCTCCATATAACGCGATGAACTCTACGGTCTGCATGGGAGCTTCCATTTCCGTCGGCCACGGCGCGCAGCAGGTGTTCAACCGCGCCGGCATCAAGCGGAAGGTCGTAACCGTACTGGGCGATTCCACCTTCTTCCACACCGGCGTGGAATCCCTGATCAACACGGTATATAACAACAGCAATACGATCAATATCATTCTGGATAACCGCATCACGGGTATGACCGGCCATCAGCAGAACCCTGGCACCGGATACACCGTCAAGATGGAAGAGGCGCATGCCATCAACATCGAGGAGCTGGTCCGCGCGATCGGAATCAAGCACGTGAAGGTCGTCAACCCGAATGATCTGAAAGCCGTGGACGACGCACTGGATGCGTTCATGGAGCTCGACGAGCCGTCCGTGATCATCACCAGATGGCCGTGCGTTCTGAAGAAGTTCTCACAGGCAGACCTCGACGAGTTTGAAGGATTGTTTGCGACGAAGGATGCTGTGGATAAGGAGAAGTGCATCGGTTGTAAGCTTTGTCAGAAGACCGGATGCCCGGCGCTGATCTTTGACGCGGCAGAAAAGAAAGTAACGATCAACCGCACGGACTGCGTCGGTTGTGACGTTTGCATGCAGGTATGCCCGACCGGGGCGATCGTAAAGGAGGGAAAGTAAGATGACGAAAAACATTCTGCTTACCGGTGTCGGTGGACAGGGAACGATCCTGGCCGCCAAGATGCTGACGATCGGCCTGATGGAAGCGGGCTATGACGTAAAGATGAGCGAGATCCACGGGATGAGCCAGCGCGGCGGAAGCGTAACCTCGCAGGTGCGCTACAGCAAGGAGCGCGTCTACTCGCCGGTGATCGAGAAGGGCACTGCGGACATCATCGTTTCCTTCGAGAAGATGGAAGCGCTGCGCAATCTGGAGTACCTGAAGCCGGAGGGCGGCACCGTGGTCATCAACAATGTGGAGATCCCGTCGATGACGGTTCTGACCGGCGCGGAGAAGTACACGGAGGGCATCGAGGATATCATCTCGGAGAAAGCCGGCCGTGTCATCGCGATCGACGCCAGCCGGAAGGCAGAGGAGCTGGGATCCGTGAAGGCCGCGAATGTGATTTTGCTTGGTGTATTGGTTAAGTCGATGGGGCTCGACGATATCGACTGGGATGCAATTGTGCGCAAAACCGTTAAGAAGAATTTCATCGACCTCAATCTCGCCGCGATTCGCTGCGGGATGGAAATGGCATAGAAGAAACGACAGATGAGAAAAAGTGATTCTAAAGTATTGCAGCTGACTTATGCCGCGATCATCGCAGCATCGTACGTGGCGCTGACCCTGGTTCTGGCACCGTTCTCATTCGGGCCGATGCAGGTGAGGGTGGCGGAGGCGCTGACGATTTTGCCCCTCTTCACCCCGGCAGCGATCCCCGGACTCACCATCGGATGCCTGATCGCAAACCTCATGGGCGGTGCAGTCATCCTGGACGTGATCTTCGGCAGCCTCGCCACGCTGATCGGCGCGGCGCTAGGTTACCTGCTGAGGTTCAACCGCTGGCTCGTACCGATCCCGACCGTTGCCGCAAACACGATCATCGTGCCGTTTGTTCTGCGCTACGGCTACGGAGTCGAGATCCCGATTCCGCTCATGATGGTCTACATCGCAGTCGGTGAGTTCATCGGATGCTACGTCCTTGGAGAGCTCCTGGCGACCGCAGTGCTGAAGCGCAAGGTGATCCCGACGCGCAGATGATGAAGCGGAAAGGACAGCCCGAACACAGCTGAAAACAATGAAAAACCCCGTGACCGTAAAGGCCGCGGGGCATTTTCTTATCCTCTGTATTTTTCTATGACGCGGGCGAATCCCGGCAGCGCGTTCATGATCGTCTCATGCGCAACGCAGTAGGAGATGCGCATGTAGCCCGGTCCGCAGAAAGCGCTTCCCGGCGTGACCAGAATGCGTTCCTCGTTCTTCAGGCAGGCGACGAAGGCGCTGTCATCCGGATCCGGTGTCTTGACCCACAGGTAGAAGGCGCCGCTCGGTTTGACGCAGGTGTATCCGGCTTCTGTGAGACCCCGATAGAGGTCGCTGCCGTTCTTTTCATAAAATGCGACGTCCGCCTTGGCATCCACGCAGCGGGCGATGGCAAGCTGCACCAGAGAAGGCGCGTTGACGATTCCGCAGATGCGGTTCGCGATGGTCACAGTATCGATGAACTCGGCCGCGTTGTCCGACTGTGGCGGTACCAGCACATAACCGATGCGTTCGCCCGGCAGCGACAGGGATTTGCTGTAGGAGTAGCAGACGATGGTGTTGTCGTAGTAATCCGGAACGTGCGGTACGACAGCGTCTCCATAGACCAGTTCGCGGTAAGGCTCATCGCAGATGATGTAGATGACTGTGCCGAATTCTGCCTGTTTTTCTTTCAGCGCTTCCGCGAGCGCACGGATCGCTTCCTCCGTATAGACTGCGCCGGTCGGATTGTTCGGGCTATTGATGAGGACGGCCTTGGTTCTGGCCGTGATCTTCTGCTTCATGTCCTCGATATTCGGCATGAAGCCGCTCGCCTCGTCCGGGCTCACGACGACTGGAACCGCGCCATAGTTTCCGATGTAGCTGTTATATTCCACGAAGTACGGCGCAAACACCATGACCTCATCCCCCGGATCCACGATCGTCTTCAGCGTGATGTTCAGGGAAGAGCCTGCGCCGGCGGTCATCACGACGTTCTCAAAGCCGTAAGACGTACCGAAGCGCGCGTTCAGATCGTCCGCGATGGCTTTTCTCGTTTCCTCAAAACCTGCATTGGACATATATCCATGCACCTTCAGAGGATCCTCATTCTGAAGAATGTCGATCATGGCTTCTCTGACGGCATCCGGCGCTGTGACATTCGGATTGCCGAGGCTGAAGTCGTAGACGTTCTCCGGTCCGTAGATCTTGGCAAGGCGCTTGCCCTCCTCGAACATCTGGCGGATGACGGAGTTTCCGGCGAGCTTGGGCTGCATATATTTGGAAATCATAAAGTTCTCCTTTCCGTACAAAAACTAATTCAATTATAATTCAAGGAAAGGGGTTGTCAACCCCCGCCCCTCCCTAATATACTTTTAGTAAAGGAGGTAGCATGGAGCTGAACTATGGACTCGACCGAGTCGTTGAACCGGCAGGCATCTTTCCGAGCCTTGCCTGGAAGCTGGATAATACGAGAACACTGAGAGAGCGGGAGCTTGCTGTGAGCCTGGATCAGATCATTATCGAATGGCTGAGTTTTCAGCAGATCTGCGCGAGCTGCGATTATGATGAGGACCGGATCCGAGCGAGGATCTTTGATCTGATCGATAAGCGCGGCAAGCTGCAGAACCCGGTGACCAAGTCCGGAGGAGTCCTGATTGGTAATGTGGAGGAGATAGGGCCGGACTTTCATAATCCCAGAGAACTGAAGGCGGGCGACCGCGTATTTTGCATGTCGTCACTGACCTCTTTCCCAGTCTGCCTCGATGAGATCTTTGAGATCGACTACAACTATGGGGTCGTGAAGTGCAGCGGCTATGCGATCATGTTCGAGACCACGCTTCTCTACAAGAGGACCGCGCGGATCGACGACCGGATGGTTCTGGCGACGATGGACATGGTCGGCGCTTTACACGGCGCATCCATGGTCGCGATGGAGCGTCAGATCGAAAGCTGCGCAATCATCGGAACCAACCTGCACCAGATGATGCTTTTTGCCTCTATGATACGTGAGATCGTCGGACCGGATTATCACCTGATTGGAATTGTGGATTCTACGTATAACCTGGATATTCCGAGGGAGGAGATCCGGAAGACTTTGTACCCGATCTTCCGGCACGTGGAATTCGTCGACTTCCGCCAGCCGATTCATGAATATGAGCGGATCCGGGAGGAGATCCCGAGATTCGAGCCTGTCGATATGGTGATCGCGACCGATGATATCAAGGGCATCGAGACAGTGGGCGTGCTGATGGTGAAAGAGAACGGATGCATGTATTTCTCGTCCTATGATAATAATTACAGCGATGCGATCTTTGTCGCGGAGTCGCTCGGAAAGTTCGTCGTCACCTATGCGCTGGATGAGAATGAGACGACCGAGAACGACTTCCACTTCCAGGTCCTGCAGCCGATTTATCCGAAGCTGAAAGAGATCGACCGTCTGTATGAGAAGTATTCGCGTCCGAAGCTCATGTTCCTCAGTAGGATGAGCGGACTTGCGAATGAGCTGGAGGGAAAGCACGACGGTTTTGTATTCCAGGATATCGCGACCAGAGACATGGTCATGGAAGCCATCAATGTGGCGCGCTACGACTGCAGCGTCATTATCCAGGGAGAGATCGGCGTCGGTAAGGAGAAGGTGCTGGAGCTTCTGCACCAGAACAGTAGCCGCTATGCCAAGCCCTGCATCCGGATCAACTGCGCGACGATCCAGGAGTCTCTCGCAGAATCGGAGTTCTTCGGCTATGAAGCCGGAGCGTTCACCGGCGCGCAGGCAAAGGGAAAGGCCGGCTACTTCGAACTGGCGAACGAGGGGATCCTGTTTCTGGACGAGATCGGCACGCTTTCTCTCAACATGCAGTCCAAGCTTCTCCGGGTGATCCAGGAGAATCAGTTCTACCGTGTAGGCGGTGTGCAGCCGGTCAACGTGAACGTCCGCGTGATCTGCGCAAACAACGTGCCTCTCCGGCAGCTCGTGGAGGAAGGAAAGTTCCGCGAGGACCTTTACTACCGGCTGAACATCTGCACGATCAACGTCCCGCCGCTCCGCGAGAGAAAGGATGACATCCGCGTGCTGGCGGAAGCGTTTATGAAGCGCTGCAACCGGCAGTACGGCACCTCCAAGGAGCTCTCACCGGAAGCGCTTTCCGCACTGACCGATTACTACTGGCCGGGCAACGTCAGAGAACTGGAGAATGTGGTACACCGTCTCGTGATTCACAGCCGGGAAATGCTGATCACGGCATCCGATGTGGATACACTGCTGAATGAGAGCGCGTACGGTGATCTGAAAAAGAATACGCAGAACCGTTTTGACCGCAATACCGAGAAGCTCGATTTCCGGCAGCTGATGGAGCAGAGGGAGAAAGAGATCATCGAATACGCGTTAAAAAAAGAGGGCTCCACGAGGAAAGCGGCAGAATATCTTGGAATGCCGCAGACCACGCTGGCCCGTAAAAAACTGAAATATAACCTATAGCCTGTCACTGTAGTTGACAATGCTCCGCAGGAATCCTCCTGCGGACTTTTTCTTTTCGACACGGCCACAGAGGTGTTCGTAGTAGTAAATGCCGCCATCTACACCGTGCTCTGAGAGGTTCAGCAGCGCGCAGGACCCGAGTGTGCCGTCCCGCGGGAGAGACGGACTGCCGGGGTTCAGGACCCAGATGCCGCTATACTCTTCGAAGACCGGAACGTGCGTGTGGCCGTAGCAGGCGCATATGCAGTCATTTTCCTCTGCCAGATAGAGCAGGGACTGAATACCGTAATCCACGGACTGAAGGTGTCCGTGTGTGACGAGCACATTTCCAAACGGGGTCTCAAGGACGCTGTGAGAGCTGTTCCTCCAGCTGTCGCAGTTTCCTTCTACGGCAAGAACCGGAAGGGCAAGCTCGTTTCCGATCGCCTCTCCGTCACGCTTGTAATCGCCGCAGTGGATGATACGGTCGATCGGTTTTCCGTCGAGCGTATGATCCTTCAGTTTTTCATACATGTCATAGACTTTCTCGAGATGTCCGTGCGTATCGCTGACTACCAGTATGTTCATCGATTCCTCCTGTCCGGTGGGCTATGGCCCGGCCTCAGCCCATTCTATCACAAATACATGGTAAAATCGACGTTTTTATGTTACCATAATCTTATAACGGGTAGATAGGAAATAGAGGACTGTTTTTATGAACGATCGTTTTGAGGAAAGGTATCTGAAACTTGGCGCGACCATCTTCGCCGCCGGAGCCGGCATCGTCCTGTTCTTCTTTATCGTGAAGAACTTCGACAGCGTGGCAGACGGGGTGAAAGAGCTGGTCGGCATTTTGATGCCTTTCATCTATGGCGCCGTCATCGCGTATCTCCTGTCGCCAGTGTTCAATGTCGTTACCAGGCGTACGTATCATGCGCTGACGGAACGGAAACACAAGGTGAAGAACAAACATCGCGCGTTTATCTATGCTAAGATCGTTGGAACGACCGTATCCATACTCGTTCTGGGCATTGTGATCACCGCATTCGCTGTTCTGCTGGTCCCGCAGATGATCTCCAGCGTCATCGATCTGATCGAGATCACACCGGGCAGGATCCGCGCGTTTTCTGCGTGGCTGACCGAGGTCACATCCGGCATGGAAAACTCGGTACTGACCGATGTAATCAACAGCAGTGTGGACAATCTTTATGATATCTTCATGGACTTTGTGAGACAGCACATCCTCCCGGGCGTTGACTCCTATATGGAGATCATCTCTCAGGGGATCATGATCACCATCCGCACTTTCCTGGACCTGCTGATCGGCATCATCGCATCGGTCTATTTTCTGAACGGCAAGGAGAAGTTCAAGGCGGATGCGAGGAAAACGGTACAGGCTTTGTGCCGCCGGGACATCGCGAAGGAGATCTTCGATTTCTGCAACTACGCGAACCGTACCTTCGGCGGCTTCATCGCCGGGAAGGTCATCGATTCCATCATTGTCGGATTCATCTGCTACATTGCGATGCTGATTCTTCAGCTGCCGTATGCGGCGCTGTGCGCGACGATCATCGGTGTGACAAATATCATTCCGTTCTTCGGTCCGTTCATCGGCGCGGTGCCGACATCGATCATCATCTTTATCCAGAGTCCGATCGAGGCGGGGATCTTCATCATCCTGATCTTCGTACTGCAGCAGTTTGACGGCAATATTCTGGGACCGAAGATCCTGGGCGGCGCGATCGGTATCGCAAGCTTCTGGGTCATGTTCTCGATCGTCTTGTTCGGAGGCCTGTTCGGATTTCTCGGGATGGTTATCGGCGTTCCGATGTTTGCGATCCTGTACTATTACTTCAAGAGGTATGTAGAGAAGCGCCTCTCACGGAAGGGACTGCCTACGGACACCCGTGATTATCTGGAGTTCAACAATTACAATATCAATCGAAAGGACATTCTATGATTCGCATTCAGGACGCAGAAATGCGTGACTATACGACCTTCCGCACCGGCGGCTGCGCAGAAGAGCTCGTGATCTGTGACACCAGAGAGGAGCTTTCCGCAGAGCTAAAGTCGCTTGCGAAGGCAGAAAAGCCGTTCATCCTTCTGGGGAACGGCTCTAATACATTATTCACCGATGCCGGTTACCGCGGCACTGTACTGAAGCTGGGCGGCGCATTTTCGGAAATGTCGATCGCAGATGACGGTGTGACCGTGACCTGCGGCAGCGAGATGCTGCTCTCTTCCGTTGCCCGGCGGCTGCTGACCGAGGGGCTCGGCGGATTCGAGTTCGCGAGCGGCATTCCGGGAAGCGTCGGAGGAGCCCTGTTCATGAATGCCGGCGCGTACGGCGGCGAGATGAAGGACATCGTGGTCTGCGCAGAGGTCATGAGCCGCGATGGCGAGTCCTGCCGGACGGTCCCGGCAGAGGAGATGGAACTGGCCTACCGGCACAGCGTGTTCGAAGAGACTGGGGAGATCATTCTTTCCGTAACATACCGTTTGCACCGGGCTGATCGCGACGCCATTGCCGCAGAGATGAAAGACCTGGCTGCGAGACGGAACAGCAAGCAGCCGGTACAGTATCCGAGCGCAGGAAGCTTTTTCAAGCGCCCGGAAGGCTACTTCGCCGGAAAGCTGATCCAGGACGCGGGACTGAAAGGTCTTGCGGTCGGCGGCGCGCAGGTTTCCGACCTTCACGCCGGATTCATTATCAACCGCGGTGACGCCACAGCGACCGATATTCTGCAGCTGATGCATCTGGTGCAGAATACCGTTTACGATCAGTTCGGCGTCAGACTGGAACCGGAGGTCAGGATCATTGGAGAAGGAATTAGATAAGTACCGGATGACATTTGACATCCATACACATACCATTTATTCACACGGGTTCATCCGGCCGCACGGAAAGGGAACCATCGAGCAGAATGTGCAGGCTGCGATTGCAGCGGGCCTCGAGGAGATCGCGATCTCGGATCACGGACCGGGGCATCACTTTTACGGCTTGTCCATGCAGAAGGTTCCGGAGATGCGCGCGGAGATCGAGCGGCTTCAGGAGAAGTATCCAGAGATCCGGATCTCTTTAAGCGTCGAGGCGAATGTGGTCGATAACGGCGGGAACTGTCTGGATGTAAAGCCTTCCGAGATGGGCGAATTTGATTTTGTCCTCGCGGGCTATCACTACGGCGCAAGCCATGGCAGGACCATCGCGAACATGCTGGACCACAAGGGCCTTGTGCCCGGCAGCATCTGCGCCTGGCTCGAGAAGAAAAACACGGAAATGACGATCGGCGCCCTTCGGCAGAACCGGCTGAAGGTCCTGACGCATCCCGGGGATAAAGCCAGGTTCGATATCGAACGGATCGCACGGGTATGCGCGGAGACCGGGACGTGGATGGAGATCAGCACCTGGCATAAGCATCTTACCGTAGAGGAGATCCGTATCGCGATGAAGGAGGATGTTTCATTCATCATCAGCAGTGATGCGCATACGCCTGACCGGGTCGGCAGCTTCCGGGGCGGTTTGGTACGCGCGTTCGAGGCGGGCCTTCCGATCGAACGGATCGTAAATGTGGAGAGGATTTGATTCATGAGCGAGAAGACAAAAGTTGTCCTCATCACCGGTCTTTCCGGCGCAGGGAAGACGCGCGCGGCAGACTGGTTCGAGGATCATGGGTATTACTGCATTGATAACATGCCGCCGGCATTGATCAAAAACTTTTTGGGACTTTCCACGTTCCATGGGGACCGACTGCGGAAAGCCGCATTCGTGATCGATATCAGAAGCGAGGAATTCTTTTCCGAACTGGATGATACGATCGCATTTCTCAAAGCCAGAGAGGACATTGAGTTTCGCATCCTGTTTGTGGAAGCTTCGGTATCGACGCTGATCCGGCGTTATAACGAGACCAGACGGAACCACCCGTTAAGCGGCGGCATGGCAAGCCGCGAGGTGATCGAACACGAGATCGAACTGCTCCGCAGTCTCAGAAGCCATGCGGATTATGTGCTGGATACTTCCAACATGAAACTTTCTGAGTTTGACTACAATATGGGAAAGCTGTTCCAGGCGGAAGTCGACGGACCCAGCTCCCTCACGATCAACATTATCTCCTTTGGCTTCAAATACGGCGTGCCGCAGGAGGTGGACGAGGTCTTCGATATGCGGTTCATTCCAAACCCGTTCTATCTGGACGAGCTCAGGCACCTGACCGGGAACGATAAGCCTGTGGCGGATTACGTGCTGGAGAAGGACATCACCCGGAAGTTCATCGACCAGCTGACGGCTATGGTCGATACGGTCGCGCCGTGTTATCTGACGGAAGGCAAGCACCATCTGAACATCGGATTCGGATGCACCGGGGGACAGCACCGGTCGGTCGTCGTCGCGAATGAGATGGCGGAGATCTTCCGCGGGAAGGGATACCGCGTGACGCTGGAGCACCGGGAACTATAGTAAAAAATGACAGGGTGATGCGTTTTCGCATCACCCTTTCTGAAAAGCGCCGAAATATGTTCGGTAGCCCTTGCAACCCTTGAACTGCTGAAATCGCAATGCTATAATAACCGTGTAATATCAAAGTGGTTTAATATGAGGTAGTAATAATCAAATCGCTAAAGCAAGGAGGAGTAGTTATGGAAAAGTTAATCATCAGTGCATGCATCTGCGGCGCAGAGGTAACCAAGGAACAGAATCCGAACGTTCCGTATACGGTAGAGGAAGTCGTAAAAGAGGCTAAGTCCGCATATGATGCAGGAGCAGCACTGATTCACCTTCATGTAAGATGGGATGATGGAACCCCGACACAGGATAAGGGCAGATTCCAGGAATGCATCGACGGTATCAGAGCCGTCTGCCCGGATGTCATCATTCAGCCGTCCACAGGCGGAGCTGTTGGCATGACCGACCTGGAGAGACTGCAGTCGACAGAAGTCGTTCCGACACCGGAAATGGCTACACTGGATTGCGGAACCTGCAACTTCGGCGGAGATGAGATCTTCATCAACACCGATGATACCATGAGAAACTTTGCTAAGATCATGCAGGAGAGAGGCATCAAGCCGGAGCTGGAAGTATTCGATAAGGGCATGATCGACCTGGCACTGAGACAGGTTGACAGAAAGGGACTGCTGGAGCATCCTCTGCACTTCGACTTCGTACTGGGCGTACAGATGAACGCAACGATCAAGGACCTGTGCTACATGGTAGACGCGATTCCGGCTGGATCCACATGGACCGCTACCGGCCTGGGCAAGAACGCATGGGCTATCGCTGCTGCGACGATCGCAATGGGCGGACATGTAAGAGTTGGTTTCGAGGATAACCTGTACCTGGAGAAGGGTGTCCTGGCTAAGAGCAATGGTGAGATGGTTGCCAAGGCTGTAGAGCTGGCTAAGCTGCTCGGCAGACCGATCGCTACACCGGACGAGGCTAGAGAAATCCTGCACCTGCCACCGCGCAAGTAATCTGAGATATTTCTGGGAGACCGCTTGGATCAGCGGTCTCCTTTTTCAAAGAACGGGGAATGCGTATGTCATTTGCTACCGAAACGAAAAATGAACTGGCCCGCGTCTGGCCGCCGAAGAAGTGCTGCCAGCTGGCCGAGATCGCCGGATTCCTCCGCGTGTCCGGCAGTATCCGCCTGGCCGGAGGAGGAAAATTCAAGATCGTGATCACGACGGACAACCCGGCTGTTGCGCGCCATTACAAGAAGCTGATCCAGGAGTATTTTCGCATCGATACGGAGCTCGCAATCGGAGAAGCGCAGGCGCTCAAGACCGGACATACGTATATCCTGACGATCGATCCCGCGATGCGGAGTGAATCGATCCTGCGTGAGACAGGGATCCTGCTCGTGCGGGAAGGGAACAATTACCTCAGCGACGGCATCTATGACGGGATCATCCGCACCAAGTGCTGCCGGAAGGCCTATCTCCGCGGGATCTTCCTCGGCGCCGGAACCATCACGCATCCGAAGAAGGGATACCATCTGGAGTTCCTCTGCCGGACCGAGACGCTTGCCCGCGACCTCCGCAAGCTGATCAACACGTTCGATGATCTTTCCGCGCGTCTCAGCACGCGCAAGGACAAGCACATCGTCTACATGAAGAGCGCCCAGTATATCAGCGACACACTCGCGATCATGGGAGCCCATTCCAAGATGCTCGAACTGGAGGACGTCCGGATCAGCAAAGAACTGGTCAACGAGGCGACCCGGCTGACGAACTGCGATAACGCAAACACGGACAGAGCGCTGGATGCTTCCCAGAAGCAAATCGAAGCGATCCGGAAGATCGATGAGAGCTGCGGCATCAATGCGCTCCCGGATAAGCTGCGCGAACTGGCGATCCTCCGGCAGCTGAACCCGGAGGCCAATCTGACGCAGCTCGGCGAGATGCTCTCGCCGCCATTAAAAAAATCCGGCGTCAACAACCGGATGAAACGAATCCTGGACTTCGCGTCCAGGCTATAGACGAAGGACCGATCAGCCCGCCGCTTTTGCGGCGGGTTCTGTTTTAGCACGGAACAGGGTCCTTATCGTGTCATACAGAAACGGCTTGTATTCACTGAGCGTGACGGGCTCGCCGTCCAGGATCACGCTGTAGCAGGTGGAGCTGATCAGCTCGAGGATCGTGAAGATCGTCAGCTGCAGCTCCTGCGTCATCTCGATGCCGTCATCCATGAGCGTCCGCGTGACAAAATCCTGAAAATCGATAATACTCTCGTCCTGCGCATGGTACTCGCCCGCCTTCATAAAGAGCCCCCAGGAGAGATTCTTGGCGATGAAGCGCAGCAGCGCGATATCCTTGGAAAGCCTGGTGATGATGAAGTCCGTGACCGCAACGAGTTTCTCCTCCGGCGGCAGGGCACTGTGCATCACATCCAGAGAATCGATCGCGTCCTGAAGCAGTTCGCTGGATTTCTGCACGATCAGCGCGTCCCGGATATCTTCCTTATCCTTGAAGTACCGATAAAACGTGCCGTTTGCCACGCCGGCTCTGGTCGCGATAAAGAGGATCGTGGTCTTCTGATAGCCGATGCTGGTAAACAGCTGGTAGGCGCTGTCCATCAGGGCTTTCTTTTTCCGGAGCTTCTTTTCTTCATTTCTGGTCATGACTGTCCTCTCTGTTCACAAAATCTATTTCTGCACCCATCCTATCATAAAAATGACGAACGGTCAATAAGTGCGTTGAAATAATACAGACGTTGAAATTTCGGTGTTTATACAAATAGATTAGATTGTAAAAATGATAATTATTGACGAATCATCATTTTTGTGCTACCATATCTCACGAATGAAGATTATAGTATAGGAGGAATTATGCGTTTCGGAGAGAAAGTAGTCAGATACCGGTTCGTCATACTGATCGTGGCGGTTCTTCTGCTGATCCCATCTGTGGTCGGTTATCTGATGACAGGTATCAATTATGATATGCTGACCTATCTGCCGGATGATATGGAGACGATGCAGGGACAGAAGCTGCTGCAGAAGGATTTCCATAAAGGCGGATTTACGATCGTTGTGACAGAGAATCTGAGCAAGTCTGAGGTCAGTAAACTGGCGAAGGACTATGAGAAGATCGAGCACGTGGATACCGTGCTGAATCTGGAAGAAGTGCTGGATCCGGCGGTGCCGAGGTCCATGTATCCGAAGATCATCCGCGATGATTTTGAGAATGAGGACGCATCCATGATCGTCGTGTTCTTTGACACGTCGACTTCCGATGCAGGATCGCTGGAAGCTCTGAGCGAGATCCGCGCCGTGAGCAGTAAAAACTGCTTTGCGTCCGGCATGACCGCGCTGGTGCTCGACCTCAAGAACCTGTGCGAACAGGAGGAGGCGAAGTACGTGCTGATCGCCGTGCTGCTGTCACTCGTCGTGATGATGCTGCTCCTGGATTCCTATATCGCCCCGTTCCTGTTTCTGATCAGCATCGGCATGGCGATCCTGTACAACCTCGGGTCGAATATCGTGTTTGGAGAGATCTCCTATATCACCAAGGCGATCGCCGCGGTTCTGCAGCTGGGCGTAACGCTGGACTATTCCATTTTCCTGTGGCACAGCTTTATGGAGAAGCTGGATAAGGGTATGGAAGAGAAAGAGGCGATGGGACAGGCAATCAATGCCACGCTGGTCTCCGTAACCGGAAGCTCGGTCACAACGATCGCCGGATTCCTGGCGCTGTGCTTCATGACCTATACGATGGGTATGGATCTGGGAATCGTCATGGCCAAGGGCGTGGTGTTCGGCGTGATCTGCAGTGTTACGGTACTGCCGGCGCTGCTCCTGCAGTTCACCGGTCTGCTCCGGAAGACGAGACACCGGACCCTCATCCCGGATGCATCGAAGCTGTCGCACCGGCTGACTTCCAGATATGGCGTTTTCATCGTCGTGTTTGCGATCCTTCTTCTTCCCGCCGTGTATGGATACAGCCAGATGAATACGGTATATGATTTCGCCAAGATCCTGAATGGAAGTCAGGGACTGAGCGATGAACAGGCGCCGGTCATGAAGGCAAATGATAAGCTCCGGGAAGATTTCGGCATCGCTTCCACGCACATGATCATCGCCGACGGGGATCTGGATCCGGAGAAGGGATACCGGATGGAACAGAAGATCCAGGAGATGGACGGCGTGCAGAGCGTGCTCGGAATGGACACCTTCATCGGACCTGATATTCCGAGGGAAATGCTGCCTGACTCTTTGAGCGAAGCTCTGATTTCCAACGGGCATCAGCTGATACTGGTCAATTCGGCATACACAGTTTCGACGCCGGAGTGCAATCATCAGATTGATACGATCAAAAATGTGGTAAATGAATATGATGAGACGGCTAAGGTCATCGGTGAGGGGCCCGCGACGCAGGACCTGATCACGCTGACGGATAAGGACTTCCGCGTCGTGAATATCATTTCGATCATCGCGGTATTCCTGATCATTCTGTTCGTTCTCCGGTCGCTGACGCTTCCGTTCATACTGGTGGCGGCGATCGAGTTCGCGATCTACCTGAATCTCGGGATCTGCGGATATACCGGCCTGGATATGCCGTTCATCGTTCCGGTCTGCATCAGTACGATCCAGCTGGGTTCCACCGTTGACTACGCGATCCTGACTTCGACGAGATATAAGACGGAGCGGATGGAAGGACGCAGCCGGAGAGAGGCCGTCAAGACCGCATCCCGGACATCGATCCCGTCGATTCTGGTCAGCGCGATCGGATTCTTTACTGCGACGTTCGGCGTTGCAGTCTACTCCAACCTGGGTGTGATCAGCACCATGTGCGGACTGATGGCAAGAGGCGCGATCATCAGTATGCTCACCGTAATAATTATTCTGCCGTCGCTGCTCATGGCATTTGATAAGATCATCTGCAGAACGACCGCAGGGTTAAGAACGATTGACAGAAAGGAAACAGAAGGGAAGGCAGCAGCATGAAGTGGTTACTTAACAGAACAAGAGAAAAAAAGGCTCTCGTAATCGTGCTCATCGTATCGATCATCTGTCTGTTCAGTTTCAGTTTCATGGCGTTTGCGGAATCCGGGGGAAAGAAGGCGGATAAGACCGCTTCCGGAAAGACGCAGACGGAACAGGAACAGGCGACTGACGAGGATTCGGATACGGATGGAGAAATCGTCTATGTCATGAACCGTCCGGACGGATCCGAATATGAGAGGATCGTCAGTACGAATGGAGAACTGCATTATGACGGGTTCGAGGATTGTGTGCTTCCGATCAGCATGGATGTGTCCTATAAGCTGGACGGGAAAGCGATCCGCGCGAAGGAGCTCGCCGGAAAGAGCGGTCACGTGGAGATCGATATCCAGTATGCCAATCAGATGAATCAGGGCAATGTCTGTGTGCCGTTCGTAGCGGTGACCGGCGTGATCCTGGACGGTGACCTCTTCTCAAACGTGAAGGTGGATAACGGAAAAGCGATGGATGACGGATCCCGCATCGTGGTAATGGGATATGCGCTTCCGGGCCTTACGGAAAGCCTGGCTGTCGAAGAAGAGGATATCGATATTCCGGAGAGTGTTCATATCGAGATGGATACGACCGGTTATGAGACAGATGAAGTATATACGTTTGTTACCAGTCAGATCTTCGCAGAGCTGGACGACTCTGAGACAGGCAGTCTGGATGATCTGACCGATAAGCTGGATGAACTGACAGAGGGAATGGATGAGCTGACGGGCGGCATGGCTAAGCTGGCCAGCGGAGCCAAGCAGCTTTCCGATGGAACCGATGCTCTGGAAAACGGTTCTTCCAAACTGGTGACCGGCGCCAGAACACTGAAGAAGGGAACGAAGGCACTTCATAAGTCAGTAAAGAAAGATCTGGACGGTGGAGCAGGCGCTCTGCTTGCAGGATCTCAGCAGGTTTCGGAAGGAAACGCAGCGCTGTCGAATGCCCTGTCCGGCGACTTCGCCGAGGGAGCTTCCAAGGTGAAGGATGGAGCAGCCGGTGTGGCAGAGGGCGCTGAAGGACTGTCTTCCGGCGCTTCGGAGCTGGCTGGCGGAGCCAGTGACCTTGCTGCAGGGACAGGCGCCCTGAACGACGGCGTCGCAGCTCTGGCAGCGCAGACCCCGCAGCTTGCCGCCGGTGCAGAGCAGGTCAGTGAAGGCGTGCAGAAGCTGGTCGGCGCGGTTTCGGAAGGTGTGGATACCAGCAGTATTACAAACGGTATCGCAGCGATCAAGAGTCAGACCGGATGCAGCAGCATCGATGAACTGGATGGAAAGATCAAGGCGCTTTCGGCTTCGGATGAGCCAGACGTCTCTAAGATCGTGGCGCTTTCAGAGGCGAAAGGCAAGTGGGAAGCACTGGAACAGGCCAGTGATGCGATCAGCGGATCCGGTTCCGTAGATCCGAAAGAACTGGAGGCCCTTGTGGAAGGAGCGAAGAACGTCGCAAGCGGCACGGCTGCAGTCAACAGCGCGGTCAACGATTCGACGGAATCAAAGCCCGGCCTGAAGGACAGCGTTGCGGCGCTGAATCAGGGAGCAGCCTCTCTTTCGGAAGGCGCATCGTCCCTGAAGGAGGGTGCATCCTCCCTCGCAACCGGAGCATCTGCGCTGAATACCGGCGCGGCTTCGCTGAACAGCAGTGTCGGACTCCTGTCCGGAAGCGCAGAGCAGCTTGCTGCCGGCGCCAATCAGGTATATAACGGTGTCGCGTCTCTGAAGAGCGGTACCTCGCTGCTCACACGGTATTCCAAGAAGCTGAAGAACGGTACGTCTGCTCTGTATCAGGGAACCGTGAAGCTGGATGATGGCATTGTAAAGCTGTCAGACGGCGCGGGAACGCTGTCTAAGGCTTTGTCCAAGGCATCCAAGACCCTGGAGGAACAGCTTTCAGACATGGATACCGATAAGCTGAACCGCACGCTTGACCGGTTTGATGAGGTCAAGGCCGCGGCAGACCGCTACGACAGTCTGGAAGACGATGCATCCTATGAGTCGGTAACCTTCATCTACAAGCTGGATGCAGTCACCGCAGAGTAAATCAATAGGCAATTAGAAAAACCCCTTGTGTTCAAGGGGTTTTTTGTGCTTTTTGTTCAACGGAATGTCTTTTTTTGAGAAGTATACAGTGTATTCTTGCATAAACTGTCTTTTGGCCCCCCTCGCACAGTTGATAAATCAACATAAATCGAGTATAATGGTAAAAATAGTTGCAGTTTTCTGTTAAATTGCCTTAGGCAGAGATTTGGCAGAGGACTGCGGCTCCATTAATAGGAGGTGGTTGAATGTTTGCAGAGGAACTGGCGAAGATCATTGACAGTGAATCCAAAGCAGAACAGATCCTGAAAGACGCTAAGGCAGAAGCCAAGAAGATAATGGAGAATTCCAGAACGGAGTCCCGGAGAATTATTGGCGCAGCACAGAGTCAGGCAGAATCTATTTCCCGGAAGTATCTGGAGGAAGGACAGAAAGAGGCAGACAAACAATATGAGGCTTACATGAAGGACGTGGAATCCTTCGGTGAGCAGATGCTCGCCGGCGTCGGCGACAAGAAGGAAAAAGCGATCGATCTGATCGCGGAAAGGATCGTGAGTAACAGTGTCAGTAGTTAAGATGAAAAAGGTCTCCGTGATAGGCCTTGACACTGCGAAAGAGGATCTGATCTCCAAGCTTCTCAGCATGGGGTGTGTGGAGATCAGAGATGAGAGCGCCCGTCTGCAGGATGAGGAAGTGGCGGCTTTTGTCCAGCGGGACGGGGATGAGGACCGGGTCGTAGCCATCGATACCGAGTCCAGTAAGGTCGGGATCGCGATCAAGGCGATCGAGGATAACACGGAAATCAAGAATCCGTTGTTCTTCACGAGAAAAGAGATCGGCCTGACAGAATTCAACGAGATCGTAGAGGAGAGAGAACAGCTGACTGATCTGGTCAATCGAATCGATGATGTGAACAACAGCCTGCATGAGCTGCAGGAGAAGATCAACAAGGCGAACAATGACCTGATCATGCTGGAACCCTGGCAGGCGTACGATAATCCGCTGGAGATCCGGTCGACCCGGACCATGGATATCGACCTGGGGTTCGTTCCGATCACATGCGATCTTGATGAATTGGAACACGCAGTGTTAGAAGACAATGAATACACGGTGATGAAGGAGATCAGCCGTGACCCGGAAATGATCTATCTGGTGATCTGCTCTGCGAAACGAGACGTAGAGTTTGATATTATCTCCTTCCTCAAACAATGGGGTTACACGCCGATACCCTTTAATGATTTTAAAGGAACGGCGAAAGAGAATAAAGCGCGGATCCAGAAAGAGCTCGTCGAGATGGAGAAGGAGGCGCAGGAAATCCGGGAGAGGATCGCCTCTCACGCAGATGACCTGTTCAAGCTGAAATGCCTGAAGGATGAGCTGGATATGGAATGTGACAGAGAGCGTATCAAGGCGAATCTGCTCCGTACCAAACGCGCCTTCTGCATGGAAGGATGGGTGCCGGAGCCGGTCGTGGAGAACGTCAGCAAGGTGCTGAACGAGGCAGGATGCAGCTTCTACTTTGAAGATGCGGCGGAGGGAGAAGAGCCTCCGGTCCTGCTCAATACGACGAGGTTCGCATTCCCGTTCCAGGCGATCACAGAGATGTATTCTCTGCCGGCCTATGACGGATTCGATCCGACGAATATTTTTGCAGTATTCTATGCGTTGTTCTTCGGCATCATGCTCAGTGATGCGGGATATGGCGCGGTCATCGCGATCGCATGCTATATCATCCTGCGGAAGTATCCGCTGGAAGGAACGATGTATAAGATGATCCGGATGTTTATGTTCTGCGGCATCTCAACGGTATTTTGGGGTGTCATGTTCGGAGGCTATTTCGGAGACCTGATCCAGGTCTGGGCGAGCACCGTCTTCGGCAAGACCATAGAGATCAAGCCGCTTTGGTTCAATCCGATGGATGATCCGACCAAGCTGCTGATCTTCTCCCTGCTCTTCGGATGCGTGCACCTGTTCGTCGGAATGGGCATCGACATGTACATGAAGATAAAGAGGGGCCAGGTTGCAGACGCGATCCTCGATGAAGTGCCGTGGTATATGGTCATCATCGGCGCAGGCGGCTGGATCGGCGGAGGCATGATCTCCGAAGCGCTGGTCAAGCCGTGCATGGTTCTGGCGATCGCAGGACTGGTCATCCTTCTGCTCACCGGAGGGCGTCATAACAAGGGTGTGATCGGGAAGGTCACCGGAGGACTCTCTTCGGTCTACGGCATTACCGGATGGATCTCAGATATCCTGTCCTATGCGAGACTGCTCGCGCTGGGACTTGCTACCGGCGTTATCGCCAGCGTAGTCAACCTGCTGGGTTCCATGCTCGGTACCGGATTCAAGGGCGCGATTGCGCTTCTTCTGATCGGCCTGGTAGGCCATATCTTCAGTATGGCGATCAATGTGCTCGGCGCATTCGTACATTCGAGCAGACTGCAGTACGTAGAGTTTTTCGGAAAATTCTACGAGGATGGAGGCGAACCGTTCCATCCGTTTATCAGAAATACAACCTATGTAAGAATAGATGATACCAAATAGCGGAATCCCGGAGAATCAAGCAGAGGGATAGTAACCGCAGAATCAAATCAATGGAGGTAATAGTAATGGAATTCATCACTGGTAACTCATTAGCACTGATTGGTGCAGCAATCGCATCGCTGGCAGGAATCGGAAGCGGACTTGGAGTTGGTATTGCAGGACAGGCTGCAGCAGGCGTTCTCGCTGAGGATCCGAAGAAGTTCGGTAGAACACTGCTGATGCAGGCTCTTCCGGGAACACAGGGAATCTACGGACTTCTGATGACCTTCCTGATCTTCGTAAGAGTCGGCTTCTTTGGCGGAAACATGGATCTGACGATCGAGCAGGGCTGGTTCGTTCTGGCATCCGGCATGCCGGTAGGCCTGATCGGAATCTGGTCCGGAGTCGGACAGGGCAAGGCAGCAGCCGCAGGCATCATGCTGACCGGTAAGCGTCCGGATCAGATGGCTAAGGGTATCATCTACGCAGCAATGGTAGAGACCTACGCGATCTTCGGACTGCTCATCTCCATCCTGATTCTCTTCAATGCAGGAATCTAATCGTAACTGTATAGAATTAAGAGATAAAGGATGTGAGGCTATGAGTATCGAAAAGATTACTTCTAAGATAGAAAATGATGCGCGGGCATCTGCGCAGGTAACCATAGATACCGCCAAGCAGCAGGCATGGGATGTCGTCCGTGAGGCGAACGAGAAAGCGGATAAGCTGATCGCCCAGGCTGAGCAGGATGGTTTGGATGCCAAGGAAAAACAGATCGTCAGACGGAAATCCGTTGCAGCGATCGATGGCAGAAACGTGATCCTGGCTAAGAAACAGGGATTGATCGATGAGTGTTTCCGTGCGGCGATCGATAGGATCGTGGGCGGAGACCGCGATAAGTATATCGACTTCCTGATCTCCACCATCAAGGCGCAGGGTATCAAAGAAGGAGAGATCTGCCTCTCCGCAAGTGACCAGCCGCTGGCTGAAACGCTGCTGAAGAAACTCGCGGAAGCAATTCCGGGAAGCGGATTTACAGTGTCAAAGGACGCACAGAATATCAAGGGCGGTCTGCTGGTCAAGGTAGGAAGCACCGTATATAACGCTTCCATAGAGGCAATCGCAAAAGACATACGGAATGATATCGGAGCCGAGGTCGCTTCCGTATTATTCAATGCACAGGAGAATTAATATGGGTGATCTGACATTAAGAACAGAAGATGATTTCATCTTTTCGGATGCGTTTATCGGCTGTTATGTACAGCGGCTGATGAAGCAGGCTGATATGGTCAGATTGGCGAACTGCGCAGACCTGCAGTCGGCGCGGACACTCCTGATGGAATTCGGTTATGATGATCCTAAGGAAACCGATGTGGATGATATTGAGTGGTTTATCCGTCACGAGCAGTCCAAGCTCTACGAGATGATCTTCCGGAACCTTCCGGGACGTACGGAACTCGCGCCGCACATCTATCCTTATGACTACCATAACATCAAGGTGTGTCTGAAAGCGGAAATGCTTGGCATCACCCCGACGGAGGATCAGCTGATCTCTACCGGCGACCGTGACTGGAAGATGATGGTCGCTATGATCCGCGACCGCAATTTCGGAACGATGCGGCCGGTCATGAGAGATGCGATCATGGAAGCGCTGGATGTATATGGACGCACAGGTGATCCACAGGAGATCGACCTGATTCTGGACAAGGCCTGCTATAAGGACATGGTCCTCGGCGCGCAGGAGACGGAATCACAGTTCCTGGTCGACCTGATGCGCACGCAGATCGATACGCTGAACCTGAAGACGTTCGTTCGTCTGAAGGCGATGAAACGGCCGTGGACGTTCTTCAAGAAAGTCTTCCTGACGGAGGGATTCCTGACAGAGGAGTTCTTCACGGGATGCTATGAGGAAACGCTGCAGCAGGTTGCGGACCGTCTGATCCATCCCGGCATGAGAGACGCGCTGAAGGAAGGCGCGAGAGCGCTGGAGGAGACAGGCTCTTTCGTCCGGGTCGAAAAGCTTCTGACCGACGTGGTCATGGATGAGAACCGCAAGGCGAAGGATTACCTCATCGGGATCGAGCCGGTTGCGGGATACTGGTACGCCAAGGAGCAGGAGATCGATAATGTTCGTATCATCCTGAACGGAATCCTGATCCAAGCGGATCCGGATTACCTGCTTCAGTTCCTTGGAAAGACGTATTCAGATTGATGGAGAGATAATATGTATAAGATAGGAGTAATAGGAGACCCTGTATCTGTGGTCGGTTTCCGGGCAGTGGGGCTGGACGTGTTCCCCTGCGAAGACGGACAGGAGGCCAGAAAGATCATACGCAGGCTCGCGGAGAACGATTACGCGATCCTCTATGTGACGGAAGACCTGGCTGACGAGGCAGCGCCTGAGATCGATAAATACAGCGATTCCAGACTCCCGGCGATCATCCTGATCCCGAGTAAGGACGGGGCGTCGGGAAATGGGCTGCGGAATGTCCGTAAGGCCGTGGAGCGTGCAGTAGGAGCAGACATACTATTCGGAGGTGATAAGTAATGAGTCAGGGAAAAATCGTTAAGGTATCAGGCCCACTGGTAGTGGCTTCCGGCATGCAAGACGCGGATATGTACGACGTGGTACGTGTTGGAGACCTTGGACTTGTAGGAGAGATCATAGAGATGAGAGGCGATCAGGCCTCCATTCAGGTATATGAAGAGACCGCCGGCATCGGCCCGGGCGCACCGGTCGTTTCGACAGGAGCACAGCTCTCCGTAGAGCTGGGGCCGGGTCTGATCGAGAGTATTTACGACGGTATTCAGCGTCCGCTGGAGAAGATGTACGAGCAGCAGGGTTCTAATATCGAGCGTGGAATTCAGGTTCCGGCGCTGGACAGAAAGAAGACCTGGGAGTTCGTGGCAATCGCGAAGATCGGCGATGAGGTCGAGCCCGGTGATATCATCGGAACCGTACAGGAGACGGTCGTTATTCAGCAGAAGATCATGATTCCTTACGGGGTCAAGGGTACGATCCTTTCGATCAAGAGCGGCGAGTACACAGTCGAAGAGACAGTCGCTACCGTTCAGACGGAAGATGGCGTCCGCGAGATCTGCATGATGCAGAAATGGCCAGTCCGTGTAGGAAGACCATATAAAGAGAAGATGGTTCCGGATATGCCGCTCGTCACAGGACAGCGCGTTATCGACACACTCTTTCCGATCGCGAAGGGCGGCGTCGCTGCCGTACCCGGACCGTTCGGTTCCGGCAAGACCGTCGTACAGCATCAGCTCGCTAAGTGGGCAGACGCGGACGTAGTCGTCTACATTGGCTGCGGTGAGCGTGGAAATGAGATGACAGACGTACTGATGGAGTTCCCGGAACTGAAGGACCCAAGATCGGGAGAATCCCTGATGAAGCGTACCGTGCTGATCGCGAACACCTCCGATATGCCGGTAGCAGCCCGAGAGGCATCCGTATACACAGGTATTACCATTGCAGAATATTTCAGAGACATGGGCTATTCCGTCGCACTGATGGCAGACTCCACATCCCGCTGGGCAGAGGCTCTGCGTGAGATGTCCGGACGTCTGGAGGAGATGCCTGGTGAAGAAGGTTATCCGGCATATCTGGCATCCCGTCTGGCGCAGTTCTACGAGAGAGCAGGCCGTGTCGTAACACTCGGTAAGGAAGGCCGACTCGGCGCACTGTCCGCGATCGGCGCAGTATCCCCGCCGGGCGGAGATATTTCCGAGCCGGTATCCCAGGCAACGCTGCGTATCGTCAAGGTATTCTGGTCGCTGGATGCAAGTCTGGCAAGAGCAAGACACTTCCCGGCAATCAACTGGCTGAACAGTTACTCGCTGTACGTTGCCAGACTGATGCCGTGGTTTGAGGAGAATGTCTCCAAGGAGTTCCCGAAGCTGCGTCAGAAGATGATCACGCTGCTGCAGGAAGAGGCGAACCTGAACGAGATCGTACAGCTCGTCGGTGTCGACGCGCTGTCCTTCGAAGACCGTGTCAAGTTAGAGGCTGCCAAATCCATCCGTGAGGACTACCTGCATCAGAATGCATTCCATGATGTCGATACCTACGCGTCTGTAAACAAGCAGTACCGTATGATGAAGCTGATTCTGGCATACTACGACATGTCCGTCGAAGCGATCGGAAAAGGCGCTTCCTTCAATAAGCTGGCAGACCTGCCGGTAAGAGAAGCGATTGGACGTTTCAAGTATGTGGAAGAAGAGAAGATCGACCGTACCTATGGCGATATCATCGACCAGATGCGCGGTGAGATCTCGGAGCTGCTGAGCAAGGAGGATGATGACGAATGATAAAGGAATATAGAACTATATCGGAAGTTGCAGGGCCTCTGATGCTCGTGCAGGACGTAGAAGGCGTCACTTACGATGAACTGGGAGAAATCGTTCTGCCGAACGGGCAGAGAAGACTTTGTAAAGTACTGGAGATCAACGGATCCGATGCCACCGTGCAGCTGTTCGAGAGCTCCGCGGGAATCAACCTGAAGGAGAGCGCGGTCCGCTTCCTTGGACACGGAACAGAACTCGCGGTATCGCCGGAGATCCTCGGACGTGTATTCGATGGAATGGGAAGACCGACGGACGGAGGTCCGGACATCATCCCGCAGAAGAGACTGGACATCAACGGTCTGCCGATGAATCCGGCAGCCCGTGACTACCCGGCTGAGTTTATCCAGACCGGCGTTTCCGCGATCGACGGACTGAACACGCTGGTAAGAGGACAGAAGCTGCCGATCTTCTCCGGAAGTGGTCTGCCGCATGCAAACCTCGCTGCGCAGATCGCACGTCAGGCGAAGGTACTGGGTGACGGCGCAGGAAACTTTGCCGTCGTATTCGCAGCGATCGGTATCACGTACGAGGAAGCAGACTTCTTCGCTTCCGACTTCAGACGGACCGGCGCAATCGACCGTACCGTTATGTTCATGAACCTGGCGAACGACCCGGCGGTAGAGCGTATCGCAACACCGCGTATGGCGCTGACCGCAGCGGAGTATCTGGCATTCGATCTGGACATGCACGTACTGGTCATCCTGACGGATATCACGAACTACGCAGAGGCGCTGCGTGAGGTATCTGCCGCGCGTAAGGAAGTACCGGGCAGAAGAGGTTACCCGGGCTACCTGTACACAGACCTTGCGACCATGTATGAGAGAGCCGGACGTAAGAAGGGCAAACCGGGCTCCATCACGATGATCCCGATTCTGACCATGCCGGAAGACGACATCACACATCCGATTCCGGACCTGACCGGATACATCACAGAGGGACAGATCATCCTGTCCAGAGAGCTCGACCGTAAGGGCATCGAACCGCCGATCGACGTACTGCCGTCTCTGTCCCGTCTGAAGGATAAGGGTATCGGTACCGGCAAGACCAGAGAGGATCACGCGGATACCATGAACCAGCTGTTCGCCGCTTACTCGCGCGGTAAGGAAGCGCTGGAGCTGATGACGATTCTGGGCGAAGCCGCGCTGACGGAGACCGATCTGAAGTATGCGCGCTTCAGTGAAGAGTTTGAGAAGAAATACGTATCACAGGGCTATGAGACCGACCGCAGCATCGAAGAGACGCTGAACACCGGCTGGGAACTGCTGAAACTGCTGCCGAAGACAGAGCTGAAGAGAATCAAGGACGAATATATTGAGAAATATCTTGGATAGGGAGGCGCATGATGGAACGAATGAATGTCAACCCTACCCGCATGATGCTGACGTCCCTGAAGAGGCGCCTCAAGACTGCGACCCGCGGTCATAAGCTTCTGAAGGACAAACGTGATGAGCTGATGAAGGAGTTCCTGGAGCTGGCCAGAGAGAACGGCCGCCTGCGGGAAGAGGTCGAAAAGCGCCTCGATTCCGTGTATAAGAACTTCACCATCGCAAGCTCGATCATGAGTCAGGAGGTCATGGAGGAGTCCCTGATGTTCCCGAAGCAGGGCGTAGAGCTTTCCGTCAGCGGAAAGAACATCATGAGCGTAGATGTGCCGGTATTTGACTTTAAGACGACGGCGAAGGATGAGGGAGATATCTTCCCTTACGGCTTCGTCCGTACGACCGGAGAGCTGGATACCGCGATCACCAGAATGTCTGAGCTGTTCCCCATGCTGCTCGAACTGGCTGCGAAGGAGAAAGAGACTTCGCTCCTGGCGGCTGAGCTGGAGAAGACCAGACGGCGTGTAAACGCTCTGGAATACGTCATGATCCCGCGTCTGCAGATCACCATCCGCTACATTCAGATGAAGCTGGATGAGAACGAGCGTGGTAACCAGACCAGACTGATGAAGGTCAAGGACATGATGCTCGAGGAGACGATCCGGGAGAAGAGAGCCAAGGACGAGGCCGCAATCGAACGGATGCTGGCATCGGAAGGGTAAAAGAACAAGGCGAGGCAGTCTTATGGAGGCTGCCTCGTTTGACGTGAAGGAGAAGGCATGAAAGAACTGATCTCAGTCAGAATAGAAGATATAACGGACCGCGGAATGGGCGTAGGGCGGATGGAAGACGGCATGGCGGTCTTTGTGAGCGGCGCGTTGCCCGGGGATCTGGTGCGGTGCGAGGTCGTGAAAAAGAAAAAGCGCTTTGCGAACGCCCGCACAGTGGAGGTGCTGGAGGAGTCCGCGGAGCGGACGGATGGATTTTGTGCACAAAGTCTAAGCTGCGGCGGCTGCCCCTACGAAAAGATAACCTATGACGCGCAGCTCCGCATAAAAAGACAGCATGTCATCGATGCGCTGACGCGGCTCGGAGGGGTGGAGGATCCCCTAGTACGCCCGGCGGTCGGGATGGAGGAACCCTATCGCTATCGCAACAAGGCGGTGACAAGTATCTCCACCGGAGGCATTATCACCAAAAAAGGCGGTATCGTCGTGCCGGTCGCAGAGCCTGCCGTAGGGTTTTACCGCGCGCGTTCTCATGAGACGGTCGACTGTCCGGTATGCCTCCTGCAGACGGAGGCGGCCGAAGCAGCAGCGGAAGCGCTGCGTCAGTTCATGGTCGAGGATCATATCACCGGCTATGACCCGAAATGGGAGCGCGGCCTGATGCGGCACATGATCGTGCGGACCGCGATGGGCACCGGCGAGGTGATGGTGATCTTCGTGATAAACGGCCGTGGGATTCCGCACGCGGAGAAGCTCGTAGAGATGCTGGCTGCGGCGATCGAAGAGATCGGGCAGTTCGAAGATGGAACGCCGTGGTACAGCCTTGAGAGTGTGATCCTCAATACCAATACGGCGAAGGAAGGCGGACTCTATGGTGACCGTACGGTTGTGCTCGCCGGAAAACCGACGATTACGGAGTGCATTCGGGATATGGAGTTTGAGGTTTCGCCACTGTCCTTCTATCAGGTGAATCCGGTGCAGATGGAGCCGCTCTACGATATCGCTGCACAGTACGCGGATCTTCAGGGTGGCGAGTCGGTGCTGGATCTGTACTGTGGCGCGGGCACGATCGGACTTTGGATGCTGAATGATCTGAGGAACCGTGATCCGGAGGCGTTTCAGAGCGTGCAGGTTATCGGGATCGAAAGCGTGAAGGACGCGGTTCTGGATGCGAACCGGAATGCGGTGCTGAACCGTATCGTTCGCGCGCGGTATGTATGCGGAAAGGCGGAGAATGTGCTGCCGGCGCTGATGGGAGACCCGGAGGCAGACGCGGCTATTCCAGAGGATCTCGCGGTAACAGGCTGTGATGTGGCGGTCCTGGATCCGCCGCGCGCAGGCTGCGAGGAGACGCTGCTTTCTGCGGTGTGTGACGCGGAGCCGTCTCGAATCGTTTATGTGTCCTGCAATCCGGCCACGCTTGCGAGGGACGTCAAGTATCTCATGGGACGCGGGTACGCTTTTATAGAAGCGACACCGGTGGATCTGTTTCCGCATGCGGGGCATGTGGAGTGCTGCAGCCTCTTAGTGAAGACGAGCGACAGCGAAGTCTGAGCTTAGAGATGCGCCTGTCAGAGCGGTCGAAATCTCTGATTTCGGGAACCGCGGGACGACGTGCGTAGTCCTGATGTCACGGAAAGATACATAAGGCTGACAAGGGGGTGTTTATTATGGAATACATTAGAGTAACAAAGGATAATCTGGAGAAGGAGCATATCTGCTGCGCTATTTCCAACAATAATGATATTCAGGTTTCATCCAAGAAAGCCTGGCTTGCGGATCGGTTTGATGATGGTCTTGTGT
>JAFOML010000008.1 GCA_017425345.1 Eubacterium sp. | reverse complement strand
GATACCGAACCGCCGGCAGCCACAGCGCCGGCAAACCGCTCCACAAGCTTCAGGAACGATACCGCGCCGGTCCCGCGGAACATCTCTCCCTCATAGTTCAGCTGCAGCGCCCGGTACAGCGAGCAGTCGTGCTCCTCCGCGAATTCTTCCAGAAAGGCCAGACGTCTGCGCCCGATATTCCGCCGCGGCCGGTTTACGATGCGGCGGAAGGACAGGTCATCCTGCAGTGTGATCATGCGGAGATAAGACAGCGCGTCCTTGATCTCTGCGCGGTCGAAGAACCGTACCCCGCTGTAGATCGTATAGGGGATCTTCTCCTTCAGAAAGACGGTCTCCAGCGTTCGCGTCAGATAGTGCGCGCGATAGAGCACGGTCATGTCGCGGTAAGCGGTTCCGGACTCGCGCAGCGTCTGAATCTCCGAGGTGATCCAGCGAGCCTCCGCCTCCGCGCTGTCCGCGTAGTGGCAGAGGACCGGGTCGCCGGCAGATGGCAGCACGGGGATCAGATCCTTCTTCACGCGGTTCCGGTTCTTATCGATCAGAGAATTGGCGACAGCAAGGATCTCCGGCGAAGACCGGTAGTTCTGCATCATCAGAATGTCCTGCGTTCCCGGGAAAGCCTTGGGGAAGTCCAGCAGATACCGGATGTCCGCTCCGCGCCAGGTGTAGATCGTCTGATCCGGATCCCCGACGACGAAGAGGTTCTTATGCCAGCCCGCAAGGACCTTCATCAGTTCATACTGAATGTCGTCAATATCCTGAAACTCATCGATCATGATGTAGGCGAGCCGCTGCTGCCACTTGAGCCGGATATCCGCGTCCTGCGCAAATATATATAAGGTAAACTTGAGCAGATCGTTGTAATCCAGCCCGAAGTTCTTCTTCTCCAGATACAGATAGCCGTAGAAGATGATATCCTTGGCCGTCTCCGCCTTCTCGTACTTTTCCTTCAGCACGGAGGCAGGCTGCTCGACCATGTCCAGATAGTAATCCGGACGTGCCTTCAGCTTCTGGATCTCGATCATATCCCGCGCGGCGCTGTAGGTCATGTCCCGCATCGTCAGGCCGCGCTCGGCATAGATGATCTCCAGCATCTGGTCGATGTCCGGGTTGTCCAGCACGAGAAAGTTCTTCGGATAGCCGACGCGCGAGATGTCCTCATGCAGAACGCTCACGCAGAAGCCGTGAAACGTGTTGATATAGCCGGTGTCGCTGTCCCCGGTAAGCTGACGGATCCGGGTGCGCATCTCGCCGGCGGCCTTGTTCGTAAACGTGACGCAGAGGATATTCTCTGGCAAAATCCCTGCCGCCAGCACCAGATACGCAAACCGTCTCACCAGCGCTCGGGTCTTGCCCGAGCCGGCGCCTGCCAGCACGCGCACGTATCCTTCTGTTGTTGTAACGGCAGCCCGCTGCGCCTCATTGAGATCGCCGAGCAGCTCCTGCATCAGGTCTCTTTCTCCCGTTTCCATCGTATTTCTCCTTCTTTTCGGTCGTTACGGAAAGTATATCATAGAACAGAGAAAAGAACAAGAGTTTACGAATAAACGTTCGATAGCTGAAACCGCTGAAAAATACGGGGTTTGAAAGCAAAAAAGGATTGACGGCAAAGCGGCGCTGTGCTATGATAATTGAGCACGTTTGCGATATCATCGGCTCGCAGGCGTAGTATATGCGAAGGGCAACCTGAGCAGGAAAGAGGTAATAGCATGAAGGAAGGAATCCATCCTGATTACATGGAATGTAAAGTAACTTGCGCATGCGGAAACACTTTTGTTACGAGATCAACCAAGCCGGAACTGAGGCTTGATGTATGCTCAGCGTGCCATCCGTTCTTTACAGGTCAGCAGAAGTTCATCAACCGCGGTGGCCGTGTTGAGAAGTTCAAGAAAAAGTACAACATCGACTAATTGTTGTCTTACTGACGGACTGTATATCAGAAGAGAAACCAAAAGGACTGCAGATCACTGCGGTCCTTTTTCCTTGGCAAACCGGTTGCCGCGCGGCATCTTCAGCCGGCCGGTATCGACACCCTCCAGCTGAAGCAGTCGGATCTTAAGATCGATACCTCCACCGTAGCCGGTCAGATTCCCATCTGCCCCGATCACCCGGTGGCAGGGGACGATCAGAGGGATCGGGTTGCGTCCGACCGCCTGTCCGACCGGATGAGGCGCGGGACGGTCCAGGCCGTTCTCCTCCGCGTACCGCACCGCCAGATCCTTATACGAAGCAGTCTGCCCGTAAGGGATCTCCCGGATCAGTTCCCAGATTGCCATTTGGTAAGGCGTGCCCTGCGGTGCAAGGGGCGGACACGGTCCGGGATCCTGTCCGCGGAAATAGCGGGCAAGCCAGTCCCGTGTCTGCTTTATGACCGGGAAGCATCCTGCCTCTGTGCGGTCCTCTGCGGGCGGCTCGCTTCCGGGAAGCCAGACCTGCGTCAGATGTAAGCCGTCCTCGTCGCAGGCGTACCAGAGTGTGCCGACCGGGGACTCATAAGAATCTATAAGAAACATCGCAATTCTCCTTTCCGGACACTGTCCATTCCGTGCCATAAGTGTACGATATGTACAAGCAGATGTCAAGATATAACTGTAAAAAAATGGGAGTAAGGAGAAAGGCAGAGTAGTCAGGTTATTACCTGTCATTACTTCGTGACAACCGTTGCAAACTGTGGTAAGATAATTATTTAGGGATAGCCGAGAGACTAGAATAATATAGGAGAAAGACCCATGTTCGAGAAACTGGATAGTGTAGTTGATAAATATGAAGAGCTGACCAGAGTGGTCGCGGATCCTGAGGTGATCGCGAACCAGAGCGCCTGGCAGAAGCATATGAAGGAGCTGGGCGAGATGGAACCGATCGTCCACAAGTATCAGGAATATAAGGCGGCGAAGGAAGAGCTTGATTTTGCCAAAGATATCCTGGAGAATGAATCCGATGAGGAGATGCGGGATATGGCCAAGGCTGAGATCGCAGAACAGGAGGAGCATCTCGAGAAGGCGGCTTCGGAGCTGAAGGTTTTGCTCATCCCGAAGGACCCTAACGACGAGCGGAACGTCATCCTCGAGATCCGCGCGGGAACCGGCGGCGATGAGGCAGCCCTCTTCGGCAGCGACCTCCTCCGCATGTACACCCGCTATGCCGAGCGCAACCGCTGGAAGGTCGAGATCATGGACATGAACGAGACCGGGATCGGCGGCATCAAGGAAGCGGAAGTCCTGATCAAGGGCCGCGGCGCCTACTCCAGACTCAAGTACGAGAGCGGCGTGCACCGCGTGCAGCGCGTGCCGGAGACCGAGGCGGCAGGCCGTGTCCACACATCCGCAGCGACCGTCGCAGTCCTGCCGGAAGTCGATGATGTGGAAGTCCACATCGATCCGGGCGATGTGAAGGTCGACGTGTACCGCGCATCCGGAAACGGCGGACAGTGCGTCAACACGACGGACTCCGCGGTAAGACTGACCCACCTTCCGACCGGACTCGTAGTAACCTGTCAGGATGAGAAGTCCCAGATCAAGAATCGTGAAAAGGCGATGAAAGTCCTGAAGGCGCGGCTCTACGACAAGATGCAGCGCGAGCAGGCGGATAAGATCGCCGCGGAGCGTAAGGACCAGATCGGATCCGGCGACCGCAGCGAGCGCATCCGTACCTATAACTTTCCGCAGGGCAGAGTGTCCGATCACCGTATCGGCCTGACCCTTTACCGTCTGGAATCTATTCTGGACGGAGATATCAATGAGATCATCGATGCGCTGACCACCGACGATCAGGCAAAGAAGATGAATGAGTTCTGATGAATACGAGATTGCTGAGAGAGACAAGTGAAGATATAACCGAAGCCGCGCAGATCATCCGGGAAGGGGGACTCGTCGCATTTCCGACGGAGACCGTTTACGGACTCGGCGCGGACGCACTGAACGCAGACGCGGTAGCAAGGATCTATGAGGCCAAGGGGCGCCCGAACGATAATCCGACGATCGTACATATTTCTGCCGAGAGCGACATGCTCCGGCTGACCAACACGATTACGGATGATATGAAGAAGCTGATGAAGGCGTTCTGGCCAGGCCCCATGACCATGATCTGTACCAGAAAGCCGGTGGTTCCGGATGTTACGACCGGCGGACTCGATACCGTCGGGATCCGGATGCCGAGCAACCCGATCGCCCGGGAGCTGATCTTCCGCTCCGGAAGACCGATTGCGGCGCCGAGCGCGAACCTGTCCGGACGGCCCAGTCCGACGACGGCGCAGCACGTGATCGACGATCTGGATGGAAAGGTCGATGCGATCATACAGAGCGGCCCCTGCCAGGTCGGAATCGAATCCACGGTCATCGATATGACGCAGGAGACACCGATGATTCTCCGGCCGGGGATCCTGACGCAGGACGATTTTGAGAAAGTGCTGGAGAAGACCGTCCTCGTCGATCCTACGCTGAACGCGAAGCCGACGGGAAACGAGGACTACCAGCCGAAGGCGCCCGGAATGAAGTACAAGCATTACGCGCCAAAAGCCGAGATGATCATCTTCCAGGGAGCGACGCCGAACGTGGCGGAAGCGATCGCGCGGGAGAAGGTCGAACGGGAAGCCCGGGGACAGAAGGTCAGCGTGATCGCGTTCCGGGACAGTGAGAGTGAGAAGGCGGCGCATGAGTTTTTCGCCCGGCTCAGACAGGCGGATAAAGACGGTGCGGACGTCATCCTCGCAGCAGCCCTCCCACAGAAGGACGTGGGATTCTCCGTGATGAACCGGATGCTCCGGTCTGCGGGATTCAACGTGAGGGAGTGCTAGACAGACGAGTTGGTTCAGCCCGGCGGAAAGCCGCAGATATTTGGAAAGGAATGGTGAAGACAGATGATTATGGCAGTGGCAAGCGATCACGGCGGATTTGATCTCAAGAGAAAAGTCGCGGATCACCTGGTAGCGGAAGGCATCCGTGTCGTAGACCTCGGAACGGACTCGAGAGAATCGGTCGATTATCCGGTTTACGGAAAGGCCTGCGCAGAAGCCGTCGCATCCGGAAAAGCGGATCTCGGCATCGTATTCTGCGGAACCGGGATCGGGATCTCGATCGCGGCGAATAAGGTGAAGGGCGTGCGGTGCGCGCTTTGTACCTCAGAGAAGATGGCAGAGCTGGCCAAGCAGCACAACAATGCAAACCTGCTGGCACTGGGCGGCCGTATCCTGACCGCGGAACAGGCAATCGCAATCACCGACGCGTGGCTGCATGCCGAGTTTGAAGGCGGACGTCACCAGCGTCGGATCGATATGTTAGATGAAATGTAACGGAGCATATGTGCGGGGAGGAAACACATGGGAAAAGTATACGTATTTGATCATCCACTGATTCAGCACAAGGTAGCACTGATGCGTCAGACCGAGACCAGCGTCCGGGATTTCCGCGCTCTGGCAACCGAGGTTGCTATGCTGATGGGCTTTGAAGCGACGAGAGATCTGCCGCTGGAAGAGATCGAGATCGAGACGCCGATCTGCAAAACCAAAGTGAACATGCTGGCCGGTGAGGATATCGCGATCGGTCCGATCCTGCGCGCAGGACTCGGATTCGTAGACGGCATGCTGGCGCTGGTTCCGAACGCGAAGGTCGGCCATATCGGCCTTTACCGTGATCCGGAAACACATATGCCGATCGAATATTACTGCAAGCTGCCGACGGACATCGAGAAGCGCCGTATCTTCGTCGTGGATCCGATGCTCGCAACCGGCGGAAGTGCTGTCGCGGCGATTGACTTTATCAAGCAGCGCGGAGGCAGACACATCACGTTCATGTGCCTGATCGCAGCGCCGGAGGGCATTGAGGTGCTGCAGAAAGCGCATCCGGATGTAGACATCTATATCGCGGCCAAGGATGATCATCTGAATGAGAATGCCTATATCGTACCGGGACTCGGCGATGCCGGTGACCGTCTGTACGGAACAAGATAAAAACTAAGGAGATTGTATTCATGAAGAATTTCATACCGGATAATATCAGTCAGTATGACAATGTATTCGATGTTCTGCAGGAGCGCGGTTTCATCGAGCAGACGACCGATGAAGCGGCGATCCGTAAGCTGCTTTCGGAAGAGAAGATCAAGTTCTATATCGGATTCGATCCTACGGCAGACTGCCTGCACGTCGGACATTTTATGCAGGTCATCATCATGATGTACATGCAGAAGTACGGCCATACGCCGGTCGTCCTTCTGGGCGGCGGCACCGGAATGGTCGGAGATCCGTCCGGCCGCACCGACATGCGCCAGCTCATGGACATCGAAACGATCGATGAGAACTGCCGCAAGTTCAAGAAGCTGTTTGACCGTTTCCTGGACTTCGATGATGAGTGGAAGTATGAGGGCAACAACGGCGTATTCGAGCCGGGCCACGAGAATCGTGAGCCTCTGCCGGGCAAGGCGGTGAGCGTCAACAACGCGGCATGGCTCCGCCCGCTCAACTATATCGAGTTCGTCCGCGCCGTGGGCACGCACTTCAACGTCAATCAGATGCTGCGCGCAGAAGCGTTCAAGCAGCGCATGGCGCGCGATACCGGGCTGTCATTCTTCGAATTCAACTACATGCTGATGCAGTCTTACGACTTTACCGTCATGGCAAGAGACTTTGACGTCAAGATGCAGTTCGGCGGAAACGATCAGTGGTCGAATATTATCGGCGGTGTGGATCTGACGCGTAAGCTTTGTGATAAGGAAGTCTACGGCATGACGTTCTCCCTGCTCACCAACAGCGAGGGCAAGAAGATGGGAAAGACAGCCAAAGGCGCGCTGTGGCTCTCCGCAGACCGCACAAGCCCGTATGAGTTCTATCAGTACTGGCGCAACGTCGGAGATGCTGACGTGGAGAAGTGCCTGCGCATGCTGACCTTCCTGCCGATGGATGAGGTCCGCAGACTCGCGGCGCTGGAAGGCGCAGAGATCAACCACGCCAAGGAAGTCCTGGCATACGAGGTCACCAAGCTGGTCCACGGCAAGGAAGAGGCGGATAAGGCACAGGAAGGCGCGCGTTCCGCATTCGGAGGCGGCGCATCTTCTGCCAACATTCCGACCCGTGAGTTCGACGCTGCAGAGTTTGAGGGCGAGGGAAAAGGCCTGATTACGCTGGTCAGAGAGCTCGGTCTGGAGAAGAGCAACGGCGATGCGCGGCGCACCATCCAGCAGGGCGGTGTCTCCGTGAACGGCGAGAAGGTTACGGATCCGCGCGCCAATCTCACGGCTGCGGATTTCCGCGATGGCGAGATCCTGATCCAGAAGGGCAAGAAGAAGTTCATGAAAGTCGTGCTGAAATAGAGTGTTTTGGAAGCTGCCGCAGAAATTGCGGCGGCTTCTTTTCAAAGGAGGACAGAATGATCACCGAGACGTTTGATCCGAATACGGAGGAGATCCTGAAGGCGTCAGATATCCCGCACGATGCGGGAGGTCCGGGCAATTCGCCCGGGAAAGAGGTGTTTCCGGACACGGTCATTGAGACCTTCAGTCCGAAAGTGGAGAAGCTCGTCTGTGAGAAGTACGGCGGTCAGAATATCGGCTATATGAACGCGGGCGTGCGTGTGCCGATCTATGAGATCGAGATCCCGGAAGAGCTTCTGCCCGCCGGGACAGAGGGGAAGGCGCCGAGACGGGCCGCGGTGTTCCGCACCGGAATGGGCGCACCGTTTGCTGCCGCGATGATGGAGGAGCTGATCGCGCGGGGCGGCCGGAAGTTCGTGGTCTTCGGCTCCTGCGGCGTGCTGGACGGCAGCCTTGCGGCCGGACATTTCATCGTGCCGACAGAGGCCTACCGGGATGAGGGCACCAGCTATCACTATGCGCCGGCGGCCGATTACATCCGCATCAAAAATGCGGAGTCCGTGGACTCCGCGCTGAATGCCCTGGAAATTCCTCACGTCTGCGGCCGGATCTGGACGACAGACGGCTTATACCGGGAGACGCGCGGAAATGCGGCGGCGCGTCTGAAAGACGGCTGCATCGCAGTCGACATGGAATGCTCCGCGCTGCAGGCGGTCTGCGATCTTAGGGGATGCGAGCTCTATCAGTTTGTGTACGCGGAAGACAGCCTGGACGGGGAGTCCTGGCAGCCGCGCAGCCTTGGAAAAGTCAGCTATGACGAAATGGAAGTCCACTTCCGTGCCGCAATGGCTCTGGCCGCGCGGGTATAGCGCGGGAGCGGGGCAGTGCCGGCGCCGGCCGGACGGGGACAAAATCAGCGCTCGATGCCGTCCCGGGCTTCGACGCCTGCCTCGTAGTAGTGGCGGATATCCTTCATCTCCGTGACCAGATCCGCCTCGTCAATGATATAATCGGGAATATAGCGTCCGGTCATGACCAGTTCGGTACCGGGCGCTTTTTTCTGTAAGAGAGCGAGTCCCTGCTCGGGGGTGATCAGGCCGAAGTAGAATGCGATGCCGATCTCGTCCAGAATCACGATGTCATATCGTCCGCTTGTAAGGACATCCTCTGCGCGCGCAAGACCGCGCGCGGCGGCTTTCCGGTCAGAAGCATCCGTATCCCGGCCCTGAATGCAGCCTTTGATCCCGTACAGTTCGACGGTCACCTCGGGAAACCGCTCTTTCAGGATTCCGATCTCGTGATATTCCATGCTTTTGATGAACTGGCCGATATATACGGACAGTCCCGCGCCGGCAGCCCGCATGGCAAGTCCAAGCGCTGCCGTTGTTTTTCCTTTGCCGTTTCCGGTGTAGATCTGAACATATCCTCGTTCCATGTGACACCTCCTGACGTCATTGTAGTGCGGACACGGCACAGAGTCAATCGGAATACGCTCTCTGAATTGGAAGAAACTTCCGAATTACTTATTAGAGCAGTTGAATTTTAGGCATAATTATGAGATAATTGTATTGCAGTGTAATGGTAAAAGGGAATAACCGCGATGCACGGCGGCACTGGCGCAATGTAAGTGGAGGCAGTTTTGAAGGATGAGAGGAAGGATGTCTATATCCCGGATGCGAAAGAGACCCGCATCCAGATTGTAAAGTTCTTTTTGTTCTCCGTTTCTGCGGGGATCATCGAGACGCTTTCTTTTACTCTGCTCAAGGTGATCACTCCGTGGAGTTACTGGCCATGCTACCTGATCGCGCTGATCCTGTCGGTTCTGTGGAATTTCACGCTTAACCGGGAATTCACGTTCAAATCGGCAAACAACGTTCCCGTTGCCATGTTCAAGGTTTTTCTGTTCTACTGCGTTTTTACCCCCGCATCGACCTGGTGGGGGAATGCGCTTACGGTCCATGCGGGCTGGAATGATTACGTGGTGCTCTTTTTCACCATGGCGATCAATCTGACGTCAGAATTTCTGTACGATCGGTATTTTGTCTTCCGGGACAGCATGAACACCAACAAGCGAGCGCAGCGCGAGAAGAAAACCTCTGAGACAATATGAGTATAGCTAATCAGTGAAGAGGGAGGAACATTATGTCAGGGCCGAGAGCCAGAGGAAAACGTGCACGCAGCAGAAACATCATCATGCATGCGGCCAAAGGACTGTTCGAGGAAAAGGGAATCAATCATGTGACCTTTAATGACATCGCTCAACGGGCGGACATGTGTCGTACGACCATTTTCAATCACTTCGCAACGATCAACGAGCTGATGCTCGCATTGATGGAGCAGGAGGTCGTCGACGTACTGGAGTATTGTGAGGAATCGGGAGAGCATGGGAACGATCTGATCGTCCGCATGTTCGAGAAGCTGATCGATGACACGGTCCAGTATCCGGTGCTTTCCAGCAAACTGCTGTCCAACAGCATTATCAGTGAAGAGGAAGCGAAATCCGTCAGGAAACTTGAACTGCTGATCGAGGAGAATCTGACCTGCCCGGAGGAAGATAAGGAAGATCATGTTATCATGATCACCGGTCTGTTCTACGGATTGGTCAATCACTATCTCATCTGCGCCAAGGAGTTTGACGGCAATCGGATAAAGCGGCAGTTTGTTGAGTTAGTGAAACCGTATCTGAATTAATTAATACTACTTTTAAACAGGAGGGCACATCCCCCTATGGAAAACTGTGGAATCAGCAGGTGGGATGATCCGGACCGGATCAATGCCGGTCTGCGGCATCTGACGTCCGAACCGATCTGGGAAGTGGACGACGACTATTATGAAGGCACGATACTGAAGTATTACGAGGAGAAGTGCGCTGAATCCAAGGCGGTATATGAGGAAGCCAAGGAGTATATTCCCGGGGGAGTACAGCACAATCTCGCCTTCAACAAACCATTCCCTGTCTGCTTTACTAAAGCAGAGGGCGCTTATCTGTACGATAAGGACGGGAATCAGTATATCGACTTTCTTCAAGCCGGAGGCCCTACGATCCTGGGCAGTAACTATCCGGTGATTCGTGATGCGATCATTGAGCTGCTTGAGACCTGCGGGCCGGTAACGGGGCTTCTGCACGAGTCGGAGCTTCTGATCGCGAGGCAGATCCACCACTGCATGCCGAACGTGGAGATGTTCCGCATGCTGGGTTCCGGTACGGAATCGGTGATGGCGGCGCTTCGGATCTCGCGCATCGCGACCGGGGCGAAGCGGGTGATCAAGATCGGCGGCGCATACCACGGCTGGAGTGATCAGGTTGTCTACGGACTGAAGATCCCGGGGAGCCGCAATCTTCTGGAATCTCACGGGATCCCCGGAAAGATGTTTGCCTATACCGACGAGGTGCGGCCGAACGACCTGGACATGCTGGAGAAGATGCTGAAGCTGAACCGTCTGCGCGGAGGGACGGCTGCGGTCATCGTGGAGCCGGCGGGTCCGGAGAGCGGCACGCGTCCGGTTGCGATCGATTACAACCGCGGCGTGCGGAGTCTTTGCGACCGGTATGGGGCGCTTCTGATTTTCGATGAGGTCGTGACCGGGTTCCGGCTGGCCCTGGGCGGCGCGCAAGGCTACTTTGATGTGGTGCCCGACCTGACGGTTTTTGGCAAAATCGTGGCCGGCGGCTTCCCCGCAGCCGGAGGAGTCGGCGGTAAGAAAGAATATGCCGGACTGATGGCAGCCGGCGTTGCTTCCGGGAAGCACCGCGCTTATGTGGGCGGAACGCTTGCGGCGAACCCACTTTCCGCGCTTGCCGGATATACGGCGATCAAGGAGATCGAACGCACGAACGCCTGCGAGAAGGCTGGCCGTGCCGGCGATCGTCTGACCGATGGTCTGAAAGAGCTGATCGCCAGATATGAACTGCCATTCGTCGCCTACAACCAGGGGAGCATCTGTCACCTGGAGTGCACGGGCGCGATGAGTTTTGATTATTCTTCCTTCTGTCTGGTGAAGTCCGCGATTGGACTTCTCAGAAACAAGGATATGATGTACGAGCGGAAGGATTCCATGGAACGCATGGGAGCCGCATACATGGCGAACGGTATCGTAACGCTGGCCGGAAGCCGTCTGTACACTTCCATGGCAGATACCGATGCGGTCATCGATGAGGCGCTGAACCGGTTTGAAGAGGTTTTCCGCCATGTCGTGCGGACGGATAAGGGACTGGTGAGATAGCATGGACAGGGTCGGGATCATAGCCAGATATGCCGCGATGATGGCGGCGCTCCCCTATGCGACAGGGGATATGGCGGCCATTCTTCTGAAGGACGGCGGCCGCTGCTATATGACGGATGACTTTTCGGATTTCCGCGACATTAAACCGGTGGACATTCTGGATGTCACGGATTTTCCGCTGCCGGAGAAGGATGCTCTGATGAGGCTTTCAGAGTGCGGGGCTATGATTTTGTTCAAGACGCCATACGCAGGGATCTGCGTGGATTCCGGACACCCCGTGCGGGCCAGTCTCGATGACATGGCCCAGATCGTCGGAAGTTGCGCGGAGGTCTGTCCCAGGGACGCGGCGAAGATCTGCGGCGCGCTGCGGTCTTCCTATGCCGTCCTCATCGACAGACGGCATGCTGTCTGCGTCGGACGGAACCTTTACGAGGCTTATACTGCGCTGACCGTGCTGGAAAAGCAGGCGGAGGTCATGCTGAAAGCGGCGGTTATCGGCGGAGCCAGACCGCTTTCCGCGGCGGAATGCGCGCTGATGCGCGCGGTGTACAAGCGGAAGTACTCGAAAGCGGAGAAGGAGTTTAAAGATGATTCGGAAGGATGAGGGGCGCTTCCGGGAGCTGCTGGTAGAATACGGAAAGAAGCTGCTCGCAGACGGCCTGGTGCAGGGCACCTGGGGGAATCTTTCCGTGCGGCTCGATGACCGCTATATGCTCGCGACCCCATCGGGCCTG
>JAFOML010000042.1 GCA_017425345.1 Eubacterium sp. | reverse complement strand
GCGGGGACTGCCTCCATCTTGCTCAGGCGGTTCTCCAGCGTCAGGCCTTCGATCGTCTGCAGTTCGATGCGGCCGCTCTCGATCTCAGAGGACAAAATCTTGCGCAGCAGCCTCTCCGCCTGCTCCATGATGATCGGTCCAATGCCGTCTCCGGCCGCGAGTCCGATCCTGATCACGGGCATCTCCATAAAGTTCTTGGGCTCCCTGCGGTCCGCCTCCATGTCCATGATCCGGCTGAGCTGATCCGCCAGCAGATTGCGGAAATGTCCGCTTGCCTCGGCGATCTCTCCCATCTCATTGATCTCCTGCAGACTCATATCGACGAGCTCTGAAACAAAGGAATCCTTTCTCTGCTTTTCGCGGATCTTCTCCTTGCGGTTTGTCCGGGCGATATTCTTCTGCTTGTTTTCCTCGTAATTCTGCTTATTCAAACGCTTTCTGCCAAACATGCTACTCTTCCCCTTTCGCGACATACTGCAGCAGGCCTCCTGCGAGCAAAATCTTCTTCTGCCGCTCTGTATACCTACATTTTAGCATACAACGCGCACCGCTTTCCACATCTGTGAGAGTGATTTCACCGGAATCGAACCCCGCATGGATATCGGAAAGCACGAGCTGATCACCCTGCGAGATCCGGTCGTAATCCGAAGGATCCGCAAAGGTCAGCGGCAAGATTCCGGCGTTGATCAGGTTTGCCGCATGAATGCGGGCAAAGGACTTGGCAATCACCACACGAACGCCGAGATAAAGCGGTACCAGCGCGGCATGCTCTCTGGAGGAACCCTGTCCGTAGTTCTCCCCACCTACGACGATGCTGCGGCCGGCCTCTTTGGCACGCGCCGGGAACGTCTCATCACAGACCTCGAAGCAGTACTGCGACAGATGTGGAATATTCGAACGGTACGGTAGAATCTTCGATCCTGCCGGCATGATATGATCGGTTGTAATGTTGTCGCCTACCTTGAGTACGAGAGGCGCTGTCAGCGTATCCGGCACCGGCTCGCCACTCGGGCAGTCTTTGATATTCGGACCCTTCAGAACCTGCACATCCGCAGCTTCCGAAGCAGGCGCCGGCGGAAGGATCGCGGAATCGTCGATCTTAAACGCATCCGGCATCACGACTTCCGGCATTTCGCCGAGCGCAGACGGATCGGTGATCTCCCCGAACACCGCTGCCGCAACTGCGGTCTCCGGAGAAACGAGATAGACCTTTCCATCCTTCGTTCCGGAGCGGCCTTCAAAGTTCCGGTTAAATGTGCGGAGTGAAACGCCGCCCGAATTCGGCGAAAATCCCATGCCGATGCACGGTCCGCACGCGCATTCCAGGACGCGCGCGCCGCTTGCCAGAATATCCGAAAGCGCGCCCGCGTCTGCCAGCATGCGGAGAACCTGCTTGCTGCCCGGTGAGATCGAAAGGCTCACATCCGGGCTGATAGTCCGTCCGCGCAGGAGCGCAGCGACCTTCAGCATGTCGAACAGAGACGAATTGGTACAGGACCCGATGCAAACCTGATCTACCTTGGTACCGGCGACTTCTTCCACATCACAGACAGCATCCGGACTGTGCGGGCAGGCGATCTTCGGCTTCAGCTGATCCAGATCGATTTCGATCACGCGGTCGTAGACCGCGTCCGGATCACTGGCGAGGGGCCGGTAGTCGGCTTCGCGGCCTTCGGCCGCCAGGAACTTGCGCGTCACCTCATCGGACGGGAAGATGGAGGTCGTCGCTCCAAGCTCCGTTCCCATATTGGTGATTGTCGCGCGCTCAGGAACCGAGAGCTCCTCAATTCCGGGGCCTCCCCACTCGATGATCGCGCCAACGCCGCCCTTGACCGAGAGGATCCGCAGGATCTCGAGGCTGATATCCTTGGCAGTGACGAAAGGCTTCAAGGTACCGGTGAGCTTGACCAGATACATCTTCGGCATCGTGATGTAGTAAGCGCCACCTCCCATGGCCACGGCCACATCCAGGCCGCCGGCGCCCATGGCGAGCATGCCGATGCCTCCGCCTGTCGGCGTATGGCTGTCTGAGCCGATCAGCGTCTTTCCGGGCTTTCCGAAACGCTCCAGATGCACCTGATGACAGATGCCGTTTCCAGGGCGCGAGAACTGCAGTCCGTATTTCTTTGCAGCCGACTGAATGAACCGGTGATCATCCGCATTCATGAAACCCGACTGCAGCGTGTTATGGTCGATGTACGCGACAGACAGCTCCGTGCGCACACGGGGGATGCCCATCGTTTCGAATTCCAGATAGGCCATCGTGCCGGTCGCGTCCTGTGTCAGCGTCTGATCGATGCGCAGCGCGACCTCTGAACCCGGCTCCATCGTTCCGCTGACCAGGTGTTCCTTTATGATTTTCTGTGCAATGGTGAGACCCATGACGTGTTCCTCCTTACTCTTCGTTCTGCTTAGCGCGCAGACGCTGCATATTCTCCTTCGCATTCTGCTGATGCCTGCTCATCGCGGTGCGGGCTCGCTCAGGATCATGCGCCGCGATCGCGTCCACGATTTCCTTGTGTTCCAGAATCGACTGATGCATGCGGTCTCCGTCATCCATCGCGAGTGAACGGTAACGGTAGCGAATGAGATGCCGGTGGATCCCGGAAAGGATCTGCTGCATGACCCGGCTGCCACTGGCCTCATATATGATGCCGTGCAGCTGTGTATCCAGATCGCGCACCTTGATGTGATCGTTCTTCCCCTCATAGAACTCCTGCTGATCGATCAGATCGCGCAGTTCTTTGATCTGCTCGTCCGTAATATGATTCGCTGCGCGAGCCGCAGCTTCCCCTTCCATGACCTTCTTGATCCCATAGTAATCGGTCACGTCTTCATCCGAAACGCCGACGACCATCGTGCCGTTTGGAGAATCCTCAACCAGACCGTCTTCCATCAGTCTGCCGAGCGCTTCCCGGATCGGTGTTCTGCTGACGCCGAGTTCCTCCGAAAGGCGGCTCTCGCTGATGATATCTCCTCTTTTATACTTCTCGCTGAGGATACTCTCCTCGATCACTTCCATGACCTGTGTGGCCAGAGACATATTCTTGTACCGGATCATCTTTTATCGTCTCCTTCCTCATCCTCTTCCGCTTCCGCGCCGCGGGCCAGCAGATTCTTCAGCAGCGCGCGGAGCTCCCGGTTGGAAATGCCGGTCGTCCGGCCCTGCGCATACTGCTCATCGACCCATTCCTTGATGCGGAGCACGACCGGATCGTTCTTCTTGTACTGGTCTTCCCCGGTCAGATTCATATGATCGTTGATCCAGTACGCGATGCCCGCCGCGCCGCTCGTCTTGCTGACGCACACGCCCGGTTTCCGGTTCAGCAGTTTGGTCGTATTAAAGATGTTATAGATTTCTTCATCCTTCAAAAGACCGTCCGCATGGATACCAGCCTTCGTCATGTTAAAGTCCTCGCCGACGAACGGTGTCCTTGACGGTATCTCAAAACCGATCTCATCCTCAAAGTAACGCGCGATCTCCGTGATCACGGTCGGATCCATTCCGTCCAGAGACCCTCTGAGTCCTGCATATTCAAACACCATCGCCTCAAGCGGAATGTTGCCGGTACGTTCTCCGATGCCGAGCATCGAACAGTTGACGGCGCTGCATCCGTACAGCCATGCGGTCGAAGCATTCGAAACCGCGTGGTAGAAGTCGTTATGACCGTGCCACTCCAGCATTTCACTCGGAACACCGGAATAGTGCTGCAGGCCGTAGATGATGCCGGCAACGCTTCGCGGAAGCGCGGCGCCGGTATACGGCACGCCATAGCCCATCGTGTCACAGGCGCGGATCTTGACCGGGATACCTGCTTCCTTGGAGAGCTCCATAATCTCGTTGACGAACGGAACGACAAACCCGTAAAAGTCCGCTCTCGTAATATCCTCCAGATGACAGCGCGGCACGACGCCTGCGTCAAACGCGGAACGGATGGTCTCCAGATAGTAATCCACCGCCTGCCGTCTGGTCATGCCCATCTTCTTAAAGATGTGATAATCACTGCAGGATACGAGAATACCGGTCTCGCGGATCCCGAGATCCTTGACGAGTTTAAAATCCTCTTTTCTGGCGCGGATCCATGTCGTGATCTCCGGGAATCGCAGTCCCAGATCCATGCACTTTTCCACCGCCTCACGGTCCTTCTCCGTATAGATGAAGAACTCTGACTGGCGGATCAGACCGAAAGGTCCTCCCAGTCTGGACAGCATCTTGAACAGGTCCACGATCTGCTTGACCGTGTACGGCGCCATCGCCTGCTGCCCGTCCCGGAAGCTGGTATCCGTGATCCAGATGTCTTCCGGCATGGCAAGCGGCACACGCCGGTAGTTGAACGCAATCTTCGGCGCATCCTCATATCCGTACATCTCGCGGTACAGATTCGGTTCGGGGATATCCTGCAGCGAGTATTTATAGATCGCCTGCTCCAGTAAATTGGTTTTCTTCGAAATCTCCAGCATCGACATGCCTCCTATCTGCCGTACAGAAACGGCGGCTTATTCAGGTGTATTCACAGCTTTTCGATTTCCTTTATCGCGTTAAATCGAAAAACATTTATTGCTGTATACAAGTATAATTGTTTTTATTTTGCATGTCAACATGTTCAAAAAAAGTTCATCCTAAAACCACACAAAAGGACACATCAAAAGAAAAAACACTGCGATGTCCCCACCGCAGTGCCGGTTCAAATGTCCATATCGATATCGTTTTCGTAGTAATCGACGATCCCCTCTTCATGCTGCCGCGCAGTCTCTTCGACTGCCGTATCATATCCGGTCAGCGCCGCGAACGGCGCAAACTGCGCAGCCCGATCCTGCCGGCTCATATGAGGCCGCACCTTTGACTGGTGGTGCGGCAGATTGATGATGTCATCGTATTTTCCCATTTCTGCACCTTCTAGGCTTTGTGCCCGCCGATCTGCTTATTCCGGTCCATGCCCGTAGCCTCTTCCTTCAGGTCCATGCCCTTGACCAGCGAATTCTTTCCGAACTTCTTCTGGATCGCAAGGACCGCTTCCTGCATCGCGCGCTCTTCCGCCCGCGTTTCCGCTTCTTCACTCCGCTGCTGCTCGCGCGCCTCGTAGTCCGTGAAAAAGTCCAGCTGCTCCGGCTCCGCAGCCGCCGCTGCCTCCGAAGCCCGGAAATCCTCCTCTGTCTGCACATGCGAAGCGACGACTCCGATCCTTCGCACGAGCAGATTATCATCCACGATCCGCTCATAAAGGTCCATGATCGCGGAAACGATCTCCTGCGTCGAGGAGGTATACCCCTTCAGGTTGGCCGTGCCGTGCGCGTGCTTCGGCACCGGCCGTCCGTACCAATCCGACGTCACCGGTCCCTTGTACGCGCGTCTGCGTTCAGGATCCATCAGATTCTCCCGGTCGTAGCTGATCGTCAGGACCATCTGGTCGGTTACGAGACGCTTGTCCACCAGGTCCAGGACCATGGCATCTGCCATCTCCCGGACGATCGTGGCGGCCTCCTGCTTGGTGTACGGCCGCATCAGCACCTGTCCCGCGCTGAGGCTGCTGGACTGCGGCTTATAGCTCTTGATATCCGCGATCGTGCAGGGCTCCCAGCCCCAGGCGTGGTCGATGAGAAGCTCCGC
>JAFOML010000007.1 GCA_017425345.1 Eubacterium sp. | reverse complement strand
GTTCCATTTCCGACTTTCAGTGGTGGGTTATAATCCCCCACTGAAACCCGGAGGAGCTGAAGCTCCCGGCGCCCGTTGCAGTCGTTCGCTACGTCCTTGACGTGCGAGCACGCCAGGAGCTACGCTCCGACTTAAACGGAAAGTGAAGAGGGGCGGCAGGAGAGCCGCCCTGCATTCTATGAAAAAACAGAGGGCCGAGCCCTCTGTTTTACTGTGCTGTCTTACTGTGTTTTTACCTTTTTCACCGCGGACCAGTTTCCGTAGTAGACCTGCCCCTTGATCTTCTTGTACGTCCGGACCTTGACGAAATAGGTCGTGTTGGACGGACGGTTGACGATCTTCAGGGACTTGTTCTTGGCGCCGTTCTTGGTCTTGGTGACCGCCAGCTTGAAGTCCTTCTTCGGCGCGTAGCAGACCTGATAGCCCGTCGCTGTTTTGATCGGCTTCCAGGTTGCCGTAAAGGCGCGCGGCGCTTTCTTCAGTGATACGAAGACTCCCTTGTGCGCCAGGAACTTGTAGTTTCCGGACCATGTGCCCGGCGCATCAACAGACCTGGGCGTTCCGGCAGCGAGGATGCGCACCGGGCGGACCTGTACGCGGATGCCCGGATTCTTCTTGAGCCCCTTGATCGTGTAGGTGAGCTTGTCGGAGGTGGCGCTCTTCCACGCGCCGGCCTCGTTGACCTTCCAGGTGATCTCGTAGAAGTCGGCCTTGGCGACCTTGGTCCACTTTACCTTGAGGCGCTTTCCGGTAGCATTTGCCGTCGCGGTGACGCTCTCTACCTTCTTCTTCGCGAAAGCGGCCTTCTGCTTCTCGATCTCCTTCTCGTCGACGGCCTTGGTGGGGACTTTTTCGATCTCGGACACGGCGTGCGCGATGGCCTTGTCGACTTTGGCCTTGGTTGCCGCATCCGCTACGGTATCCTCGCAGATCGCAAGGATCGTCTTGATCGTCTGGAGCTCAGAGGAGTAGTACAAAGTCGTGTCGATAGATCCCTTCAGATCTGCAAGCTTCTCTTCTTTATATTGTGCCAGTTCTATTGCAGCCTCTGCTGCTTCGAGTGTTGCCAGCCTGGTCACATGCGCTTTTGCATCCGCTGAAAGCCGATCGTATGCGGCTCTGACAGAGTTTACGACAGTCTGATGCAGAGGAGTCAGCTCATCTGCCGGCGGAAGCGCGGCGATCGCGGCATCCACATAACCCGCGAATCTGGCCGCCCTGGCCTCTGCTGTTTCGTCCGGAATGTCCTCGGCGGTGACGGTGATACGGCTCTTCGCGGTTTTGTGCCCATCCTCCGTCAGGACCGTGATCTCAGCCGCGCCAGAGGAGACCGCCGTCACCTTGCCCGTCGAAGCATCCACGCGCGCGATTGTCGGATCGCTGCTGCTGAAGACGACGGTCTGGTTGGATGCGTTCGCCGGGGCGATCACTGCCTTCAGTGTCGCCGTCTCTCCTGCGGCAAGCGCAAGCTCTGCCGGTTCCAGGTTCACCTCTGTCAGCGTCATGTAGAGCATCAGGTCGATGTGATAGGTCGTGATCGTCGTGCCGTTTTCTGCTGTGACTTCCACGTTGACCGTAGCGTTTCTGGTCGTATCCTCCGGATAGACCGGATATCTGGAATAGGTGAGCGAATCGTATGTACCTGTGCTCTGTGGCATGATTGCGCCGTCTGCGTCCAGATTCTTTGCCTTGACGTTCGTGTCCGGATAGACCTTGATGGTCGAGGTGCTGCTGGCGGGCGAAAGCCAGAGGTTCAGGAACTTGCTCGTCGTGTTGATCGTCTCGATGTAATCCGTGCTGATCATGTGCGTGTCTGTCGTCACATCGTAGTTGTCTGTCCAGTTCACGAGCTTAGCGCCAGGCTGACTGTTGCTGCCGCCGTTGGAGATGGTCAGACCGGCGAGGGATGAATCGTTACTCTGACGGACAAACCGGAGCGTGTAGACGCGGGTGTCTGAAGTGCCGTGAGAGGCGGTCACAGTTACTGTCGTATCCTCCTCGTTCAGGACGACCTGCACGCCGCCGGAGCGGTACGGGGTCTCATTGATCTTAGCAGTGACCTCATCCGGAAGGTTCAGCGTGATCGTTGCGCGGGTTGCGTTGCTGTCGACGCTGTACTGGTAGTTTGCCATGCCGCTGGCAAACGGCTTGTCCTGGATCACGGTGCCGACATCGCAGCTCACCGAGAGGTCGTTTATGCGCGCGCGGTTCGGGCTGATGGCCATAAGCGCGGTGCTGTCATTTTTGTAATAGATGCTGCCATCCAGATCCATGGCAAGCGAGCACGTGCAGTACTGCTGCATGCCGGTCTCCGGTACAAAGAAATCACCGGACTTCTTCGGCGCCGACATGCACTTCTCATTATCGACGAGGTAGTAGATACCGCCGGGCGCGCAGTTATACGTAAAGTAGACGTATACGTCACCGGAATTGTCGAATTTTGCGGTCGAGACAAGCGGCGCAGCCTGCGGGTTTCCGGGAACAGAGGACTCGTAGATCATCGAGCTCTGTGACAGCTTGCCGCTGACGTCGAGGACTGCCAGAGTATGGCCGGTCGTGACATAGCTTCCGCCGCTGCTGGAAACGCCCATGTACAGGCGGTCGTTAAAGATGGTTGGCGAGGAAGCGCCGCGGAGATTGGTGCTGCCGGCGCCGGCTCCCTCGTTGAAATCGTAGGATGCCGCCGTGCCAAGCGTGCCGTCGGAAGATACCGGGATCTGATAGAGGACACCGCCCTTGGACGCGACATAGAGCTTGTTTTCATAGAAGACCGGGGTGCAGTGCAGGTCACCGCATAGATCGTCTGTCTGATCGATGATCTCGCCTGTGAGTGGATCCAGCGTGTAGAAACTGGAGGATCCGCTGCGGTCTGCTGAGAAAGAGACCGTGCCGGCTCCGTCATCGCTTCCAACCGCAACGTAACGGTCGGTCACATAAGCGCCTGCCCAGTAGAAGCCGCGCGCTGCGGAATCCGATCCTGCGAGCGAGGGGTCATCCTTCGATGGCGTAAATGTCCAGACCGGCTGCTTGAAGCCGTAAGCATCCACGGTATCGTCTGCCGCATAGCAGTAGTAGGAACCGTCACGCGTGTCGCCTTCCCAGGAGCCGGTGTAGACGTAGCCCTTTCCGCCGATCTCGTGATACGTCAGAGGACAGTTCATCTGCTGGCCGCTGATGCGGGGCGTATGCCAGAGCACTTCCAGCGTGTCTGCGTCTACCGCCTGGATCATGCCGTTGGAAAGAGCGACGAACAGTTTGCCGCCTCCGTACGTCATGGAGTTAAGGGCATAGTCGGACTTCGCCGCAAGGTTCCCGCTCATCGCGGCAACCTCTCCGGTCGCCTTATCGATCTTATATACATTGTTTGCGATCTGTGTATAGAGATAGTCGCCGATGATCAGCGGCGGGGTCGGCATGTTGCTGAAATCCATGCCGGAGCCATTCTCCCCGTACTTCCTCCCCCATCGGAGAAATACGTTGTCGTAGTCGGATGCCGGTCTGTCGGTGACTGCGTTGTTTTCTGCGCTGTTCCGGGGGTTGCCCCAGATCACGCTGTCTGCGCCGTAAACGCTGACGGCGCCCAGCAGGAGCAGGAGCGCGAGCAGCGCGGAGAGCAGAAGGATTCTGCGTGCAGAGTGTTTCATGGTTACCTCCAGCCTGTATCGTCAGGCGTATCAGTTTGTCTCTTCATCATTTCCGCCGTCCAGCGTAAACCAGACCACGACCTCGTCGCCGTCCTGGATCGTGCCGGAGGCCATGCCGCTGTCCGGAGTCTCGCCGTTCACAGAGAACATCCAGCCGGACTGCGGGAAGAAGTCCTTCTCCCCGAGCGAATCCATACTCTCCGGAATCGTCATCGTCTTGCCGATCTCAGCTTCCGCCTCCGGGGAGATCGAGTATCCGTTCAGGATACCCGGCTTCTCCAGCCGTGCGAGGTAGAAACCGGAGTCTTCCGTTCCGGAGCTCTTGTAGGAGATTCCGGATTGTTTCATCACGCGCTTGAAGAAGTGCGCAATCTTTTCGTTCTTATAGATCTCCTGATCACCGCTTGAATAGATCGTTCCAAGGCCGACGTTATTCGCCGTGATCGTCAGTTTGGCATAGCCGTCCTCTTCTGCCTCAGCTTCCGCGTTCATCGTGATGCGGAGGCTGGCCGTGGTCTTGTTCCCGGCGCTGTCCTTGGCTCTCAGCGTGACGGTGTTCCTGCCGTTGACCAGCGGAGATGAGCTGTCCCCGGTGATGCTGCAGGAGTAGAGACCGCGGTACTGGGTTCCGGTGCCGTAGATCTCCGTTCCGTTGACCTTTACCGTGAAGTTCGAAGCCGGAATCTTGGTTCCGGATGCGGACTTGGCTTCCATATAGAAGCTCAGAAGCTTGCCGTCGATCGTCTCACCGTTGGTCAGATCCGTCGTGATCTTCGGCAGGTCCGCATCGGTGGGTTCGTCCTCCTTGGTCGGATCATCCGTCTTGGAGTTCGTGTCGTCCGTCGGAGTCGGATCCGATTCGTCCTTCTCTACGGGCGTCGTCGTAGGCGTGGTAGGCCGGTGTGTCGGCGTATAGTGCGGGATCGTATATCTGCGCGAGATCTGGTTGGTCTGCTGATTTGGAGCGCCAATCTGCGAAGGCTTGGGCGCGGGCTGCGTCTGCTGGATCTGCGCCCGCTCTTCCTCTTCCTTCTCCATCGCGACGTTCTGGCTGGCGTTCAGCGTGTACTCCTCCCCGGTGACCATGATCTGCGACCGCATTGGATCCAGCTCTGTCACCGGAACGGCAGGATCAGACGCACCGTGACTGTGCAGGATCAGACCGCCGCTCGCGATGAGCAGCGCAAGCAGACCGAGGGCGATCAGCCCTGCGATCAGCCGTTTCTTCCCATTTGGCATCTGCGCCAGTTTCTCTCGGATCATCGTTCGTTCCTTTCTGATCAGTCATTGTATGGAGCATCCGGCCCGAACATGGCCTGCTCTCTGCGTGCGATCTCTCTCGGATTTTCTTCACGCTTCCGGAGAGAGAATCTGCGCGTTCTGCGCGGCTTCTGACCCGGCCGGTTCACGCGGCCAAGTCCGGTCTTCTGATAGATCGCGCGCTGAATGCGGACGATCTTTTCTTCTCTTTGCTGTGCACGGCCGTCCTTCAGTCCGGCGAGCATCGCCTTGCGGTCATCCTCGCTCATCTTGTGATCGCTGTAGGTCGCCTCGATGCCGAGCTCCGCGGTATCTCGATCGATCGGGAGCTTCTGCGCGAGCGCATACCCGTACATCGCCGAGATGGCGGCCTTGACATCCGCCTGGCGGAAGGCTCTGCGCCGCTTGAACGCTCTGACCGCCTTAGGCAGGAGCTTCCATGCGGCAAGTGCGAGCAGGAGGATCAGCAGGATGAGTCCGCCGATCCGGAGGATCTTCTTCCATGGGATCTTCGCCTCCGGCTCATTGTCCTTCTGCGTGATGACATCCGAACTGCTGTGCTCCGACTGGTAGAACGGGTTGGTGTTGTCCGCGCTCTGAAGGCCGATCGTCATATCCGCCTCGGGCATGACGCCCTCGTATTCAGAACACACTTCGATCGGCACCCAGCCGACACCGTCCACGTAGATCTCCGTCCAGGCATGCTCGTTCGAGCGCGGGATGTTATATGCCTTCCCAGACTCCATGTTCATCGCGTCCTCATCGGTAACGAGATATCCCTCGATATACCGGGCGGGGATGCCGTAGTAGCGGAACATCAGGGTCGCGGCGGTCGCGCAGGCCTCGTCGTTGCCGCTGTAGTTCTCGAACAAAGCCTTCATCGCATTCTTTCCCGGACGGGCAGCGTTTGAATAGATGATATTCTCACGGAAGTAGGTCTGGACCTTCTCGATCGCGGTCTTGTATTCTACATGCCCTTTTTCCTGGTTGCCTCTGGTGCCGATCTCCTGCGCGAGCAGTTCGGCATCCTCGTCAGACACTTCCGTATATTTTTTGTAAACAAATACGTTATACTGGCTCTCTGCCACGTGGTAGTTCTGGATCTCCGCCGAGTACGGCTGTGAGTACAGGCTGCCTGCAACATCCGTCCAGTAGCCGGTCAGGTTCTCCGGGATCCGGCAGGAATACTCGCGGATGCCTCTGAGCCCGGTTCCGGTCAGGAACGTACCGCTCCAGGAACGGGTTCCCTTGATCTCGGTATCGAGAATCTCATACGGGATGTACGCATAGCGTCTGGAAGCAGAGACGTTCTCGATCTTTATTTTGGTCGAATACTCCGGATCGGAAAAGTCTCCGAGCATGGAGGCCTTGGTGATCTGTCCCATCGGGTTCAGTCCCGCCTGGATCAGTCCTGCGATCAGACCGCGGGATTCGTAGTGCATCCGCGTGGGCAGGGTTTCCCATGCGCCGCCGGTGAAGACCTCTCCGACATAGCCGCGCAGATAGACTGGTTCCGGTTCTCCCATGGTCACGCGAAGAGCGGTCTTGCTGCTCTTCCGCGCCTTGGTATGTCCGCCCGTCATTTCCGCATCGCCAAGTGGATTGGTTCCGTAGCGGGCCTTGTCGATCCGCTCGATCAGAGATGCGGATGCATCCCGGACTGCTTTGGGCCGGTCCATCAGAACCTGTGCCTGTGGGAACCAGGACAGCGCGAAGGATGCGGCCATCAGTGCTGCGGCGAGAACCAGCGCGCCGAGACGAATCCGGTTTCCGAGATTGCGCAGCATCACCAGAAGAGCGAGCCCGCCGGTGAGCAGGATCACGCCCGGATATCCGGGATACAGGTGGAATACCACCGCGAGGATGAGGATCGGAAGATAGTACAGGAGCGAGAACCAGAGATTCCGGCTCAGTACGATCAGTCCTGCGATGAGGATCATGAGCACGAGAAGCACGGTCAGGAACAGGCCACCAGAGTCGCCCGCGTCCTGATAGTGGTTCAGGATCGTGTACGTGCTCACGCCGAATGCGTCAGCAATATCATTCCAGGTTTTGATGAACCCGCCGATCAGATCTCCGCTGTGCCAGTTCTCCCGGGTATATTCCAGACCGAACTGGCGGACAAAGCACAGAAATCCGCCTGCGCCGAGAAGCACTGCAGCGCAGATCTGCGTCAGGATAAACGGGATCTGCCGGATCAGCGGCAGTTTCTCTTCCTGTACAGCTGCGGCCGCGGTGTTCTTTCCTGCTGCCGCCGGTTTCTTTTTCCGTATCTTCGGACGCTTCAGGGCAGTTCCGCGTTTTTGTTTAATTGAAGTCAGACGGTCTGCAAGCGCTAACTTCGCCATATTCTTTCAACCTTTCCAAGTCACGTTCATTCTCTGTCAGGACGATATAGTTGGACCAGAGCATCTCCACATCGGAGTCGACCAGAAGGTAAGCGGAAGACGCCTCACTCTCCCGGAAGGGGCTGGTCAGAAATGCGGTGTAGCAGTTCAGAAGACTTGCTTCATCACTGACGTATCCCAGCGAGTATCCGCCGCGCAGATGGTCATACCATCCCACGGTGTGCACGATCTCCTGTTCCAGAAGGTCGCGGCTGATAGAGATTGCAAGATCAGCTATATCGTCTATTTGCGATGGATTCAGCTGCTGGCACTTGTCGATGACCAGCAGGATATTGTTCTCGACCGGAAGACCCGGTTCCCGGAGCATCGTTTCTCCGGTCTTGGCGGACAGCTTCCAGTGGATGCCGCGGACCGGGTCTCCCCTGCGGTACTCGCGGATCTGGAAGGTCTCACTCGGATCTCCGCCGCTGTGCTCCATCGAATACTTATAGCTTTCCATATCGTACTGCATGATCTGTCCTTCGGAAAGATGCACGCCGGTCTCCCGGGGCAGGACAGAATAGTGGCCGTCCATTGTAAAGGAACGCCTGCGGTGGAACAGCCCGAAGGGCTCACCGCATTCCACCTTCCCGTCCGTCAGCGCGAGGCTGCCGCAGTGATCAGACGGCAGTGGAACCGTGAAGTCCGTTGTCTTCCGGCTTCCGAGCGAAATGCTCTGCTCAACCGGGAAGCTCTCATCTGTGAGCAGATTCCGGATCTGAAAAGACAGCTTCACGTTGCTTGCGGGGATCCTGCTCCCGTTTGCGAGGTGCAGGGTCAGCGCTGCCGGTTCTCCGCGCCTTCCGGCGCCCTCGTTGTTTCCGGTCATGCTGAGTTTCCGTCCGCTGATCGCAACCAGCAGCAGAGCCGCCAGTACCGCGAGTATCAGGAAGAGCAGAAACGCAGCCGCATAGTAGGCGTCGGAAAAGACATATGCGATCACGCCGCCGAGAAAGAGCAGAAGGAGGACAGCCAGCTGCTTACGGCTGCACATTATTTGGCTCCGCCCGGCATCGGCGCTGGCGTCTCAGCCAGGATCTCCGAAAGGACGGCCTCCGCAGTCTTGTTCTCCAGCTGGGCTTTCGGCCCGGTGATCACTCTGTGGCGGGCGCAGTCGAGGAAGACTGCCTTGATGTCCGTCGGTGTGACATAATCACGGCCGGCCATATATGCGTGCGCTCTGGCAAGCGCGCAGATCGCGAGCGCGGCACGCGGGCTCAGACCCAGACGCAGGTATTCGCTCTTGCGCGTATTCTCTGTCAGGCGCGTTACGTATTCGTAAATCAGTTTGTGCGTAAAGATCGATGCGGCCTGTTCGCGCATCGTCATGATGTCTTCTGCGCTCACGACGCCGAAAATGTTATCCAGCGGATTCTTAGCCTCGCGGTTCGACAGCATCTCGACCTGCGAATCAAAATCCGGATAACCCATCGCCAGCTGAACCATAAAACGGTCGAGCTGTGCCTCCGGCAGCTTCTGCGTGCCGGCGGTTCCGAGCGGGTTCTGGGTCGCGATGACGATGAACGGCTGCGGCACAGGGTGCTTCTCTCCGTCGACCGTCATGCATCCCTCCTGCATGACCTCGAGCAAAGCCGACTGCGTCTTACTCGATGTTCTGTTGATCTCATCCGCGAGCAGAAGGTTGCACATGGCCGCGCCCGGCTTGTATTCAAACGTGCCGGTCTCCTTCTCGTACATCGTAAATCCGGTGATGTCCGACGGTACGACGTCCGGCGTAAACTGGACGCGGTGGAACGTCATGCCCATCGCGCGGCTGAACGCGAGCGCGAGAGTTGTCTTTCCGACGCCCGGAACGTCCTCCAGGAGGACGTGGCCTCCTGCCAGTATTACCATCAGCACCTTGTCAATGATCTCATCCTTTCCGGAGATCGCTTTCCGAACCTCATTCCGTATCGCAGCTGTCTGGTTAGTCATTCCTGTTTGTCCTTTCTGATTGTTGTTTCCAATATATTTGACATTCTCTGCATTACAAAAATGTGCAGACTTTGCCACATTATTATAATACTCCCTTTGGTAGGTTTCTGCAACTGAAGACTGTGTGAAAATCAAGAAGGACGGGTGCTTCGCCCGTCCTTCGTAACTACTATTTTACCGTGATTTGGAAGGTAAATTATCGTCCCGACCGCCGCGCGAGACTCGCCATATGGGAAGCCAGCGTGCGGGTAAAAGCGTCCGGGTGCATGCGCCACTGCCAGTTGTTCCAGATGGTGCCCGGAACATTGACACGGGCGGATGCGTCCAGCAGCAGATGATCCTGCATCTGAATGATGCAGATCGCCGCGTCGCTCCTGTGCGCGAGTTCGACAAGAAGGCTCGTCGCGCTGTGGGAACCGAAGATCGGCGCCTTTGCATACTCGTGAATGCCGTTCTGCTGCCGGAGATATGCGGTGATCTGGCAGCGGGTGGAAGCCGGCAGATCCTCATACCAGCCGATCGTCGTGTTGTTGTCGTGCGTGCCGGTATAGACGACGCTGTCCTTGCCGAAGTTTTCCGGCAGATACGGGTTCTTCGGATCTCCGTCAAACGCGAACTGGAGGACTTTCATGCCAGGAAGCCCGGCGCGATGCACCATCTCGACGACCTCCGGCGTAATGTCGCCCAGATCCTCCGCGATCAGATCCGGGTCGTTCAGCTTCTTCGATACGGCGCGGAAGAAGGACAGACCCGGCCCCTTCTCCCAGTGGCCGAGCGCAGCGTCATCTGCGTCGGCGGGAATCGAAAAGTAGGATTCCAGTCCTCTTGTATGGTCCAGCCGGACCACGTCATATAACCGGAACATGTGGCGGAGCCGTTCGATCCACCAGCGATATCCGGTTCTCTTCAGATAGTTCCAGTCGTAGAGCGGATTGCCCCAGACCTGCCCCTTCGGGCTGAACGGGTCCGGCGGCGCGCCAGAAACGCGCGAAGGCTTACAGTCTTCACCCAGCTGAAATACCTTGCGGTTTACCCATACATCCACACTCTCCAGCGCCGCATAGATCGGAATGTCTCCGATGATGCGGATGCCTTTGCTGCGAGCGTATTCCTTCAATTGTTTCCATTCCCGGAAAAACTCAAACTGCAGCCAGCTCTGGTAGCGGGTTTCTTCAGAGAGCTCCTGCTTCCAGTGTCTGAGCGCGGCCGGTTTCCGGTCCCGTATGTCTTCCGGCCACTCGTTCCAGAAGTTGGTGCCGAACTGCGCTGTGAGCGCTTCAAACAGCACATAGTCCGAGAGCCAGGATTCTTGCGATTCACAGAATTCCCGGAACGCAAGAAGGAGCTCCGAGTCTTCCGGCTCGGCGCAGAACCGTTCATAAGCAGTCCGGAGCAGCCAGTTCCGTATCGGCCTGACTCTGCGGTAGTCGACGCTGGAAAGGTCGTAGTCCGGGGATGCTGCCTGATCCAGGTCGTCATCCGTCAGCAGGCCCTGACGCGCAAGCGCTTCCGGATCGATATACATCGGTTCTCCTGCAAAGCAGGAGTGCGGCTGATAGGGAGAGTCGCTCCCGCCTGCCGGACCGATCGGCAGGATCTGCCAGTAGGTCTGTCCGGCTTCGGAAAGCCGGTCGATGAAATGATAGGCCTCTTCCGAGAAACAGCCGATGCCGTATGGAGAGGGCAGTGAGAATACCGGCAGCAGAACGCCGGCGGCCCGTTTGTTACTGTCAATTGCCATTATAAAATGTCCCCCGCGCCGCGATCAAAGAATATGCTTTTCGAACTGATGGAGAGTGGAATGCCGTAGCAGACTTCCACATCTTTCGGAAGGATGTCCATCATGACGACCGCTTTTCCGATAGAATACATGACGCGGTTGTCAATGCGCGCATCCGCTGCGACGGATACGGCGGAGCCGACGGCAATGCCGAGGTCCGTAACGTTGATCGCGCAACGTCCGCCTGCCTTTGCCATGGCTGCGCAGTTTTCAAATCCACAGTAGTGGCAGTTGTCTAAGCCGAAGGGGGCGTTTTTGACGCCGATGAGGACGACGACCGGGCAGCGGTCGAGGCAGCCTGCATCCCGGCGGATAAAATCTTCATCATATTCCTCTCCCAGCTGCCGCATCTTCTCTACGATCAGCTCTCGGCTGCGGCCTGTGGCGATCGCCGTCACGACCTTATCCTGCCCGCTTGCCTTGGGCGCAGTCACCGCTGCCGCGCACATCCTGCGGGCGGTCTCCATCAGGATGTCTTCCTGAATGTCTTTCGTGTATTGAATCATAAGTAGGTCCTCTCGTCTGCGGTAGTATTTTTACCAGTATACACGATTCTATAGAAAATAGAAAGCGTGCATATTTATTAAATTCGGTTGTTTTTTTCCTCCGGGAGAACGATCTGAGGAAAAATCTTTCCCCGCCGCGCTCCCAAACGCATGAATTGTCGGAAAATTAGGCATTTTCTGCGGTTTGCAAAGGTTCGGCCGGGAAAACGGCCGTCGCCTAAATAAATATTCACGCTAAAGCGGTAGTGCGTTAGCGTGATAACGTGAAAAAACAAAACGAAGATTTTGTGCCCAAAAATCCCGAAAGGCGTTCGGACCATCCCGATTTTTGGCAAAAAGATGTGGTCGGAAGGGGGAAAATAGAGTATAATATAAGGACGGAAATGATCCGTGACGGTAGTTATTTATATGCATGATTAAGCATAAATATGAGGTAAGGAGTAGAAAATGGCTGTAGTAATTAATGGAAAAGATTTGACGGTTGAACAAATTATCCGCGTTTGCCGCGGCATGGAGAAAGTAAAGATGTCCTCTGATGCGGAAAAGGCTGTCAACAAGGCAAGAGCTTATATCGAGAAAAAGCTGGATGAGGGCGCGATCATCTATGGTCTGACGACCGGATTCGGTAAGTTCGCGAACGTGTTCATCAGCTCCGAGGAGACTGCGGACCTGCAGAAGAACCTCATCATGAGCCACACCTGCACCGCAGGCGAGCCCTATGAGACCAAATATGTAAGAGCTGCAATGCTGCTCCGCTGCAACAGCCTTTCCAGAGGTAATTCCGGAATCCGCCTGAGCACGATCCAGACTATGCTGGATATGCTGAACGCGGGAATCCACCCGGTCGTACCGTGCAAGGGAAGCCTGGGAGCATCCGGAGACCTGGCGCCGCTTTCGCACATCGCGCTTGCTCTCATCGGCATGGGCAATGTAGAATATAAAGGAAAGATCATGCCGGCTGCAGAGGCGATGAAGAAGGAAGGAATCGTTCCGGTCAAGCTCGCTGCGAAGGAAGGTCTGGCACTGAATAACGGAACACAGATGATGACCGCTGTCGGCGTAAACGTACTGTGGGATGCGATGCACCTCGCTAAGATCTCTGATATCGCATGCGCGCTGACGGCAGAAGCACTGCACGGCATCACCAAGGCATATGACCCGAAGACACATCTGCTCCGCGGACACAAAGGACAGATCACTGTTGCAGAGAACCTCAGAGCTCTGCTGGACGGCAGCAAGAACGCACGCAGAGAGCAGCCGAACAAGGTGCAGGATCCGTACACACTGCGCTGCGCACCGCAGATCCACGGCGCGTCCAGAGATGCGATCCAGTACGTATACGAGGCAGTTTCCAGAGAGATCAACGCGGTTACCGATAACCCGATCGTCTTCCCGGATGAGGATGATGTGATCTCCGGCGGAAACTTCCACGGACAGCCGATGGCGCTGGCATTCGACTTCCTGAAGATCGCGATCTCCGAGTATGCGGACGTATCCGAGAGACGTACGGAGCGACTGGTCAATCCGGCTCTGTCCGAAGAGCTGCCGGGATTCCTGACCAAGCACGGCGGTGTCTGCTCCGGATTCATGATCGCACAGTATGCGGCAGCTTCCATGGTATCGGAGAATAAGATCTACGACCATCCGGCATGCGTCGACTCCATTCCGTCCTCCGGAAACCAGGAAGACCATGTATCCATGGGAACGACCGCTGCAAGAACCGCTGCGATGGTACTGGATAACGCACAGTGCGTGCTCGGCATCGAGATCGCTGCAGCGGCAGAAGCGATCTGGCTGCGTCAGGACATGGGTGAGGGCGGCATCGTGAACCTCGCTCCGGCAACCAGAGCGGCTTACGAGTACATCCGCACCAAGTCCGAGCCGATCGACGAGGATGTCGTTATGTATGATGAGCTGAGCAAGTTCTATGAGATGGTTAAGAACAACGAGCTTCTGGAAGCCGTTGAGAAGGTTCAGCCGCTGAAATAACGGGCGCCGGATGTCCCCCGCCTCTATAGGCGGCGGGTTCCATTTCCGACTTTCAGTGGTGGGTTATAATCCCCCACTGAAACCCGGAGGAGCTGAAGCTCCCGGCGCCCGTTGCAGTCGTTCGCTACGTCCT
>JAFOML010000041.1 GCA_017425345.1 Eubacterium sp. | reverse complement strand
GGCATCAGCTGCCAGTAGCAGGTATTGCCGATCGAATACAGAAGACAGATCGCGCAGCAAGCCGGGAACGACGTGGTGTCAAAGAAGCGCGAAGCGATCATCACGACTCCTGTCCCGAAAATGCCTGCCATGAATACGTTCTTCTTATCCGTAAATCCGCAGATTCCGGCGACCACCGGTGTAAGCGCGATTCCAACCACCGTGATGATCAGCATGGCGATGGAGATCTGTCCGGCAGAAAGTCCTGCGTTATATGTGAAATAGTAGACGCGGTCTGCGGAAAAGATCGTGTTCGCGACCAGATACAGCAGGCTGGCGCCGATGATGTACCGGATCGGCCGGAGCATGATGATCTCCGCGTATTCCGCGAACATGTCCCTGAACATCTTCAGCCGGAACGGCTCCTTGTCCGGGTTCTTCTGAAAGTTCGGGTCGTCGGTCACCCGGATCGTCAGGGCGCAGATCAGAAGGCACGCGCCGCTGCATACGCCGACGGTAACGCCGACCATGCTCCAGGAGAATTCCTTCGACCTTCCCATGTTCATCAGCGTGTCCACGAGGATTGTCGGCAGCACCATGCCGAGCGCCATGCCGAGCTGATTGAACAAGTACGCGTAGGACCGGAGCACCGTCCGCTCGTGATAGTCTTCTGTCAGATCCGAACCCCATGCCATGTATGGTACGAAGAACAGCGCGAACGCCTGCCAGAACAGGAGCGTCATCACGAAATAGTAGATCAGACGGAACGTATAACCGGCTCCAATAGCGGTAAATAACAGGCTCGTAACGATCGCGGTCGGAAAAGCTGCCATCAGCAGGAATGGCTTACGCTTGCCGAAACGGGTCTCACAGTTGTCGGATAGAAATCCCGAGATCGGACCGCAGATGACCTCCCAGATGGAACCGATCGCGACGATCGTACCTGCCGCGGCGGGCCTGATCCCCGCGACAGAAGTCAAAAAGAACAGCAGGAATGTTCCTGCCAGCGTGTACATTGCGTTATCCGCCACACCACCAATCCCGTAGGAGAGTTTAGTGTGAAACTTAAGCTGCATAATAAAACCTCCCTCCGGTACCATTCTACCCGAGAGAGGCGATCAGCGTCAAGGGGATTTACGCATCCGCCCGCTGCGGGCGGCGCGCCTCACGGAAGTCCCCCTTCCTGTTACAAATCTGTTTTCTCTTTCTCATTCCGTCAATTCGCTCAGCTGCGCGTTTGTATCTTCAAATGCGCTGTAGCAGCCACCGGACAATGCCTCGAGGAACTCCGTATTCTTCGACACATCGTCAACGACCCACTTCCCGTCAGTGAGGTGCAGCGTCAGAGTTGCACTGCCCTCTCTGGTTGGTTCCATCGTAGGAAGCTGCTCCTTCAGCCGTTCAACAGCCGCGTCCATGATCGGGCCGTCATCCTTGCCTTTTAAAGCTGCCTTCAGGGCTTTAATATAATAGTCCCCCAGGAACTCGCGCATCAGCGTTCCAAAGTCCCTTGTGGTAATCGTGACCTCTGCGGTTGCAGTATCTCCCTCCGTGGTCACTTCTCCGATCTCATAGGTAAAATCATGCATCTTTTCATCAAAAAGCTGCAAGGTCTGTTCATCCAGCGAATCGTTCAGTTCCTCGTAATCCAACGCCAGGAAGACATCCACGGAATCTCCGGCATAAACCTCCTGCATGGCGTTCTCGTCCTGATCCTTGATTGCTGTCATGAACTGATCAACGGCTTCTGTAGCATCCGGGGTTTGCGGCTCTTCCGTTGCAGAACTCAGCGTATTTGACGAACTCTGGGAACTCTCAGAATCCTGCTGATCACCACAGGCTGTCATACACAGCAGGGCAATGATCACCATCACTAAAACCAATAAGCTTTTCTTCATCTTCCCTGTACCATTTCCCCTAAGTATCCGGCTGTAACTGCTCTTTCCTGATCTTAATCCTCACGATAGAAATCGTCTATCCTGTCGGCAATATAGGACGGAACTTCCTCCATCGGAATTTCCAGGGCAGCCGCTATTTCACCAAAGAGGAGAGTTTCCGCGCGCTTCATGAACTTCTTATCGATCTGACCCAAATGCCGATTCTGCTTGGCGGCATCTTCCTTCTTCTTATGTATCGACTTGGTCAGTCGAACCAGCTCCATGCTGTCGTGTGTATCCAGAACGGACTGATAATGCTTAGATAGCTGCTGAATACTGCTGCTCTTAAACACCTCAGAATGCACGGACGGCATCTGATCGATCAGGTCGTTCACCTCTTCCTCACTCATAACGGCTCTCATGTAAACCTTATCATTGTCAGTCGGGGCGTAAATCGTTCCCGTCTGATATAAAGGCTGCAACACATAATACAACTTGTCCTTTGGACCGAAATCCATCTCTGATATTGCTTCGACTCTGCAGACACCTGTTCCTCCGTAAATAATCAGGTCGTCTACCTGAAACATCTAGTCACCTTCCTCCTGTATCAGGCCGCCTACCCCATTTACATTATACACCATTTTTTCACCACACGAAAGCCTTTTCTGGTTTTTGTTCTTTATACACAAAAAAAGACTGCAGTACACCTGCAGCCTCCTGAAAAACGTTAAAATGTAGCCACTTCCGGCACTGCCGGAGCTGCTTTCCGAACCTTGGTACAGTACAGCACCGGACCGGGACCCTCTTCCGCATAGATCGGATCGTCCTCTACATGGATCTTTGCCGTCAGCGTGATCCAGTCTCCGTTGTCAAACCGCGCAGCTTCCTTGGTCCATCTGGCAACGAGTCCCGCGAACTGGATATCCTCAACACAGCAGGTCATGACATGACGTCCGAACACAAACTTATGCGCCGGAATATCCCCACCGTTAACGAGGCGGCCCTTCACGGTGATGACCTTCCCCTCGTATTTATCCTGGTTCTCGTTGATGTCACGGTACCACTCCGCATACGCGTCATCCTTGATCTCGATCTTCGGCGCGTTGATATCGAACGGCAGCGGATCCGGGATGTTATCCATCTCCACGTCGTCGCGTCCGTACTCGTACAAAATCTGAGACTTGCGATTCGCCGCCCGCACGATCTTATGCAGCTGATGCTTCACATCAACGCCGTCCGGGCCAGCCTTAGCCAGCGCTTCTCTGGTGCAGCGGTTGAACACGACAAGCTCTGCGCTCTTCAGCTTGTCATAGACGAGCTGCCGCATGTTCTGGTTATAGGACAGGAAGGTACTCGCATCCGCGAACATCATCTCCTGATACGTCAGCCATTCCAGCGGCATGTTCGCATACAGCGAATCCAGCATCCACATGCCGTTATACTCGACGATCACGCGCTCCACGCGATGCTTCTGCTGCAGCTCCTCGAGGCGTTCAGCCGTCAGATCCTCTTCCTTCTGGATGTTCTCGATGAATACGTTCTTTCCGAAGAAGCGGTCCTCATCATATTCTTCCACACCCTCTTCACACAGCAGGAGCAGGGTTCTCTCACCCATGTTGAAGTCCTGGCCCTCTAAGGCATCCTGCAGAAAGGTGGTCTTTCCGGATTCCAGAAACCCGGTGAACAGATATACTGGTATTTCCATAATTATCTCCCGTCTTTACAGTCCGAACAGCTCGCGGATCCGGTCGTGGTCAAGGCCGACGCCGATGACGCAGATCATGCCGGTCGTTCCGGCAGCTCCCGTACGTACATCCGGCTCGCCCGGAACGTAATCGAAGTGGATCCATGCGCCGTCTTCGCCTTCCACGATACCCTTGGCGCGAAGCACCTGTCCAACCTCCGCGATATTCTGCAGGCTGTTCAGCGCGCTGCGGATCTGCTCTTCGGTAAACTTATGCGTGGTCTCTACGCCGAGATCATCAAACACTTCATCTGCCGCATGACCATGGTGGTGGTGATGGTGGTGATGATGCTCGTGTTCATGCTCCTCTTCCTCATGATCGTGGTGATGATGATGCTCATGCTCGTCCTCATCATGGTCATGGTGGTGATGATGCTCATGCTCGTGGTCATGCTCATGCTCCTCATCGTGATCATGGTGATGATGGTGCTCATGTTCATGCTCGGCAGCGTGCGCCGCTTCCTCCTCGTAAGCTTCCTGGCGCAGGCGGTCCAGCTCTGCGGACAAAGTCTGCTTCTGCTCCATGATCGCAAGGATCTGCTTTCCGGTGATCTGATCCCACGGTGTCGTCACGATGGAAGCCTCTGTGTTGTGCTTCCGCAGCATGGCAACACACTCATCCAGTCTCTTCTCCGAGATACCATCCACATGGCTCAGGATGATGGAGCTCGCGTGCTCGATCTGATTGTCAAAGAACTCACCGAAGTTGTTCATATACATCTTGCACTTCTTCGCATCGACGACTGTCGTAAAGCCGTTCAGCTGGATCTCGTCATTATGCAGATCCTGAACGGCAATGATCACGTCGCTCAGCTTGCCGACGCCGGAGGGCTCGATCAGGATGCGGTCGGGCTTGTACTGCTCGATGACCTGGTTCAGCGCTCTTCCAAAATCTCCAACCAGACTGCAGCAGATACAGCCCGCTGCCATCTCGTTGATCTGCACGCCGGTATCCTTCAGGAATCCGCCGTCCACGCCGATCTCACCAAACTCGTTCTCGATCAGCACGACCTGCTCTCCCTGATATGCCTCTTCGATCAGCTTTTTGATCAGTGTCGTTTTTCCTGCCCCCAGAAATCCGGAGAAAATATCAACTTTAGCCATATAAAACCCACTCTTTCTTCATGGAAAAGCTGATCCGAAAAAACGGATCAGCGAAGTATTATTTTATTGAACAGCAACATTATACCACAGTTGCTGTATTCTAAACACCTACTTTTCGGCGTCCCTGAAATACGGGGCAATGTGCTCCTCTGTGATCCGCATCACTTCTTCCAGGCCGCCGACTGCAGTCCAGTCCGACGCAATATTCCTCTTCACGATATAGTAGAGATAGTCGCGGTAGTGCTCCATCGCGGCTTCCATATCCATGCCCTGCGACTTCAGCTGCGCCACGTCCGCGCGCCCGAACTCGACCCGGACCTTGCACCGCTGCCGTTCGGTCCCGTCTTCTCTCCCCTTCGGAAAATCAATGACCGCCACTTCCACATAGTGCTGAAACGGCACCGACGGCTTTAAAAGGATTTCTTTCTGTTCGCTCATTTCTATCGTTCTCCTTACAGCATATCAATAATAAGATTCAGACATCCGAGGACGAATCCGATCAAGGCGCCGAGATTGACGATCGCCCCGAGCTCTTTCTTCGCCACGGTCAGCGTCAGGCGTTCCAGCTCCTTCGGATCCATACCGTTGATCTTCCCGCGCACGATGCCGCTGATGTCAACAGACTGCAAAATCTGCGCAAGCCGCTTCCGCATGATCACATCGTAAGCGCCCGCGACCTTTGCTCCCCAGTCGATCTCCATCTTCTGCAGAACTGTCACCAGATCACCGATCTCCTGGCACTCCAGCTTTTCAAACTCCTTGTGGATGACATTCTGGATCATGGCCGGTCCTTCCTTCGCCACGCCCTCGTCTACCACAACGCTGATGCGTTTTGCAATCGAAGCGATGACCTCTTCGGTCAGGAGCTTGGACATAAAGTGCGATTCCTGATGCTCATGGATCGCCTTGATGACCTGCTTCTCCATCAGGGTTCCGAGATCCATCTCCAGAATCTTGATCGTCATCAGCTCGCTCACGACGGCTTCTCCCCGATCCATGAGCTCGTCAAACTCCTCCCCGTTCATGTAGAACGTGATGATATCCCGCACGCTGCGCTCATCCGCGGCGGCCAGATCGAGTCCCTGATTGACCTTATCGGCGATCTTCTGCTCGAATTCCGGCGCCAGGACCGTGTGCTCGATTGCATCTGCCGTCAGAAGGTTGCCCGAGACGGCCTCACTGATCGCATTGGCAATGCGGTCACGACTCTTGGGGATGATTCCCGGCGTAAAGGGCAGCTGCCGCCCAAAAAGATACTTGGCCTCATACGGCCGGAACAGCATCTTAACCGCGATATAGTTGGTGAAGTATCCGATGATCGCGCCGATGATCGGACCTGCTAGCATTGTCCAGTCCATGTTCTCTCCCTCTTCAGTTCTCCGAGGACTCTGTGGATGACCGAAGTCTCAAATCCACATCCGGTAAGCCTCCTCGCAACACGCCCGATAATCTTTTCCGGAATCGGATCTTCCGGGGTCAGATCTGCCAGGCGGAGCACCTTTTCCATCTCCGCGCGGGCTCTTGCGGTCTCATCGCCGTACTCCGGGTTCTCGTAAAGAAAATCCTCATAGGCGTTCTCGATCGTCTCCGCAGGAATCCCCTTCTGCTTAAGCTCTGCAAACACTCTGCGTCCTGCCCGGTTTCTGGAAAGCGCGTAGTGAAAGTATTCCTCACAGTACCTGGCGTCATTCAGATAGCCGAGTTCTGTAAACTCCAGCAGGACACGGTCGATCTCCTCTTCCTCGTATGCTTTCTTCTTCAGCCATTCCGCGAGTTCTTTTCTCGTCATACTCCGGTCCGCGAGCTTGCGCGCGGCTGCTTCCATCGCCGTCCTCTTCATCAGCCCAGTATCCTCAGTTCCACAGCGAGCTCGCTTCTCGTGCAGATGCTGCAGCGCATGTCCTCACTGATGTCAAGCTCCTGGAAAAAGAACGGCTTCCCGCGGAACACCCCGTGATCCTTCAGCGCAGAGGGCATCTCGGTCCCGAACAGGCCTTCCCCGGTCATCTTGCAGTAGGCTTCCTTCCTCGCCCAGATGTCAAAGAAGGATTCCTGTCCGTGTTCCTTCACGTAAGCGGCCTCATCCGCCAGGTAGAACCGCTCGGCTATTTTCACATAGTCGCAGTCCCGGATCTCCTGCAGGTCGAGTCCGCAGGGTTCTCCCGCGAACATGCACATCCAAAGGCTTCCGCTGTGCGTCAGCGAAAACTCCAGCGGCAAGTCGGTAAAGTACGGTTTTCTCTTCTCGTCCCGCACGATCTCCGCGTTCTGCGGGTCAAACGGGATCCCGTTCTCCAGACAGTGTCTGGCAGCTGCCATGCGGATCAGCCCAAACCCGGCGTCTCCCTTGGCAAACGTTCCATCGTAAATATAAACTGAATTGATCATTCCTAGATAACACTCCGTTAAAAGAACCGCGCCCTGAGAACGCGGTTCATTCTGGTTATTCTTCCTTCTCCAGCCGTTCCAGAACTCGTCTGTAACCGTCTGCGCCGTAAACGAGGCATTTATTGATCCTGCTGATCGTTGCCGTGGAAGCATGGGTCTGCTTCTCGATCTCGTTATAGGTGTTCTTCTTGGAAAGCAGTTTGGCCACCTGCAGGCGCTGGGCGATCGCGTGGATCTCATTAACCGTACACAGGTCTTCAAAGAAACGATAGCAGTCTTCTCTGTCGACCAGCGTCAGGATCGCGTCAAATAATTCATCGATGTCATCCCGGCGAAACTTGGATTCATATGCCATCCGATTCTCTCCTTTCTGCTTCATCCCATAGAAACTCTCTAGCCAGTATATCACTTCTACGCGTTAAAGTCAATCAGCAGAACTTTTCAGGATCTTTTTGGCGCGCGCAAGCTGCGCGTCCTTACCGCTTCCAATGTCGTACTTCACGACGACGTCCGGTTTGACGCCCTTCTTGTGGATCTTCTTTCCATTCGGAGAGAAGTACTGATGGGTCGTCAGCTTGAGCGCGGAACCGTCCTCAAAGCTGTACTCCACCTGGACGATTCCCTTGCCGAATGTCGTCTCGCCGATGAGCTTGCCACCCTTATTGTCCTGCACGGCTGCCGCCAGGATCTCGGATGTGCTGGCCGTGTTCTCGTCGACCAGCAGGACATACGGAAGATCGGTACTGCTCTCATCGGAGTTGTAGTACTTCTTCTTTCCCTGCTTATCCTCCATGTACGTGATGGTGCATTCCGGCAGGAGCATATCGGCGATCGTGATCCCCTGCTCCGCGTAACCGCCGCCATTCTGACGGATGTCGATGATCAGTCCCTTGACATTTTTCGATTCCATGGAGGCGAGCTCCGTCTTGAATTCCTCGGCTGTCTTTTTGGCGAAGGAAGCGATGCGGATATATCCGATATCGCCGTCCAGCACCGTGCCGTCAACAGAGTTCTCCGTCACCTCTGCGCGCATGACAGAAAGCGTTCTCTCCTTGCCGTCCCGTTCGAACGTGACCTTGACCTTCGTCCCGGTCTTGCCTTTGATCGCCTTGCTGATCTCCTCACTGGTCTTGTAAGTCTTTCCATTGACTTTCCGGATCAGGTCACCTTCTTTGACACCTGCTTTTTCGGCGGGACTGTCGGTGAAGACTTTGTACACCTGGAAATCCCCGTCCTTATTCTCCCCGAACGACACGCCGATCCCGTAGTAGGTCCCGTCCAGATAGCTCTTCCACTCCGCCGCCTCTTCCGCGGTGAAGTACTCCGAATACTTGTCGTCCAGGCTGTCCACGAGCCCCTCGTAGATCGCATCCATCTCTGCGCTGTCGTTCGTATCCCAGAGCCACTGCTCATCGATCCGTTTCTGGATGACGTAGAGCTTTCCGTATTTCTTTGTAATATCGGCCATCTGCTCATACGTCTCGGCCGGAACGACCCTCACGCCGCCGACAAGCTGCAGCGCAAGCAGACCGACCGCCATCGTCACGAATGCCACGATGACCGTCAGGAGTATGAGCCGGATTGTTTGTTTTTTCCTGTTGTTTTCCATCTGCGTCTCCGCCTGTATCATTCTGCATGGTCCACGATCAGCTGCAGGGTTCTGCGGCCGTTCCATTCGTTGATGCTGAGCTGTCCTGTGACCATGTGCTCACTGCCTTTGAACAAAATCTCCTCCACCAGATCCGCGTCCCGGAAGCATACGCACGGCAGCATCCGCCCCGGCGCGAGGTAAGTCTGGAACCGGAGGAACTTCCCGTTTGCTCCTATACGCGAGAATTCCCCAACAGAGCCTTCTGCTCCGACGATGGGACGTGGATTACCGGCGCCGCATGGCTCGAGCAGCGCAAGCTGATCTGCCAGCTCTACGGTAAAGCGGTCCGGGGACGGCAGCAGATCGGGCTGTACGTTCCTCTGGAAAAGCTGCGGATCCAGCTCCTCCATCCGCGTCTTCAGATTCTGCCGGAGAGTCGGAACGTTCTCCTTGCGGATCGTGAACCCGCAGGCGGCCTTATGTCCGCCGAACCGGTCAAACAACTCCTCGCTTTCCTTCAGCAGTTCGTAAATATTAATCCCGTCGATGCTCCGGCCGGTACCCTTGCAGATACCCTCCTCGGTCTCCGTCACGATGATCGTCGGGCGGTAATACCGCTCCTTGATCTTTCCGGCCGCGATCCCGGTGATTCCCTCGTTCGCCTCTGCGAGTTCGATCAGAAGAAGCCGCTCCTCCGCGTACTGCTCCTCCACGATGCGGATGCAGTCCTGGAAGATCCCCTCCTGGATGGCCTTCCGCTTCTGGTTCAGTTCGCAGACCTTCTCGATGTTCTCCCGCACTTTCTTCTCGTCGCGGGACAGAAAGATCTCTGCCGCAATCCGCGCGTGTACCAGGCGGCCCGCCGCATTTAGGTGCGGCACGATGCCGAAAGAGACGTTCTCCGCCTTGATCCGGCCTGGATGCAGACCGACGGCTTCGATCAGCATCTTAAGGTTCTTTCTCTCGCCGGTATTGATCGCCCGCAGGCCGTACTTGACCAGAGTGCGGTTCTCATCAGTCAGAGAAACGATATCGCCGATCGTCCCGATCGCGACCATATCAAGCGTTCTCGTGAGGACAGCCTTCGGCAGTCCGGTCATGCTGACGATGGCCTGGCAGACCTTAAACGCCACGCCACAGCCGGCGAGATACCGGAAGGGATACGTGCATCCCGGCTGCGCCGGATTGATGACCGGGCAGTCTGCGATGCTATCTGTCACCGTATGGTGATCCGTGACCACGACGTTCATACCGAGCTCCTGCGCATAGGCGACCTCCTCACGGGAGACGCTGCCGCAGTCGACTGTCACGATCAGACCGACGCCGCTGTCCGCGATCTTCCGGATCGCGTCGCGGTTCAGGCCGTAGCCCTCGTCGAAGCGTGACGGAATATAGTACGTGAGGTTCTTCGTCAGATTGGACAGCACCTCCAGCATGATGACGGTGGACGTGATCCCGTCCGCATCGTAATCGCCGTAAATGCAGATCTTCTGCCCCTCTTCGATCGCAGAAAGTATATAATCCACCCCTTCTTCCATATTCAGAAGCAGGAATGGATCATACGTCCTGCGGGGTCTGTCAGAGAGGAATTCTTCGATATCCTCCTCTGACGTATACCCACGCTCATATAACAGTTCCAGAAATTCCGGTTCCAGTTTCATTCTTATATCACCTGTAATCAATACCGCGTTTCCGAGGCGCCGAATCAGCTGATGCCGATATACGGCTGCGGACTGACCGGAGAACCGTTGACACGCACCTCAAAGTGCAGATGGCTTCCGGTACTCCATCCGGTCGATCCCACATACGCGATCAGCTGTCCGCGCTTGACGGTCTGCCCTGCGCTCACAGCAAGGCTGGAGTTGTGTCCGTAAATACTGCTGACATTATTGCCGTGATAGATGACGACCGCATTGCCGTATCCGCCGTACCAGCCGGCTGTGATGACCTTTCCGCTCTGAGCCGCATAGACCTTGGTTCCGGTCGGACATGCCAGGTCAACGCCCGGATGGCTCTCATAGCTTCTGGCCTCACCATAGTGCGATGTCATCGTATATCCGTCGTGCAGCGGGAATACCCACTTGGCGCCGGCATACACGATGCCGCCGTTATTCTGGGCTTCCTCGATGGCCTTCTTCAGTTTGGCCTCTGTCTCGGCCAGAGAATCGTACTTGGCCTGCAGCTTGGCCTGCTGCTCTTCCAGCGTGGCCTGCTCCGCATCGCGGACAGACTTGCGCTCGTCAAGCTCCGCCTTTTCGACCTGCAGCTTGGCTTCCTTCTCGTCAATCTCGACCTTCTGCGCTTTCAGCTCGGTCAGAATCTCCTGGTCATTGCTGAATATCTTCTGCACCAGGTCCACGTTCGTGACCAGCTCTTCCACGCTGTTCGACCCGAGGATCACGTCGATATAGCCGATCGTCCCGCTCTTATACATCGTTCTGAGACGCTTGTTCAGGCCATCCTGCCGGTCCTCGATCTTCTTCTTGGTATCCGTCAGTTCCTTCTCGGTCTTCGCGAGCTGTCCTTCTTTCTTTTCAATATCCGCCTGAAGTTCCGCAAGGGCCGCCTCGGACTTGGCGATCTTCCCTTCCATGACGCTCAGCTCTTCCGAGATATCGTCCTTCTGAGACTGCACTTCCTTCAGTTCTTTCTTCTTCTGCTTGGTTGAAGAAGCGTAGGAGTCCGTAAGCGGAATGAAACAGACCGCAACGGCTGCAATCAGAACGAAAACGAGTAATTTCCGTCTTAAGATCATAGATTCCTCCCTTATTTAGCCAGGAATTTCCGCATCGAGATGACACTTCCGGTGGAGCCGATTCCGATTCCCATCGCGAGGAAGATGATGACCAGATTGGTGAGCAGGTATCCTGCCGGCACCAGTGGCGATGACAGAATCGTCATGACCTGTGTTCCGATCAGATCCACGACCCGGCTGTAGAAGACATACGTGATCCCCGCTGATATCAATGAGGATACGACGCCGATGATGATTCCCTCTACCAGGAACGGTCCGCGGACGAACCAGTTGGTCGCGCCGACGTACTTCATGATAGAGATCTCCTTGGCACGCGCGAACACCGTCAGCTTGATCGTATTGGAGACGACCACGATCGATACGATGATCAGGAATGCCATGATCACGATCGCGGCCAGCTGCATAAAGTTGGTGACGCGCGTCAGTTTATCTACTGTTTCTTTATAGTACTTGGTACTCTCCACCCCATCGATCTTCATCGCCAGATCGTTGACCTTATTGGCCGCCGTCAGGTTCGTGACCTTGATCAGGATGGAGTTGGGAAGCGGGTTCTCACCCAGAGATTCCAGAAGATATCCACTGTCTCCCCAGCGTTCTTTCAGAATATCCAGCGCCTGCTCCTTGGTGCGGTATTCTACATCTGTTACACCGTTTACGTTCTGCAGCGCTTCCATGATGGTCTTCGCCTGCTCTTCATCCGTGCTGTCCAGCAGATAGATCTCCACCGTATCGTAATCCTGCTTGACCATCTCCGCGAACAGGTTGATGTTCACGTAGATGACGAAGAACATGCCGAGGATCAGCATCATCGCCGAAATAGCAAAAATAGAAGCGATCGCCATTCCCTTGTTTCGGAAAATCTGAAGGAAGGCCTGCTTGATGTTATAGAATAAACTACTCATCCAGAAAAACCTCCTCTCCGTCACCCACATAGTCATCATAGCCGTATGTGCCGTACTCATCTCTGACGATGTGTCCGGATTCGATCGCGATAACGCGCTTGTTCATACGGTCAACGATGTCCTTGGCGTGGGTCACCATGACGATGGTCGTTCCGGTCATATTAATCTCGTTCAAAAGCTCCATGATTCCGTAGGCCGTATCCGGGTCCAGGTTTCCGGTCGGCTCGTCCGCGATCAGAACCTTCGGGTTATTGATGATGGCTCTGGCGATCGCGACACGCTGCTGTTCGCCTGCGGAAAGCTCCTGCGGATATCTCTTAGCCTTGTCTGCGATGCCGACGAGGCTCAGGACCTGCGGCACTCTCCGGCGGATCTGCCGGCGGCTCATGTGCAAAATCTCCATGGCAAATGCCACGTTCTCGAAAACGGTCTTCTTCGGAAGCAGCCGAAAATCCTGAAAGACGATCCCGATCTTTCTCCGCAGCTGCGGAACCTTCCGGTTCGGCAGGTCCGTGACGATAAAATCACCGACCTCGATCTCTCCGGAGTCTGCATCAAGTTCCTTCAGGATGAGTTTGATGAATGTAGACTTGCCTGCGCCGCTCGGGCCGACAAGGAAAACAAAGTCACCTTTCTCGATGTAAACGCTGGCATTTTCCAAGCCAACATTGTCACCGTACATCTTAGTGACATTGGTAAATCGTATCATAAAATAATGTCTCCTATATACCCCAGTTATTAATATCGAAAGGGTGCATTGCACGCCAAAATTTCTTAAGTTTTCTTAAGTGCCTTGTTAGTATATCACATTTTTTGGCCTCTGACTACATTTATCTCGTGATTATCTGGGTATCTTGTGTGAAAGTTTTGTGAACAAAGGCGCGAGTTCCTCCCGTATGACCGGGTTATCCCAGTGAAAACGGCAGGTGTATTCATCGCGGTAGAGCTCCTCCGCCGGGAAGGCGGGAACCCACTCGATGCCCCGAACGCCAAGGAGGCCACGGACGGCGCGGCGGTTTACGGCGGCAGAGACTTTGGTCACCAGAAAGACTACCTCCGGCCCCCTTTTCCCTTCCGCGAGCTGCCGCATCCGCGCGATCTGCTCCGTCTGCGACGCGAGACGGGACGGCAGAGGATCCACGATGCAGAGGACCAGATCCATTTCGGACAGCGGGAACGCCGGATCCTGCACGTCGAAGATGCAGACCTGATCGCGCGCGCTTGCGGCGAGGCGCAGGATCAGCTCGTCCGTCTCATCCGCCGGAAGGCGGCGGTCATCCGGGGTCAGAAGCCACCAGTTGACACCGCGTTCGAGATTCGAGACGTCACGAAGTCTGCCTCCGCCCCTCATGACCGCATAAGCGCTGCGAAACGTCCTGCCGTAGAACCGCTGGTCCATCGCAACCGCATCGTAAAGAAGACCGCAGGTCCGGTCCGGCCGCGCGCATTCGAGAAAAGTCACACTTTCCCCATTCTCGGCAAAATAAATGGCCAGTGACGAGGATATGAGCGTAGTTCCTGCGTCCCGGCCAAGACCGATACAAGCGATATTAAGCTGGCGCGGAAGCAGAACGGGCTGCTCGGCGCTCCGGCTGAATCGTCGTTTCATTATTATACTGTTCCTTTCCGGACCTTTATCGTCCGTTCACTTCTTTCAGCGCGTACGGGAGGGCTTCTGCGATATCGGAAGCGATCAGCCCGTACTCTCCTTTCTCCGCCGCTGCGAGATCACCGGCTCTGCCATGCAGATAAACACCGGCTCTTGCCGCATCCAGTGGCGCAAGACCCTGTCCGGCAAGCGAAGCGATCACACCGGTCAGCACGTCTCCGGATCCTGCCGTCGCCATTCCGGGATTTCCGGTTGGATTGATCCAGATCTCCGGAGATCCGGTTTCTGCAGACTTGCGGCACACGAGCGTTCCGGCGCCCTTCAGCACCGCGATCCCGTCACAGATCTCCGCCAGCGCGGAGACCATCTCCTGCCGCTCCTTCCGGTCTTCCATCTGCGCCGCCGCAAGGAGACGTCTGGCCTCCCCCACATGCGGCGTAATGATGACCTCTCCCTGATAGCTGCGAACGAGTGCGCGAAGCTCCTTGTCCGCGGACAGACAGTTCAGGCCGTCCGCATCGATGACCAGCGTAGACTCACCGTTCATCAGAACCGCGCGCAGCATCTTTCTGGAGTTCTCACTCGTTCCCATGCCCGGACCGAATGCGATGGCATCGTAGTGCCACGCGTCTTCCGACCGTCCAAACAGATGCTCCAGCACCGGTTCCCATTCGGTGCAGATCGCCTCCGGCACTGCCGTCTGCAGCACCGGGAAGTTCCCGGGCGCCGTACAGAGATACACCAGGCCCGCTCCGCTGCGCAGGGCTGCCCGCGCGCTGAAGATCGCCGCGCCGGTCATGCCCGCGCCGCCTGCCATGATCAGAACACGGCCGCAGTTTCCCTTATGAGCGGCCTTATCCCGGGGTTTTATCACCGTTTTTATGTAGTTGTCCGTAATAATATTATTGTCTATCATACGGTAGACTCCTTTGTTATGCCGTTAAATCGGCAGGAACAACGTAGCCATTGCAAAATAGATGCTCAGCGCCACTGCATCCGATACGGATGAGATCGCCGGATTGGCGATCAGCGCCGGATCGAGGTGGATCTTCTTCACGATCAGCGGAATCATACTGCCGATGATCTTCGCAAAGATCACGATGAAGATCATCGAGACACATACCGTCAGCGCGATGCCGGTATCGTGGATGCCGTCGATGTACCAGATCCTCGCATAGTTCACAACGCTCAGTGTGACACCGATGATCATACCGATCCGCAGCTCCTTCCAGAGGACCCGCAGCGCATCGTCGGTATCCACCTCGTCGGTGGCCAGTCCGCGGATGATCAGCGTTGCCGCCTGCGAACCGGTATTTCCGCCGGTACCCATCAGCATCGGCATGAACGCGACCAGCTCGATCACCTGCGAAAGCGACGCCTCAAAACTCGTGACGATCCTTCCGGTGAAGATATACGCGATCATCAGGATGATCAGCCAAGGCAGACGGTTCATCGCATGATGCAGGACCGAGATGTCCAGATAGCCCGCGTCCGAATCCTGAAAGTCGATGACGCCGTTCATACGCTCGATATCCTCGGTCGCCTCATCCTCCATGACGTCCATGATATCGTCGAACGTGATGATGCCGACGAGCCGGTGCTCCTTATCGACGACCGGAAGCGCAAGGTAGCCGTATTTCTTAAAGTCGTCCGCGACCTCTTCCTGGTCATCATCCACGTGCTCGTATACGTAATCCGTAACCATGATATCCATCACGCGCACATCATCGTCCGTGATTACCAGCTTGGCCAGAGACACGATGCCGATCAGCTTCCGGCCGGTATCCTTGACATAGCAGGTATAGATGGTCTCCGCCTCCATGCCTTCCTTCTTGATGTGCTCCAGCGCCTCACGGACCGTCCACTGTTTCTGCAATGAAATATACTCCGGCGTCATCAGACTGCCGGCGCTGTCTTCCGCGTAGTTCAGGAATGTGTTGATGCGCTTGCGTTCGGATTTCGGTGTTTCGTAAAGAATCCTGTCGACGATGTTCGCCGGCAGCTCCTCCAGGACGTCGATCTTATCGTCAAAGTCCATCTCGTCGATAATGTAGGCAATTTCCTTATCCGAGATCTCCTGGATGATGTCGATCTGGTCATCCGAAGGGAGCTCGGCGAATACCTCGACGGAGACGTCCTTGGGCAGCAGGCGGAACAAAATCACTGCCATCTGAATACCACTGTCATCAATGATATCCTCCAGCATTTCCGCGATATCTGCCTCGTTATACTTCAGAAGTTCGTCTCTGGCTCTAAAATACTGTTTCTCGACCAAAAGATCCAGGATCTTATCGAGCGACTCCTCGATCTGCTGATCGATATCGATTGCATAGTTATCCATTGGTCTGTCCTCCTTCTCGTGATATTTCCCGCATCTCACGATAGTGCCGAGGACAGGCAGCCATGTCCTTAAACCCGGTCAGCGCGTAAAGAAAGCTGACCAAAGAAGCTCTCAGGACCTTCTGCCGGACGTGAGAAACGGGATAAAATTGTGAGGCGCGGCATCCTGCCGCATCAGTTTGCGTTCGGGAACCTTATCCAAATCTCTCACTTCCTTTCCTTGGATTTGGGCCGTCTGACTTCAGAACGGTCAGAAGAACGGCCTCTTGTTCTCAACCAACTAATTATACATCAAAAATCTGCGGCTGACAACCGCAGATTTTCAAGCTCTTAACTGGTTTTTGCGCTCTTTCCGGCTGACCAGGAGGAGCAGTACTTCTCTCCGTCCACGGTCATGTAGGTCCGGACACGAACGAAGTATTTTTTCTTCGCCTTCAGCCCCCGGACCGTTTTCGATACCTTCTTCCATCCACTGACGGTGACCAGCTTCTGATTCTTCGTAAAGCCCTTATTCGTCGCAAGCTGGATCTGGTAGCCGGTGATCCGGCTTCGGGACATCTTCATGCCCTGCTGCTTCCACGTAAGCGTGAGCTGCTTCTTCCCGCGGGTCACCTTTTTCAGACTCGTACCTTTCGGTAAGATCCGGAACGGCAGGTATTGTGTTCCTATGAGATACGGCATGATCCCTTCCACACCGACATACCCGGTGCCCACGTCTTCAAAGCCTGAATAGGAGCGCGCCACATACTCCCGGTCCAGGTCATACGTGACCGGTCCGAAGTCCCCGTATGGATCCAGGCCGGTTTCCGAGACCTCCGGATAGATAGGATTCCCGGTATAGGTGAACGTGTCTTTCCTGAGGGACAGCTTAAGCCTGCGGATCGTCGGCGAGTTATAGATATCACCGTTTGGGAAACGCGGCATACCAACTCCGTCCTCATAGTAGGGAAGTCCCTCATTTTCATAATACGGATCCCTGGAATGATACCACAGCATGAGCTCGGTCTCCCACGGCGTATAATCGGGATGCATCACCTTCACCATCGCGGCAGCCGCCGTGATGTGGGGCGTCGCCATCGACGTGCCGCTGTGCGTGGCATAAGCATCATCCGCGCCGATCCAGGCGCTGGTAACATCCGTTCCCGGCGCGGCGAAATTCACTTCTCCATAATTCGAATACCCGGCATCAAATACGAGTTTCGACCCGTCATATTTCAGCGCGGAGACAGAGACCACATAGACGGATGTGGCCGGGTATTCTGCCTCACTGGCCGAGTTTCCGGAGGCAGCAACGATAAAGACGCCTTCATCCCGCAGCGCTTCCAGCAGAGGATCCAGAAGGTTTATCGTACCCTGGTTCACATCCTCATAGCCGAGGCTCATATTGATGATGTCCACCTTCTGTTCACGGGCATAGAGCAGACCGTTGTACAGCGCGGTGGTCGATCCGACTCCGCTTCTTCCAAGCACGCGGACCGGAAGGATCCTGACCTGATTGGAAGTGCCGTCCGCGATGATGCCGGCCACATGGGTGCCATGCCCGCTCTCATCCTGCAGGGAATTCCCGATAAAATATGCCTTCTCCCTATAGTCAATCCGGCTTTTCGTTTCACCAGACGACTCATAGGTAAACATCTCGTGCGTCCGGTTGATCCCGGAGTCCAGCACGGCAACCGTCACGGGATTCGGGTACTGCTGCGCCCAGCCGTTATAGTTGGCCCGGATCGAATCCAGATACATCACATCCGTTCCATACGAGACGGAATCAGAAGGTGTGAGGTTCGTTGTATTCTGCGCGGGAACGCTTTCCGCACGGAGAGGCTCGTCTACAAAAACCCGGTCCTCCCCCAGATCCTTCATGAGTGCCTGCCGCGCAAGCCTGGTATCCTGCCTGGTCTCATACTCCAGCAGGTAATACTGCCCCGGCGCATAGTAAACAGACTCCACCGCGCCGTAGCTCTCCAGGAGTTCTCCCTCCTCCGCGAACACCATCAGGCGCTTACACGCGTACAGCGAATCACCCACTGGCTCTTCACCGGCCTCTCCGGCGAACTCCGCGGGCGTCTCTGCAACCGTCGTTTCCGGCATGCCGGTCTCTTCCGCCTGCGCAAAACATACGACAGTCGAAAGCATCACAGCCAAAAAGATTATCAAACCGATATGGATGCTTTTCCTCATGAAATCCTCTTTCCTCCTACAGGGACGACCTCTGCTGCCAGAACTTCCGCCTGGCAAAGTCTTTCCCATAGTATACTCCAGAAGCGTCCTCGGCGCTACACCGAAATACGCAAAATATCCCCTTCCCGCCTCTATCAGAAGATCGCAGGACTGGGGTTTTAGGTGGGCAATAGATTTTGTTGTATACAAAACACTTTTTCCTCGATTATTCCCGCCCAATTGTGGTATATTAGTAAAGGTCGGTTCCCTAAGGCAGGAATCCGGCCGGAACCACACAATACGTTTATGGGAGGAAACTATGCTGAAAATAAACAACCTTAAGTGGACCGCTGAAGACGGCGCAGAGATTCTTAAGGGTATCAATATGGAGGTCGGAAACGGCAGACTGACGATCGTGACTGGCCCGAACGGAGGCGGAAAGACGTCTCTGGCCAAGGTGATTTCCGGCGTGCTGCCGGTCACAGATGGCGAAATGTGGATGGACGATCTGGATCTGAGCAAGATGAATATCACGGAGCGCGCCAAGGCGGGCGTCGCTTACGCATTCCAGCAGCCGGTCCGTTTCAAGGGCATTTCCGTACGCGACATGCTGGAGCTTGCTGCAGGCGGCAAGCTCAGCGAGGAAGAGATCTTTGAGATCATGGACTCCGTCGGTGTCTGTTCTTCGGACTACATCGACAGAGAGGTCGACGCTTCCCTGTCCGGCGGTGAGATCAAGCGTATTGAGATCGCTACGGTCCTCGCCCGGAAAGACGCGAAGCTCCTGATCTTCGACGAGCCGGAAGCCGGCATCGATCTGTGGAGCTTCCACGGTCTGGTCGGTACATTTGAAAAGCTGAAGAACCAGAGTGACAAGATGCTTGTCGTCATCTCCCATCAGGAGAGACTTCTTGAGATCGCGGATGACATCGTAGTCATCGCGGACGGACACGTACGCGTGGCAGGTCCTAGGGAGGAAGTGCTGCCGCAGCTTCTGGCAGATGAGAAGACGATCTGCCCGACCGGTAAGGACGACTGTTCGAATCTGGCCAACAATCTCAGAAAGGAGTTCCGGGTATGAATGACAAGGTAATGGAAGAACTGTTGAAACTGGTTTCCGATTATTCGGAAGACGGTTATGACGGTGCATATAACATCAGAGGAAACGGGTCCTGCATGGGCCGTGAGAGCACAGAGCATGTAAAGATCGAGCCGAAAGAAGGCGGCATGGGACTGGACATCTACGTCGATCCGGGTACCAAAGGAGAGAAGGTTTACATTCCCGCCTGCATTTCCAGAGGCGGCATCGATGATCTGGTCTATAACGATTTCCATATCGGCGAGAACGCGGATATCCTGATCGTTGCAGGCTGCGGCGTCCACACGGACGGCGAGGAGGAATCCAGACATAACGGCATTCACCGCTTTATGCTGGGCGCAGGATCCCGTGTTGTTTATGAAGAGAAGCACATCGGCACCGGCGATGGAGACGGCAGCCGCATCATCGACCCGGTCACGGAGGTTGAACTGGGACCGGATTCGTATCTGGAGATGAATACTTCGCAGATTGGCGGCGTCGATCATACCATGCGGAAGACCCGCGGTACGGTAGGACCTCGTGCCAAGCTGGTCATCAAGGAGAGCATCCTCACAGAGGGGAAGCAGTATGCGGGCACGGATTTTGCCATCGACCTCGATGGCGAGGACAGCGGCGTCAACCTGATCTCCCGCTCCGTTGCCAAGGGCGAATCTTATCAGGAGTACCACTCCAAGATCGCCGGCAACAACCGCTGCATGGGACACTCGGAATGTGATGCGATCCTGGTAGACAAGGGACGCGTCAACGCAGAGCCGGAGCTTCTCGCAGCTGACCTGGATGCGAGCCTCATTCACGAGGCAGCGATCGGAAAGGTCGCCGGCGAGCAGATCCTGAAGCTCCGCACCCTCGGCCTCACCGAGGAGGAAGCGGAGGCGAAGATCATCGACGGATTCCTGCATGCATAACATTTAATAACGGGCGCCGGATGTCCCCCGCCTCTATAGGCGGCGGGTTCCATTTCCGACTTTCAGTGGTGGGTTATAATCCCCCACTGAAACCCGGAGGAGCTGAAGCTCCCGGCGCCCGTTGCAGTCGTTCGCTACGTCCTT
>JAFOML010000040.1 GCA_017425345.1 Eubacterium sp. | reverse complement strand
CTCATCATTTAGAAATATTCGTCGTCACCGGAATCGAAGTATCCGCCGCCAGAGCCCGAGGGCTTCTTGCCGGAGGAACCGGACGACTTCTTGGACCCGCCCTTGGAGCCGCCGGACGACCCACCGGAAGATGACCCGCCGGAAGACGATCCGCCATAGGACGAGCCTCCGCCATAATAGGTCACGGCGGGTTCGGGGGTGGGTTCGGGCTTAGGTTTTGTAACCTTGACCTTCACCCGAGTCGTCTTACCGCCCGCGCTGATCAGGATCCATGCCGTGCCGGCGCGGACAGCCGTGATCCGGCCCTTAGGACCAACCTTTGCGACCTTCGGCTTCTGTGACTTATACGTAATCGGTTCATCCCTAAACTCGCGCGGCACGAGGACAGGACGAAGCCGCTTCTTGTCTCCGACTTTCAGCGAATAGTTCTTCTCCACGCCGGTGATAGCCGTCACCTTGGGGACGACTTTAACCTGTACCGACTCGGAATACTCGCGGGCGCTCGCCGTCAGCATGGCTTTTCCCGGCGCGACCGGCTTCACCAGTCCATCCGCCGACACGGTAAACACCTTCTCATCGTTACTTTCATATTCGACCGGTTCATCCTTGAACCAGTCCGGCTCACAGACTGTCGAAAGCTGCAGCGGTTCGTCATAATAGAGTTGCAGATCGCCGTCCAGCCCCCGGATGTCCGATACCGCTTTCGGGATGAGTCCGTAAATGCCGACTGCGGAAAGAGCCACGATGAGGAGTGAGATCAGCGCGATCTTCCATCTGCGCGTGAGGCCTGACGTTTTCGCCTGCCGGCCCGTCTCCCTCTTCACGATCGCGTCTCCGTCGCCCACCTGCACCGTCAGCAGGTCCGCTTCCATCTCTTCTGCGGAGTGGTAGCGCGATTTGACGTCGCGGGCGCAGGCTCGGCGCAGAATGATCTTCATCGCCTCCGACCCCATGTCGGGATCCGGCAGATAGTCCGCGCCCATGCGCTTCACAAAGGATTTCTCCAGATCATCGTAGACGATCTTCTCCGGATATGGCGGCATGAACGGATACCGGTCATGATTCAGGTACTTGTACATGACCAGTCCGAGCGAATAGAGATCGGACGAGGCGCCGTAGGGGTTTCCATGGAAGACCTCGGGTGCCATGTACATATAGGTGCCCTTGCGCGTCAGACCTACCTGCGTCTTCTCGGCCACGCGCGCAATACCGAAGTCACCCAGCTTGTAGTCGCCGCTCGGCGCAAGGAAGATATTCTCCGGCTTGATATCCCGGTGCACGATCCCGTACTGCTGGCAGAATTCCAGCGCCCGGCAGAGGTCGATCCCCATATGGAGAACGTCCCGCTCCGACAGCTCGTGCTCCAGCGAAAACTCGACGAGAGGCTCTAAAAGCTCCATCTTGATCAGGATATCCCATCCGATGCCGTCCTCGTGCTCGATGACCTGATGATCCTCATAGCTGACGATATAGCTGTTCCCTTTCAGCTGCGCCAGATACTGGAACTCCCGGATCACCATGTCCTTCAGATTCCGATAGTACTCCGGCAGATCCTCTTTGGCGACACCCGAAAACATCGCGCTGCGCATGTCATCCTCATCGCCCGGCACGGAAATGATCTTCAGAGCAGACCGGTAAGTGACGCCGTACTCTTCCCGCTGGATCTCATACACGCGGCCGACCGCCCCGTGCCCGATCTCCTCTACGATATGCCACGAGCCGAATACCGGATCGTACTTTTTTCGGACAGATTCATCCATAGTTTCTTCCTACTTGATGCGCACCTTCCTGACCTTCGAAAACGGCCCATAAATGATATTCTTACCAACCTTCTTATATGGCCTTACTTTATACCGGTACGTCTTTCCTCTGACAAGGCCGCGGTGCGTCACAGCCTTGACATTCGCCGGTTTGGTCACGCGGCAGCGGAACTGCTTCTCTCCCGGCCCCTTCACGTACAGCTGATACCCGTCCGCGCAGGCGATCTTTCCCCAGGTCACTTTGACGGCCCTGCCCTTCCGCTTGAGGGTGAGCGTCTGCCGCGGGAACGTGACGTTCACGGTTATGACAGCGCTTGCAGGCTGATATTTGCACGTTCCGACCGCCACGATCAGGATTTCCGCGCTCCCCGGGGCGACTGGGGTGACAGTTCCGTCCGCGGAGACCGTGACCGCGTCCGGGTTGCTGTTCTGATAGGAGCACAAAGTCTTTGCCCGTACCCCCAGATCAAACGTCCCATCATTCGTCGTCACGTTGTATTCCAACGCAGGCAGTACAAGCTCCTGCTCTACGGTTGGGTACTCTGCCTCATATTCCTCTCTCGTGCTTGCGACAAACCGAATGCCGTTTTCCGCGGCATAGGTCTCGATGGAGGAGTCCGCGAGGCTGTAGATCGTCAGATCATCATTCTCTGTAAAGTTTCCGTACATGATCGTCACAGGTCCTGGTGTGACATAGACGTGCCGCAGGTTCTTCAGGCGGAAGAACGCTTCGTTCTGTATCTCAAAGAGACCTTCCGGGAACCGGATCATGCAGACCCCGCTGTCCGCAAACGCGTGCGAACAGACCGTCTGCAGCCTATTGGGAAGATCGATGGTAAACTCCTCTGCCGCGTTCACACCGGCCCTGGTAAACGCACACATGCCGATGCGGGTCACCTCGTCCGGAATCATGATCTTCGAAAGCCGCAGCGCTTCATAACACAAGTAATCCGGAACCTCTCTGGTTCCCGGCGGGAGAACGATCGATTCCAGATAGCGCGCCTGGCTAAACGCGCCTTCTCCCGGTGTCAGACCTTCTGTTACCGCATAGAACGTGCCTCTCCGCGCCGGCGGGTACCGCAGCAGCACATGATGCAGGTTATCGACCAGCGCGCCGTTCTCTTCCGTGAATACGCGGTTTTCCGGATCGACCCGGATGAGTTCCAGCAAGCCGCATCCATCAAAGGCATAGGCGCCGATCCTGCTTACTTTCGCCGGAATCGCGATCGTCCTAAGCTCGCTGCAGCCAGAGAATGCTCTCTCCCCGATGCTCTCCAGCGACTCCGGAAGCCTGATCGAGGTGATGCTGCAGTTTTCAAAAGCATTAGATCCGATCTCACGGACTGTGGATGGCAGGATCACCTCCCTGAGCTTGTTCTGTTCACCGCAAAAGCTGGAAAATGCGTTGCCTTCGATGCTGACCACACCTTCCGGGATCACGATTCTTTCCAGATTCATAGCTCTGGCAAAGCAGGAATTGGGAATCCGGAAAACCCCCTCCGGTAAGGTGACAGACGTCAGATTGCGCGCCCCAAAGAATGCGCAGGGTTCCAGTTGGTAGCCTGCGGGAACCTCGTAATGCGTTCCCGCCTTCGCCTCGGGATACCGGACGACCTTGTGCCGCTTCACATCGAGCAGTACACCGTCCTCTGCTTGAAAAAACGGGTTGGCAGGATCGACCCGGAAAGCTTCTAATGAACTGTAATCGTTGAACGCAATGTAATCGATCTCCGTCACACTATCCGGGATATATAATTCGACCAGGTCCGGTTTCACACTTTCACTATTGTATACGGCCGCGCTGATTTCCGTTACTGCGGTCCCATCGATCGCGGCCGGAAGCCTAAGGCAGCCGTCCTGCGGTACCGCTTTGATCCCCGTGATACAGATTCCTTCCCCCTTCATCTGGTAGGTCAGCTGCGCGCCGGTATCCGCATCCGTCCAGATCTTTTCTTCCGCCGCAAAGGCATGCATCGTAAGCACGAACATGAACAGCATCACTGCCGCCAGGAGCAGTCCCGGATTCCATTTTCTATACGGTATGCGCATGTTCTCCTCAACCTTTCATATATGGAAACGACATTTTCCGTTTTGCATATGCCTCAGAGAGGACCTGTCTTCTGGACAGCATCTCCCCAGCAGCCTGCAGTTCTTCTTCGACCGGCATCTCCCGGTCATCCGTCTTCTGAATATATTTCGCCTTGTACTGCTTTACGAGCGGCTGCGACTCATCTAGCTGCCCGAGCATCCGAATGAGCGTATTCTCCTGAATATCGTTGTCGTTCAGCGGACTGAATCCCATCAGATGAAGATACTCATCGATCTCCTCTCTTCCCATACCAAGAGCGAGGCAGAGCGAGAGATGCGATCTGCGGCTCTTCGGCACGTGCTTGATCCCGGCACTGTACTTACCGGTCCTCGGATTGCAGACGTTGATATTCCCCCAGGCGCCAGACAGGTAGTTGATCATGGAATCGTCCAGAAACCCGCGGAGCGATCCGAGGGATGCCCGGTCTTTACTCCTGGTATCCTTGGCCTTGGTGGCTAGAATGCTCTCCACATACTCGGAAAGCATGCGACGCGGCTTACTATATGCCGTCGTAAAACCTTCCATGTGCTCGACGATAAACAGCTTCAGCCCATAGAACCGGTCATCATAGGGAACTTCGCTGAGATCGCGGTCAACATCTGCGGTTTCCATCCCGTTCGCCGTGATCCCGCTCCAGATCTTCTCGTACGTCCGATACGCCTCTTCCTGACATGCGGAAAACAGGCGGAAATAGTTCCTTCCGTCCGGGCGGCTGACGTTCGCTTGGATCAGATAGATCCAGATCAGATCCTCCAGTATATCCTTACTGTAAAGCTGCCTCTTTCCGGCGTAATACTTGAGCCACCGGTTGATCACATCCAGTGGCTGCCGGAAGGCCATTCCGATCCCGATAAACGTCGTTCTCTTCCGCGGCAATTTGACGTAAAAGCCGATCTCACTCTGATAATTTAGATCAAGATAGTCGCAGACCTGTTCCAGCGAGATACCGGTCTTCTTCGTGAGCTGATCCAGTTCTGATTGCCATTTTTTCAGTTTCTGTTCTGCCATCATGATTGTAATAAATACCTCCCGCTCTTTCTCAAATTAGTATAGCACACAGAGACTGAAAGACCTCAAAAAAAATAGCTTCACAAAAAAACAGAAGCCGCCCGCGTGCAGTCACGCGAGCAGTTCCCGAGTAAGTATGAATGTATGAAAGTAGGTTAAATTGACAATTGATCGGCAACCATTCGATAGGCGGTCATAGCGACGCCGTAGCGCTCGCCCAGCCGTATCGGTTCCAGCACCTGATTATCATATTCGCTCTGCGCTCCGGCGAGCACGTCACGCTGCATGGACGTGGTTGCCTGCGGAACAGACCTGTCATGCAGGTCCAGATTGCGCGCGAGCATGTCTGCCGGAAGCTCCACGCCCATTGCCTTTCCAAGGTCGATCACATTCTGAATCAGCGCCTTGAAAAGCTCCCGCGCCGGTCCCTCCTTCTGGAACCCTTCCGTCCGGCATCCGTAAAACAACCCGGTTGCCCCCGCAGGACTCACATAGCTGAATTTCTTCAGCGTCTCCTGTTCAATATTCTCCGCATACTGTACGCGGATGCCGGCAGCAGCAAGCTCCGCTTCCGCCTGCTTAAGGATCCGGCTGTCTACTCCCGGATCGTCTGATCCGAACACGATCCGGAGGATCTTAGAGTCCATCCAGAACCGTTCGGGCCCGTCCTTACGCGCATACACGTAGATGCAACCGTCTGCGATCTGCCGGTCATGGACATACCGGCGAACCAGATCACCTGTACGGATCCCATTCATCAGGGGAATGATGACCGTCTCCGGTCCGGCGGCCTTCTGCAGAAACGGGGCGACATCTTCTACGGAGTAGGTTTTCACACAGAGAAACAGGACATCGGGATGTTCTCCAGTCTCGAGGTATTCCTCCTGCGAAAAGACTCTTGCTCCGGTGACAAAATCTTCACCAGCCCCATTCCGGATAAACGTGATCCCCTCCCGCATCGCCTCGAGAGACTCCCCTCTGGCGATCAGGTCTACATGTTCGATTCCTCCAAGGCGCATCAGTCCGGCAAGGGTTCCCCCAACGCCGCCTGCGCCGACAATCAAATACTTCATTTCCTATAACTCGTCTGTAAACGGTATCGATGGCGCAGCTCCCGGTCTGGAAACTGCAACCGATGCCGCCTGCGCGCCCAGATTCAGTGAATACGCAGGAGATCTTCCTCTGCAGTAGCTTGCAAGGAAATATCCCGTAAAGGTGTCTCCGGCAGCAGTGGTATCGACTGCCTCTGTGGGCACAGCCTCACCATAGGTACGCTCGTGCGTCTTTCCCTCCATGAACCAGGCGCCGTCTGCGCCGAGGGTCAGGATCACACCGGATTCCGGATAATGGCCGGCAAACCAGTCCAGAATCCTTTCCGGCTGGTCTTTCGATTCGCCGCTGATCTGCGCGCCCTCCACCTCATTTACGAAGAAGAGTCCGATACGCGAGAGATCGCACGCGCTGATCTTAGCATCAAACGGCGATGGATTCAGGGCGACCAGCATTCCGCGGGCAGCGCCCTTTTCTATGATTGATGGCAGAAGATTGATCTCATTCTGCAGCAGCAGAAGGTCTCCTTCGCCAAAATCTGCAAGAACCTCATCAATGAACGATTCGGTTATCATCTGATTAGTACCGCCAAAAAGAACGATACTGTTCTGACCGTTCTGATCGACCTGAATAAACGTATGGCCAGTCGGAGCATCCAGTGTCTTCACGTGGTGAACATCCACGCCGCTGTCACGGAGCGCGTCGATCAGCATGCCGCCCTCCGGACCAACGATGCCGGCATGAAACGTTTCCATTCCTGCTCGCGCAAGAGCAATGGACTGATTCAGTCCCTTGCCCCCGACAAAAACGCTGCGTCCGCCAGAGGAGATCGTCTCCCCCGGCATGACAATGTGATCCACACTGTACACATAGTCAATATTCAGGGATCCAAATACAAGCACTTTCATATTATCCTCGTATTGTTTTCATAAAATGATCCAGACGATTCAGCGCCTCATTCAGATTCTCATCGGATGCCGCATAGGTCAGGCGGATATATCCTTCCCCTGCTTCACCGAATCCATCTCCGGGTACCAGGGCAAGGCTCTCCTTATCTAAGAGTGTAAATGCAAATTCCTCCGATGTCAAACCCGTTTCTTTGATGGTAAAAATTTTTGCAACAATTCTCTGCCAACTTTTCCCAAGGAGAGGCATACCTGCTTCACGGACAATACATTTGCGTCAAGCGAGGGTGCCCTGAGCGCAAAGTGCTACCAAATGGCTCGGCAGCTCTGTCTCGACGCAAAATCCATTGAAATTCCAGAGCTTTTTGCGTCAAGTGAAGGTTCCCTGAGCTCCAAGTATATCCATGGGACTCGACAGCTCTGTCTCGACGCAAAATCCATTGAAATTCCAGAGCTTTTTGCGTCAAGTGAAGGTTCCCTGAGCTCCAAGTATATCCATGGGACTCGACAGCTCTGTCTTGACG
>JAFOML010000039.1 GCA_017425345.1 Eubacterium sp. | reverse complement strand
GCGGAAGTACTTCTTGACCGGCACTTCCATAAAATCAGCGCCATCGATCCAGATCTCTCTGCTGAACGGGATCTCACGATTCCCCATCTCCGGCACGTTGCGGTTGTTCTCAACCTCGACCATCTCGGTCTTGTCCTCCGGATAGTTGGTCAGGATCACCTTGATCGGATCCTCGATCACATTCCGGTTCTGCACCTTGTTCTGCAGGTCATCACGGATGCAGTGCTCCAGCATCGCCACGTCGATCAGGCTGTTGCCCTTAGCCACGCCGATCTCCTCGCAGAAGTTCCGGATCGATTCCGGCGTATAGCCTCTGCGGCGCAGTCCGGCGATCGTCGGCATGCGCGGATCGTCCCATCCGTCGACCTTTCCCTCGTCGACGAGCGCCTTGAGAAGACGCTTGCTCATGACGGTATTGGTCAGGTTCAGACGCGCGAACTCGATCTGCTTGGGCGGATGCGGCCAGAAGCCGACCTTCTCCAGCACCCAGTTATACAGCGGTCTGTGATCCTCAAACTCGAGCGTGCAGATCGAATGGGTGATTCCCTCGATCGCATCCTCGATCGGATGAGCAAAGTCGTACATCGGATAGATGCACCATTTATCTCCAGTATTGTGATGCGACGTGTGCGCGATACGGTAGATGACAGGGTCTCTCATATTGATGTTCGGGGATGCCATGTCGATCTTCGCGCGGAGCACACGCTCCCCGTCCGCGAACTCGCCTGCGCGCATCCGCTCGAACAGCGCAAGGTTCTCTTCTACGCTCTGGTTCCGGCAGTGGCTCTCACGGCCCGGCTGCGTCAGCGTACCGCGGTACTCACGGATCTGCTCGGCAGAGAGATCGTCCACAAAGGCGAGTCCCTTTTTGATCAGCTCCACCGCAGCCTCGTACATCGTATCGAAGTAGTCGGACGCCCAGAGTTTTTTATCCCACTGGAATCCCAGCCAGCGGACATCTTCCTCGATCGAGTCCACGTACTCCACGTCCTCCTTCACCGGATTTGTGTCGTCATACCGAAGGTTCGTTTTCCCGCCGTACTTCTGCGCGGTCGTGAAGTTCAGGCAGATCGACTTGGCATGTCCGATATGAAGGTAGCCGTTCGGTTCGGGCGGAAATCTGGTATAGACCTCTCCCCCGTAAGTGCCCTCTTCATTATCGATATCGATAATGTTATGAATGAAATTATTGGATGTGTTCTCGCTCATAGGATTCCTCCTGGTTTATTGAATGCCTGTGACATTTATGATCTCATCGTTGATGCTGCGGCACGTCTCGGAAGGCGTGTAGTTCTTCTGGCCGAATGCCTTGCGGTGCAGTCTTCTGACATTGGTGTTGAGCGTCTGCGGCACCGCGTACCAGACCTCGCCGACAATCCCGCCGTAATACTTCTTCGGCCAGGCGATGCTCTTCTCGCTGTCCATGAACGGCGCGCGCATGATCAGCGTCGCCAGCTGCGTCTGCGACATATTGGTCCGGACCTGTGGCATGACTTCCTCGGAGAGCGCGTTCAGCTTCATCGGATTCGACGCCGCTTTCTTCATCACGGCCGCCATTACCGTCTTATACCGGCTTCCGCGGCTGGTGTCTCCGCCGGAGTTCTTACGGATGCGGCAATACGTGACCGCCTGCGGTCCGTCCAGCGTCTGCATGCCAGTATGCCGGACTCTGGTCCAGCTTTTTCCGACATTCTCCGCGGTCTCCGGTCCCCATGTGTTCAGATCGCCGACCTCATTCTTCTTAACATTGACCTCGATTCCGCCAAGCGTATCGACCGTGTCCGCGACCGCCTTCCAGTCAAAGACGACGAACTCCTTAATGTTCAGATCAAGGCACCGGTTCAGGCCTTCCACCGCATTCACGCCTCCGCCGAACGCATGCGCGTGCGTCAGCTTATCGAGTCCCAGTTCTCCGTCTGACAGGCGGAACTTCAGGTAAGAGTCACGCATCACGGAGATCATCCGGACGTCGCTGTTCATGCGGTTGATGCTGAGGATGATGATCGCGTCGGTCCTGCTGCCGTCCAGACTCTCATCCGCGCGGGCGTCCGAACCTAGGATGAGGATGTTCCGGTATCCCACGAGGCCTCTTGCCGCCTCACTGGATATGGCAAAATCTTCACCGCTCGTATCCACCCGATCCAGATTCGCCGTGAGCGACATCAGATACGCCATGAGCGCGATGATCAGCACGATGAGGATCAGGAAAATGTTCCGGATCACGTGCTTCTTTTTCTTCTTAACCGGCCTGCCGCCTCCGTTTCCACCGGACGCTCCCGCGCCTCCGTAGGCCATCTGATCTACGCGGCGCGCTCTCTGCGGCTGCTTTCTGCTCTTCTTTCTGCCGTAGCTTCGATTCCGCTGCTCACGGGTGTACTGCTGACCGTTCGCATTCTGGCTGCCGTAATACTGGTTACTGCCGTATCCCCCCTGATTTGCGTAACTCTGGCTGCCATAACCCCCCTGGCCGGCACTCTGTGAAACGGAAACATCCGCATCAGCATTTCTGCTGGCTGCGGCTCTTCTTCTGCGGGCTTCCCGCTCGTATGCTTCTGCGGCCTTCGCATACTCCGGATCTTCCAGCTGTCGGATCAGTTCCGGACTGAAATGCTGATGGCCATAATCTTTCGTATCTCTTCCCATGGCATATATATTAGCATGCTATTATTGGATTTGCAAGGATTTCAAAAAGCCGACGCAGGAAAAACTCCCGCGCCGGCGCGTCTTTTCGGACTCAGATCACGGAAGATCCGTTCCGTATCGTTTTCACATAGCTGAGCAGCGCATCCCGCTCGTTCGGAACGAGTCCGAGAATGACTGCGAGCAGCAGCGCCTGAAGGGTCTCCCCAATCTCCGGCCCGGACAGGCCGGTCAGGTCTCTTCCGCTGACAGCGAGCTGCCGGAGGCTGTAACAGGCGCCGGACTCGAGGATTTCCGAAAGAAGCCGGTCGTCATAGCCGCGCAGCGCAAGGCCGCCGCGCACCGCATCCTGCCCGAGGTCCCGGAGCAGCAGCAGAAGCTCTCTTCTGCAGGGCTCCGCATCCTGCATCGATGCGGCAGCTTCTGCGATCCCATAAGCCAGCGCAATCGTCTTATTATCATATTTCAGCGCCTTGAGGTCCAGCGGCTGCAGGGCGGCCAGTCTCACCGGAAGGGCATCCGGCAGGCGCTCAAGATCCGTTACCGCAGGCAGGTTCTGCCCGATGCACGCGGAAATCGTCTCCCGGTACGCGGTAAGGATCCGGTTCACGTAGGAGCCGGTCAAAAGCTTGGAGAGTTCCACCTGGATCCTCTCCGTCGCAACACGCCGGACAGTCCCGGCAAGCTCCCGTACGGCTCGTTCCGTCTCCTCTTCGATCGCAAATCCCAGCACAGACGCAAACCGAAGCGCCCGCATGATGCGAAGCGCATCCTCCGTAAATCGCTGCGCCGGATCTCCCACGCAGCGGATGATTCCAGCCGCAAGATCGGCGCGTCCACCAAACGGATCGACCAGTCCGCGCGCCTCGCTGTACGCCATCGCGTTGATCGTAAAGTCTCTCCGCGCCAGATCCTCTGTCACATCATCCGTAAAAGTCACGCTGTCCGGGTGTCTGCCGTCGCTGTAGTTCCCGTCGACGCGGCAGGCCGTGATCTCAACCGGTTTCCCATCGGAAAGTGCGGTTACCGTGCCGTGCTGAATTCCCGTATCGATCGTCCGGAAGCCTTTCAGCGCCTCCTTGATCTGCTGCGGCCTCGCCGGTGTACAAACATCCCAGTCAGAGGGGATCCGAGAAAGACAAATATCGCGGACGCAGCCGCCCACGATATAGCCTTCCCAACCGGCGCGCGCAAGCGCCGCCAGGACCTGATTCACATATTCCGGTATCTGGATCTTCATGTTTTAAAATCCTTCGATCAGTCTCGAGAAGGAATAGAAGGTCATATTTCCGCGGATGTACATACGAGTCAGGGAGTACAGGTCCTTATCCGGGAACGTCTTGCCGTCATCCAGCGTAAACGCCATGCGGAACCCGGCTTTCTTCACCTTCTTCTTATCCTCATCCGTATAGGAGCCGTTCGGATAGGCATAGACATCGAATCCCTCCAGATCCGTCGATGCGGCCTGAATCTCGATATGCTTATACTTCTCCGCTTTCAGCGCCTTCAGGTTCTCCTCCGTCTCGCAGAACACGGTTGCCCGCATATCCATTCCCTCGATGATCGGTGCGCCCCATACGCGGAAGCCTTCCGCTCCGCCGTCAAAGGTGATCACGATGCTCTTCTCCGGAAGGTCGATCATGCCCGACAGGTAGTCGTACACCTCATCCCAGCTCGGGAAATAGTAGTTATTGTCGATAAAGTACTGCAGCTCCGCCGTCAGCACCTCGTTCGCGATCATATCGTCCCCGTGGACAGCCGGCGCATGCATGCCGTCATAGACATCGTGATAGGCCAGGATCTGCAGCCCTCGCTCCCTGCCCTCCTTGGTCTGGGTGGACCAGTTCCGGGTCACGGTCCGCTCGGCAGACGCCGAGTTCCCCTGCGCATCCGTCACGGTGTAAGTCACGGTAAAGGTTCCATTCTCATCCATCGCCGGGACATCGACCTTAACGCGGTCTGTGATGTCTCTTCCGGTTGCATCGGTCGCCTCGTAGCCGGGATCCTCATATTCCGTATCCTGCGGCAGCTCCACCGTCTTCTCACCGAGCAAAGTCAGCACCGGCGGTGTCGTCCGCGTCTCATTCATCGTCTTCCAGATGTAGACTCCTCCGGCCGCCAGTATGCAGATCATCAGGACGACCAGCACTCTCAAAAATCTAACCATTTCTTTCCCCTTTTAATCTCTCCCCTTGCGTTCTTTCTTTTCCTATTGTACCACAAAACAAAACGGCTGCACAGAGGATTCCTCCATGCAGCCATTGTCAGCTTATTCAGCTAAATGCAGTCGATTTTTCTTCAGAGACTAGCACTTCTCCACGATGAGTGCAGTACCCATTCCGCCGCCGATGCACAGGGTAGCCAGACCCTTCTTTACATCTTCTCTCTTCATCATCTCGTAGATCAGAGTGATGAGGATTCTGCAGCCGGAAGCTCCGATCGGGTGACCAAGAGCGATAGCTCCGCCGTTGACGTTCAGCTTAGCCGGGTCAAGTCCGAGCTCCTTGCCTACTGCCAGAGACTGTGCAGCAAATGCCTCGTTTGCCTCGTACAGATCGATATCGTCGATCGTCAGACCAGCCTTCTTCAGAGCCTTCTGGGTTGCAGGAACCGGACCAACGCCCATGATGGAAGGATCAACACCTGCGGAAGCATAGGACAGGATCTTAGCCAGCGGCTTCAGACCGAGTTCCTCAGCCTTCTCAGCGGACATAACGACTACAGCAGCGCCGGAGTCATTGATACCGGAAGCGTTAGCAGCTGTAACAACACCGCCGTCCTTCTTGAATGCCGGCTTCAGCTTGCCCATCTTCTCCAGGCTGGATCCAAACTTAGGATGCTCGTCTGTATCGAATACGATCGGGTCGCCCTTTCTCTGCGGAATGGTAACCGGAACGATCTCGTCCTTAAATCTGCCGCTCTTAATTGCAGCTTCTGCCTTCTGCTGAGAAGCCAGGGAGAACTCATCCAGCTGTTCTCTGGTCAGTCCCCACTTCTCTGCTACGTTCTCAGCGGTGATTCCCATGTGGTAGTTGTTGAATGCGTCCCAAAGGCCGTCATTAACCATCATGTCAACCATCTTGCCGTCGAACATTCTCTGTCCCCATCTTGCAGACGGAATAGCATATGCAGTCGCGGACATGTTCTCTGCACCACCTGCTACGATGATGTCAGCGTCTCCTGCCTTGATGATCTGTGCTGCCAGCTCGACTGCTCTCAGACCGGAACCGCAAACCTTATTGATGGTCATGGCCGGTGTTTCAATCGGAAGACCAGCGTCCAGAGACATCTGTCTTGCTACGTTCTGACCGAGTCCACCCTGCAGAACGTCGCCCATGATGACCTCTTCTACCTGCTCCGGCTTGATTCCAGCTCTCTCGATGGCTTCCTTGATAACGATAGCGCCCAGCTTTCTGGCAGGAACGTTCTTCAGGGATCCACCAAAGGTTCCGATCGCTGTTCTGGCAGCACCGACTATTACTACATCTTTCATTTTGCGTGTACCTCCTTGTTAAAAACACCTATTTCCCGGCCCGCGGAACCAGACCAGAGAAACAATTTACTCATTTCTGTGCATACTAATGCACTCTCAATTATTCTACAATAGCACCCTTCAAAAAGCAACCTCTATATTTCTCCTCCATGTGATGCGGACGCAGGGATTCCTTGGCATGCCGAAGGTTTTCGAGCCCCATATCCTCCTCGCGGTTCACAAATCGGATCTCTTCCGGCAGACTGCTGCAAAATTCACTGCAGACCGCCTGGTAGATCCCGCGGATCCCGTCGTTGCCTTTCTCAAAGTGCTCTACCGCCGTATCCTCATTCAGCTTCTCCCCGATCGCGAAAGCCTCCAGCTTTCCGTGAAGAAAGATCCCGACGGAATATACATCCGGTTCGTCCAGGAACTGCATCATCTCCGTGATCGCATCCTTCTCCGCTTCCAGGCTTGCAAGCTCCTCTTCATCGAAAGCCCTCTCCTCCTTCACCTGATCCGTCAGCCGGAGTACGTCCGGCAGCAGATCAGCGGTCAGCGGCCGCGCTTCATACCGGTAAGTGCGATAGAAATAGTTCAGATGATTTTTCTTCTTATGCAGCGCCCGTCCGGGCAGGTAGATGAGCTTTTCCTTCTCATAGACGTACTCGTCGTAGTCCCGTCCGTGCTCGAACTCCATTTCCGTCGGAAAGGCCTCCCGCATGACCGGCAGCAGATGCGCGGGTATGCCGACCATCGAAAGCTCGATTCCCTGCTCCCGGAATCTCCGGCGCGCGATGAGCATCGCCTCGCGGACCTTCGCCGCATCATACTGACCGTTTCTGGTCAGCGGAAATGCCAGATAGGCCTCCCTGGACTCGCCCAGACAGTTGATGCCGGCCAGCAGCAGATACTCACCGATCCGCTCCCAGCACGGGCAGTAGCTCTTTCTCCAGATGTAATTCGCAAGAAACGTATAGCCCGCTCCCCGGTAATCGTATCCGTGGAAATACTCCTCCAGCAGAGCCCGATCCTTCAGGGTGTCTAATCCACGTTTAAAAATGTCCGTCATAGCTACCCCCGAAATCCAAAGTTCTGCGCCCGAACCGTCTCCAGCATCGACTCCTGCGTGTAGTCAAACGTCATCGGCGTGATAGAGATATATCCGTCTGCAATGGCGGTCATATCATAGATCTTCTCCTTGTCCTCGACCAGGACCGGCGTGCCGTCCAGCATGTAGCCGCCGTTTCCGTCAGGGATGAACAGGTCGTTATAGTAGCGCTCGCCGAGCCTCGTCACGCGGACGCCCTTGATCTCCTCCTTCGGGAGATACGGCACGTTGATGTTCAGGAGCGTGTCCGGGGTGAGCTTGTCCATGACAAAATCTACGACCCCGACCGCCATCTCACATGCCACATCAAAATACTCAGCGGAATGACTGTCCAGCGAGACCGCGACAGACCGGACGTTATACAGCGCGCCTTCGATCGCGGCGCCGACGGTTCCGGAATAGAGCGTATCTTTTCCCAGATTGCTTCCCTTATTGATTCCGCTGTAGACCAGATCGAATTTAATTCCGTCTTCGCCGAAAACCTGGAATCCCATCTTGATACAGTCTGCCGGGGTTCCGTTTACGACGAGCCCGCCGGCTGCGCCGGTGAACTCTCTTTTTTCGGCTGTGATCGATCCGTGTATCGTGATCGACTGGCTGGCACCGCTCTGCTGCGTGGCCGGCGCACTGATATACACGTTTCCGACACTGCTCAGCGCATCCGCCAGAGCATGGATCCCTGCGGAATCAAATCCGTCATCATTTGTTACAAGAATATTCATTATAGCTTCATAACCTTTCCAATTGAGTCGTGGATCACCAGATCCGCGCGATTGTCATAAGAGGTCGAATCCTTGTTGATCAGCACCAGGTGCTTTCCGTGGAAGTATTGGATCAGGCCGGCTGCCGGGTAGACGACCAGGGACGTGCCGCCGATGATCAGCGTGTCCGCCTGCATGATCGCGTTCACCGCTCCGGTGATGCAGTCGTTATCCAGGGATTCCTCGTAGAGAACGACGTCCGGCTTGATACGGCCGCCGCACTTGCTGCAGTAAGGGATCCCATCCTTGCAGTTCTCCTCATCCATCACATAGTCCAGATCGAATGGGGCCCCGCACCGCTCGCAGTAATTGCGCAGCACGCTTCCGTGCAGCTCAAACACATTTTTGCTCCCGGCCTTCTGGTGCAGACCGTCGATGTTCTGCGTCACGACCGCCTTCAGTTTGCCTTCGGCCTCCAGAGCGGCCAAAGCCTTATGCGCATCATTCGGCTCTGCCTCCGTGTGGATCAGATTCTCTTTATAGTACTGATAGAACAGCTTGGTATGCTGCATGTAAAAGGAATGTGACAGCATCGTCTCCGGAGAATGTCCGTACACCTCCTGCGCGTGATAGAGACCGGACGCGGACCGGAAGTCCGGAATGCCGCTCTCGGTCGAAACGCCTGCGCCACCAAAAAATACGATATTATTACTCTCTTCGATGATCTCCTGTAATCTACTATCCATATTTTTCACCTCTCTTTCCCAGTAGTATACCATTGTTTTTACAGTTGACACAATGCGAATCTCCAATTAAAGTAAAAGAAACAAGAATATACAGAAAGGTGAAGTAGGTATGAATATCGTTTGTTTAGATATGGAAGGCGTTGTCGTACCAGAGATCTGGATTGAATTTTCTAAGGTTTCCGGCATTCCCGAGCTGAAGAGAACGACCCGCGACGAACCCGATTATGAGAAGCTTATGTACTGGAGACTGGACATTCTGAAGCAGCACGGCCTCGGACTGAAAGAGATCCAGGAGACCATCTCCAAGATCGATCCGCTTCCGGGAGCCAGAGAGTTCCTGAACGAGCTGCGCCAGATCGTCCCAACGATTGTGCTCAGCGATACGTTTGAGCAGTTCGCGTCGCCGTTGCTCGCCAAGCTGGACTGGCCTCTTCTGATGTGCAACACGCTGGTCGTCGGTGAGGATGGCACGATCAACGATTTCACCATGCGCGTCGAGCAGTCCAAGCTCAGCACGGTCAGAGCGCTGCAGTCCATCGGATACGATACGATCGCGTTCGGCGACAGCCACAATGATCTGGGCATGATCCAGGCGAGTAAGGCAGGCTTCCTGTTCCGCTCGACGGATGCAATCAAGGCAGAGTACCCGGATATTCCGGCCTTTGAGGATTACGGCGATCTGCTCGCTGCAATCAAGGCGGCCCTGTAACAACTGTCTCTTATGGCCTTCGCACTGCGGAGGCTTTTTTCCAGGAGGAACTATGACGAAACGTTCGATGAAACCGGGCACGATGCTCGCACCCACCCCGGCGGTTCTGGTCTCCTGCCGGGATGCGCAGGGAAACGACAATCTGATCACAATCGCCTGGACCGGCATCATCAATTCCGATCCCCCGATCACCTATATTTCCGTCCGGAAATCCCGCTATTCGCATCACATCATTTCGGAGAGCGGCGAGTTCGTCATCAACCTGACGAACGAACAGATCGCGAAAGAGGTGGACTTCTGCGGCGTCCGCTCCGGCAGGGATATGGATAAATTCCAGACCTGCGGATTCACCAGGCAGGAGGCGGAGATCGTCTCCGCGCCGCTCGTCTGCGAATCGCCGGTCAATCTCGAATGCGTTGTGAAAGAGGTGCGCGAGTATCCTACGCATGATATGTTTATCGCCGAGATCGTGCGGGTACATGCGGACGAGACTTTGTTCAACGAGGACGGAAGACTCTGCCTGGACAAAGCCTCTCTGGTCGCCTACAGCCACGGCGAGTACTTCGGCCTGAAGCGCCGTCCGCTGGGACGGTTCGGCTGGTCTGTCATGAAGCCGAAAACGAAAAAGCGCCTTGCACGGGAAGCCCGCGCAAAGCGCCGTAAACCACGCTAGAAAAGGTGCGTCCCCACACGCGGGGCGCATTTTCTATTCCTGCGGCCAGTAGATGCAGTATGCCTCGTAGTTCTCTCCCATATAGACCCAGACGCTGTCTCCCATCTCGATCTCCTCATCGAACACCTTGTTCGGGATGAAAACCTTCAGCGAAGTGCGTTTCAATCCTTTCAGATTCATCTCGACAGCCTCCGGATCGCGGTGAAAAGCCTCAAGCTTATCTCTGAGATCGCTGATCCCGGTCTCTTTTCCGAAGTTGTCTGCAAACTGCTCTACCGTTGCATAGACCACATGGTCAGGATTCTTAAACCAATTGACGTTCATGCTTACTCCTCTCCTAGAACAAACAAAACTGAACATGACCGCCCGTCACAGGTCTGTTTTCCTTTTTCATTCCTTTTTCTGTTTCCCACTATAACACAAAACCGCGCATTCGTCCACACTTCAGCGTCTGCAGGGTAATCTCGTTGACCCTTTGGAACCCGTGTGCTAGAATATACTTGGAGCGATTTGCTCTTATAAATCGTTTCAGTTAATGTTTATTTAAAACAGGAGGTTTCATCATGGCGTTATATGATTGGGGAACATTTGGATTCCACATTCCCAAGATCATGGTTCCGAAAGAGGGGACCGATTACAGCAAATGGGCAGTAGTGGCATGCGACCAGTTCACTTCGCAGCCGGACTACTGGGAAAAGGCAGAAGAGATCGTCGGAGATGCACCGTCTACACTCCGCCTGATGCTGCCTGAGATTTTCCTGGACAAGCCGGGAGAGGCAGATAAGATCAAGGCGATCCGCGCAGCCATGAATCAGTATATGGCAGACGGAACGCTGCGCACCCTTCCGGAAGGCTGCATGCTGGTCAAGCGTACCGCAGAAGGACGCACCCGTCTTGGACTCGTCATCGCAACTGATCTTGAGAGCTATGATTTTAATAAAGGATCTACATCATTGACCCGCGCGACAGAAGGAACAGTCGTAGAGCGTATCCCGCCTCGTCTGCGCATCAGAGAAGGCGCGCCGATCGAGATGCCGCACATCCTGATCCTCATCGACGATCCGGATCACACCGTCATCGAGCCGCTGGTCAACGCGCCGAAGACACCGATCTATGACACCGACCTGATGCTGGACGGCGGTCATGTCAGCGGCGACTTTATCGAAGCGAAGGATCTGGAAGGCGCACGCGCTGCACTGTCCGCGCTCTTCGACAAGGCTGTTGAGAAGTACGGCGAAGGCCACGTAATCTTCCAGGCAATGGGAGACGGCAACCATTCGCTCGCTACCGCTAAGACGAACTGGGAGAATCTGAAGAAGACTTTGTCTCCGGAAGAGCAGAAGAACCACCCGGCACGCTACGCGCTCTGCGAGATCGAGAATATCTATGATGAAGGCATCGTGTTCGAGCCGATCCACCGCGTCCTGTTCGCATCTAAAGGACAGAGCGGCAAGGATCTGATCAAGGAGACCGTAGAACTGCTCGCGGAGCAGAACGGCGGAGCTCATCTGGCTGAGGCCGGCGCTAAGGCACAGGAAGGCTGCTTCGCAGTACCGTGCATGGCAGGCGGCGAGCACTGCACGATCATCATCGAAAAGCCGAAGAGCAAGCTGGCTGTCGGCGCTCTGCAGAACGCGCTGGACGTGATCGTCAAGGAACGCAAGGATGCGGAGATCGACTACATCCACGGCGCCGCTACTGTAGAAGATCTGGCTGCCAAGGACGGAAACGCAGGATTCCTGCTTCCGGCTATGGACAAGTTCATGCTCTTCCCGGCAGTCGCTGCAGATGGAGCACTTCCGCGCAAGACCTTCTCCATGGGAGAAGCAAACGAGAAGCGCTACTACATTGAGAGCCGCTATATCGGTTAGTCCTGAAACAAAGATCCCGGCGAGAAATCGCCGGGTTTTTTTATCCTCGTATTACCTCGCCCCACGCCGCAGTCAGCCGCTCAAGACTCCAGGCTGCGTTGGCCGGGCTGGTCGAGGGCAGGCAGACTGCCTCACGCCCTACGGCAGGCTCCATGTACTTCCGGTAAATCTGATGGCTCTTCTTTCCGTTGCAGCAGATCGTCCGGATCTGTGACCCCTCCAGGATCGGCAGGATATCGTTCGGCACCGCATCGCGGATGCTGCTGTCCGACGATCCTGTGATGCGGCAGGATGCGAGCACATCCCAGGCTGCCAGATGATGACGCAGCAGAAAGGCACGCCTTTCCTCAACCGTCATCGGAACCTCTTCTGCGAAAATCCGCGCGAGCACTTTCCAGAACCGGTTCTGCGGGTGTCCGTAGAAGTATCCCATCTCCCGCGATTTGACCGATGGGAAGCTTCCAAGGATCAGAACCCGGGAGCTCTCGTCCCAGGTCGGCGGGATCGGATGTACGAGAAACTGTTCCTTCATGCGGATTCCTCCTCTGCCCTGGATGACAGCCACACGCCGGTCAGCGTCAGCGCAAGGCCGACAGCGGTATACCAGCCGGCAGGATCGCCCGCGATGGTAATACCAGCGATGACGCCTACGACCGTAACGAGACAGCTGATCATGTTATTGGCGAGAGCAATGTTCATCGTCTTCATCACCTGATTGCAACACGCATAGCAGACACAGGAGCAGAAGATGCCCAGCAGTGCCACCGGCACCAGCACCTGCGGATTCGTCACGATCATCACATAGGTGTCGAGACCGTGTCCCGTCAGAAGCGCGATGAGATTGAAGGAGACACAGCCTTCAAAAGCCATGACGGCAGTGATCTCCAGGGTGCTGAAGCCTTCGCTCGCCCGGTTGGAAAAGAAGCCATAGACCGCAGCGAATGTCACCGCGCAGATCAGCAGCAGGTAGCCCTGAAAGCTCCCGCCCGCGGCAAAGTCCGGCGAGAACATTGTACAGACCAGCACGCCGGAAAACGCGATGATGATGCTGAAGATCCCCTTCTGGTTCGTCTTCTTGTGAAATACCAGCATGCCGATGATCAGCGCGACGCAGGGTACCGTGGCGATGAAGATCGAACAGATCGACGGCGACACATAGCGAAGCGAATTGGTCTCACAGAAGGCTTCCAGCACCGGCTCCGCGAGACCGGTCAGAAGTAGGAACCGGATGCTTTTACCGCGAAATTCAATGCGGTGCCTTTTCACAAGAAGGATCACGGCAAAACATGCCGCCGCCAGCGTCCACCGTCCCGCCAGAATCTGCGCCGGCTCAAGCCAGTCCAAAAGCGCGTTCATCGCAACAAAAGACAGGCCCCAGAACAGGGCTGTCGTGACGATCAGTATGTAATTCTGCGCATTCTTACTATTCATAGTTCTATTTCTCACCAAATCCTATTATACGTTGGCAGGCAGCCTCGCGTCAATGCTATCTCATCCCCCGAAATTCTTGACCGCGCATTCAAAAAAAGTTAGAATGGAGATAGATTTTCGATTCTATGATCAGTAGAAAGGTATATTATGTGGGAAGTCGGAAAAGAATGCGTTGGCGCTGACCAGCGCTTTGATCATTACTGGTATAAAGATATTACGGACGAGACGACCGTCAAGGGAATGCTCGCATCCAGCACCCAGAAGTATCCGGATAATCCTGCGTTCTGGGTCAAGGCCGCGCGCGGGAAAGAGTACGTCCCCATCTCGTACACGCTGCTGCAGCACGATGTGAATGCCTTGGGGAACAAAATCTTAAAAATGGGCCTCGCCGGCGAACGCATCGCCATCATGGGCCAGAACTGCTACGAATGGATCGCCACTTACCTTGCAGTGATCTGCGGCGCAGGCCTTGTCGTTCCGATCGACAAGGAGCTGTCCGGACCGGAGATCGGCAACCTGATGCGCGCATCGGACAGCCACACGATCTTCTGCACGAGAGCGGAATGCAAGAAGCTGAAGGGTCTTCCGATGGTGAAGAACCTCGTCGTCATGGAGTTCTACGGTGACCGGACAGATATCGCGGAAGCACCGCAGCCAACGGGACTGGATCCGGCTAAGTATCAGGATTTATTCGAACAGGAGGTAAACGTCTACGACTGGCGGCAGCTCCTCGCAGAGGCGGACAGCGATGAGGGCGACTTCGCAAGCATCGAGATCGATCCGGATGCGCTGGCGGTCATCCTCTTCACGAGCGGAACCACCGGAAATCCCAAGGGCGTCATGCTCAGCAACCGGAATATCATGATCAATATTATGGATGTGTGCAGGATCGCGCATATTTTGCCGACGGATAAGACCCTATCCATGCTGCCCATCCATCACACCTACGAGTGCACCCTCGGAATGCTGCTCGTCCTCTACCGCGGCGCCAGCACGGCATTCTGCGAGGGACTGAAGTACATCTCCAAGAATATGAAGGAGGCCCATAACACGGTCATCATCGTCGTGCCGCGCGTGCTGGAGGTCGTCTACGGCCGCATCGCCAAGGGCATCGAGGAGAGCGGCAAGCAGAAGCTGTTTGACCGCATGATGAAGCTGAACAGAGCCCTTCGGAAGAGCGGCATCAACATCAGCCGGAAGATCTTTAAATCCGTGCTGGACGAGCTCGGCGGCGAGCTGCGCATCGTCGTCACCGGCGCGGCGGCTCTGGCGCCGAATATCTGCCGGGCGTTTGAGGATTTTGGGGTCATCGTACTGCAGGGCTACGGCATGACCGAGTGTACGCCGCTGATCTCCGGTACTCCGATGAGCGCGGACCGCGAGCGTTACCGCAAAGCCGGCTCCGTCGGTGTTCCCGTCATGACCGGTTCCGTCCGCATCGATGACGCAGACGCAGACGGCATCGGCGAGGTCATGTTCAAGGGACCGAACGTCATGCTCGGCTACTACAACATGCCGGAAGAGACCGCGGAGGTCATGGAACCGGATGGCTGGATGCACACCGGCGACCTGGGATTCCTGGACAATGAGGGCTGGCTCCACCTGACCGGCCGCAAGAAGAACATCATCGTCACCAAGACAGGCGAGAACGTCTATCCGGAAGAGATCGAGGACCTGATCAATGCGCACCCGTTCGTAGCGGAGTGCATGGTCTTCCCGTATATCAACCGGGAAGGAGAGAACAAGGAAGAGATCGTCGGTGTCCAGATCTTCCCGGACAAGGCGGCGATCAAGGAAGAGCTCGGCTACGAACCCACTTACGAGGAGCTGACAGACCGCTTCCAAGAGATCGTGCGTGAGATCAATATTCAGATGCCGGTCTACAAACGGATCCGGTTTACGCACGTGCGTAAAGAGGATTTCGTCCGTACGACGACGCTGAAGATCCGCAGGCAGGATAATATGATGTAATCAGAAAAAACGCGGGGACGCTGCATGAACAGCGTCCCCGTTTTTTGATGCTTCGATTCTTCATGGGAGGGGTCTTCTGCGACTGCCGCAAGCGCCGTGCGCACAGCGTGTTACACTGTTTTCAGTCCCCGTGAAACACCCCCTTTATAGAGGCGGGGGACATCCGGCGCCCGTTACAGTCCTGTGATCACCGTCCGCGCCCACTTCTTAGAGCGCACGCGCAGATACAGGATCGTGGCTTCGACCAGATCCGAGCTTCTGAGCGCCAGCACGCACAGGTAGACCGGCAGATGCCAGACCAGCGCGGACAGGAATGCCATCGGTACGGCAACGCACCAGATGCAGCTGAGCTCCGCCGCTGCGGCAAAGCGGGTATCGCCTCCCCCGCGCAGAACGCCCGTGATGTTGATGCCGTTAAACAGGTTCAGCCACATCAGGGAGCCGTAGACGAGGAGGATACGGAAGGCATAGACTTTGCCCAGCTTCGTCAGGGCGAAGAGACTCACCAGCGGATAGGCGGACGCGATGACCAGAAGGCCGAACACGACGCCGACCACCACACCGACGATCAGGAGCTTCCGCGCCAGGATGATCGCCTCGTCTCGCTTTCGCTCGCCAAGCTTCTCGCCGATCAGGATCAGCGCGGCATCACCGACACTGAAGGCCGCGAACGAAAAGATGTTATTGATCGAGGCGGCCGCCTGATACGACGCGTAGGCCGTGACGCCGATGCGCGAAAAGGCCGCCACATACATCGACACCCCGATGCTCCAGAACACCTCGTTGCAGGTCGTTGGGACGGAGTTTTTCAGGATGCGGGCGATAAACTCCTTCTTCCAGCCGAAGAACTGCCGGAACAGGCCCTTCCGTTCCCGGAGGTTGATGAACCCGTTCTTCTGACATGCTGCGGTAAGGACGATCAGGATCTCCATGCCGCGGGCGATCGTCGTGGCCAGCGCAGCGCCGGAAACACCCATCGCGGGCGCGCCGAACTTGCCGAAGATCAAGATGTAGTTCAGGATTGTATTCGTGCCGAAAACGACGAAGCTGATGATCATCGGGACCTTAGTCTGCTGCGTTGCTTTGAAGGCGGTCGTCAGCGGTACGGATACGCCCAGAAAGAAGAAGCACGGCAGCCCGATGCGCAGATAGTCCTTCGCCAGAGCGATCACCTGCTCGTCGTTGCTGTAGATGTGCAGGAACGGATCGGTTGCGAAAAAGCCGACACTGAAAAAGACGACCGCGATCAGGGAACTCACGGTGATCGCGAATCCGATCACCTTCCGGATGTTGGCCATATCCCGCGTACCGTAAAACTGCGCCAGGAACGTCGCGGATCCGCTGTTCATACCGAACAGGAACAGGTAGTGGATCATGAAGATCTGCGACCCGACTCCGACCGCAGCCAGCTCCACCTCGCCCAGCGCGCCGACCATCAGGTTGTCGATCAGGTTCAGCGTCGCGGAGACGACCCCCTGGATCGCGATCGGCACAGCGATCTTTACCAGCTGTCTGGCAAGGACTCGGTTATCAATTGTAATATCATTCGTTCTTGTCATAATACTCCGAGGCAAACACGAGGCGGCCTGAGGCCGCCTCACTACTTTCTATATTTCTCCTTCGCGCCGGCGCCGTTCTTCGTCCTCCCGGACGTTCACCGCGCGGATCATCGGCATCTTGTGGTTCGGATCCGTCAGGAACACGTACAGGTAGACCACGTTGATCGCGATCAGCACGAGCGCGTCTGTGATCAGCTCCCGGCTGACCAGGACCGCAGCCATACCCATGATCCCGCTGATGCCGTAGAGCATCAGAACCGCTCTCCGCTGTCCATAGCCAGAGGCCATCAGCCGGTGGTGCAGATGCCCACGGTCGGCCTGCATGATCGGCTGATGCGAGATCACACGGCGGAAGATCGCAAATGCCGTATCAAAGATCGGCAGTCCCAGCACCAGAACCGGCACTACCACTGCGATCAGGGTGGACCTCTTCAGAGGGCCAACCACGCTCATCGCGGCGATCATGAACCCGAGGAACAGCGAGCCGCCGTCTCCCATGAAGATCTTCGCCGGATAGAAATTGAACGGCAGGAATCCGATCGCCGATCCCGCAAGAATCACCATGCCCGCGCAGACGATCATCATGCCGAACCGGTCCCCGTGAATGTAGGCGACGTAGGCGACGCTCAGGGAGGCGATCGCTGCAACGCCTGCAGCAAGGCCATCCAGTCCGTCGATCAGATTGATCGTGTTGGTGATGCCGACAAGCCAGACGACCGTCACCACGAAGCACAGCACCACGCCGAACCGGAGGACGCCGGATTCGAAATAGTTCGTGATGAACTCGATCCGAAGTCCCATCACATACATCAGGACTGCAACACCGGTCTGCCAGGCGAACTTGAGCCTGGCGTCCAGATTCTTCAGATCGTCAAGCACGCCGAGCGCATACATCAGCGCGCCGCCGATCATGACGGCATAGATCTTCGGCTGATTGAACAGGAAGATCCCCATGGCGATCTCCGTTCCGAGGAAGATCGCCATGCCGCCGAAGCGCGGCATTGCCTTTTTATGCATTCTTCTGTTGTCCTTGGGAACGTCCATCGCTCCGATCTTCGGCGCAATGCGAATCGCCAGAGGCGACGTGCCTGCCGAGATCGCGAAAGCGACCAGGAACATCCCAAGGAGCCCCAGTTTGGTTACAACCATAATAGATTACTCCGTTTTCTGCAGCATATGGACCGTAATACCGGCCTCGTCCAGAATGTCAACGGCTAATTGATCCGGATAGCCCTGGCGGACAACGATGTTCCGGATCCCGGCATTGACGATCATCTTGGAGCAGATCGCGCAGGGCTGATGCGTGATATAGATCGTGCCGCCTTCCACGCTCTGTCCAAGAACAGCAGCCTGAATGATCGCATTCTGCTCTGCGTGCAGCGCCCGGCAGAGTTCATGACGCTCTCCGGATGGCACCTTCAGCTTTTCCCTGAGGCATCCGCCCAGCTCCTCACAGTGCTTGAGACCTCTCGGCGCCCCGTTATAGCCGGTTGCGATGACATGCCGGTCCTGTACGATCACGGCGCCTACATGGCGGCGCAGGCAGGTGGAACGCTTGGATGTCAGTTCTGCCATCTGCATAAAATACTCATCCCACGACAGTCTCTCATCTTCCAAATAGGCCATTGCTTCCTCCGTTTTCAGTAATAGACTTCTACAAGATACAGGCCCTGCGGCGGCGCCGTATGACCGGCCCTCGCCCGCTCGCCCGATGCGATGATCTGCGGGATATCCGCCGGATCCCGCTTGCCGAGCCCGACCTCCACCAGGGTTCCGGTGATGATCCGTACCATGTTGTACAGAAACCCGTCCCCGGAGATCTCCAGGATCACATTCCCCTGTTCATCACGCGTCACGGTGCAGTTATGGACGGTCCGCACGGTGGTCTCCCTCGGGAACCCGCCGGCCGCTTGAAAGCAGCAGAAATCGTGTGTCCCGACGATCCCGTGCGCTGCCTCCTGCATGGCTTCCGCATCCAGCGGCTGCTCCACGTGATAATAGTAATTGCGGGAGAAAACAGGCATCTCCCCCTGATTCCATATCTGATACCGGTACTTCTTTCCGCGGCTGTCAAATCTGGCGTGAAATCCTTCCGGCATCCGTTCCGCCTTCCGGATCCTCACATCCCCTCGGTGATCCCCGAGCAGGATATGGTTGACCGCGATCGGAATCCGTTCCGCCGGAATCCCAAAATCCCCGCAGAAGCTCGCCCTCTGCCCCAGCGCGTGCACACCGGCGTCCGTCCGGCTGGTACCGTCGATGCTGATGTCACATGCGCAGACACGGGAAAGCACAGCTTCCAGCGTTCCCTGCACTGTGCGCAGGCCCGGCTGCCGCTGCCACCCGTGGAATTCGGTTCCGTCGTATTCTATCGTGAGAAGGATGTTCTGTTCCATGTTATCTGGCCCGCGGAAGCACGATCTTGCGGTCGCGTGGGTCTCTGGGCATGCGGTAGAGCACAAACTTATGGCCGATCGCCTGTACAAAATCTGCACGCAGCCTCCCCGCCATCTCATTCGCCACGACCTTCGGATCCAGCTCCGTGTCTCCGACGATCGCCACCTTCACCAGCTCATGCGCGGACAGCGCATCGTCGATCGCCGTCACGACGCTCTCCGATACTCCCGATTTTCCAATCATCACGACCGGTTCCAGCTCATGCGCCAGTCCCTTCAGATAGCTTCTCTGTTTCCCTGTCAGCATACCTAAGGTCTGCTCCTTTCTCACTTCTATTTATACTCATACATAGTAATTATATCAAACATTGGTCTCCGTGACTAGACCCATATTAGCCTGCCCGCAGTTGCCTGCGCCTTTACAGGCTCAGATACAGCTCCGCCCTGCCCCAGAGGAACGCCAGATAGAGGATCGCGGCAGCCGTAATGTACGGGACCATGGGCATCGTGGAGTCGCGGCGCAGCTTCTTTTTCGCCATAAGGATCAGGAAATGCACGACCGAAAACACCGTGCTCATCACGAATATCTCCAGGATTCCGACCGGACCCGCAATCAGACCCAGGACAGCAAACAGCTTGATATCGCCGCCGCCCACCGTGTTATGCCGGTACAGGATGCGGCCGATGAGCGCGACCAGGACGATCAGGCCGAGGCCGAACACCGCGCCGTAGACCAGATGTCGCCAGCCGGAGAAATACGGAATGTAGCCGAGCGCGGTCACCGCGAGCAAAACCAGAAGCTGATCCGGCACGATCCGGTACTTCGCGTCCGCGATGGCGAGCTCGATGAGGATCCACATGCTGCACATGGCCGCCGCCGCGAACTGAAGGTCATCGACTGCCATCCAGATGCCGATGATCACGAAGAACATGGTAAATACGACCTTCCAGGGGTGGCTCTTGATCCTTTGAGTATACGGATTCCGGAGCTCTTCAGAAGGCTCTTCACCGTAGTCGGTGAGCCATGCTGCAGGGAGATGATTGAAGACGTAAACGGCGCCGTTGCCGAACAAAATCGACACCAGCACCACCCCCAGACACTTCATGATCATTTCTATGTACGGAACCCAGGCTTCCACGCGTTTCATTCCTTTCTTTCTAAAAGAGATTTGAATTAGTATACCACGTTTGTGGTGAGAATACAAAAGACCGGCCTTTCCAAGACCGGTCTGTGCTCTTCCTATTCCGGGATCAGCGGATCGCAAAATACTTCCGCAGCGGCGTCTTGTACAGCGCCTCGCTGATGATCACACAGCAGAAGCAGCCAAGAGCAAACTGTCCGATATTCCACGGAATGCCGATCGCTGCGGCAGCCCAGTTTCCGTAAAACATGCGCTCGACCAGGAAATATCCGAAGGTCATCTCCACCCCTGCGAGGATCATGCCGACGAGCTCCATCGCGGAGAACCCGTGACGTCCGGCGACCGGATGCCCGCGTTTCTCCATCGCTTCGACAAAGGCTCCCATCAGATATGCCATCAGGAATTTGATGATAAAGCTGAACGGCGCCCACATCGCATAACCGCCGAGAAGATCACCGAGTGCGGAACCAACGCCTGCGGCCATCGCTCCGTTCTTGTGGCCGAGAAGCAGCACTGCCAGAAAGATCATGCTGTCGCCCAGATGCACGTAGCCCTGCGAAAACGGGACCGGCACCTTGAACAGACTGGTGGTCACCAGGATCATGCAGACCATGAGTCCGGTCATGACCGTCATAAATATTCTGTTGTCGCTTTCAATACGTCTCATAAAACCTGTCTCCTTGACCTTTCCTTTTCTCTATACTATAATAGCATTAGGTTGTAACTATGAAAATATGCAGTTTTTAATATTTTTCAAGGTACAGATTGGAGAAAATACCGATATGAAGCCCATTATGCCCCAACTGAATAGCAGTTCAGATAAACCTTTATACATACAGTTGTACGAGTATCTGCGGACAGGCATTTTTGCCGGTGACATACAGGTGGGAGAAAAGCTGCCCTCCCTGAGGCGCCTCGCGAAGGACCTCGGCCTCAGCGTCACCACCGTGGAGCAGGCATACAACCAGCTTCTCGTCGAGGGGTATGTGGTCAGCCGGCCGAAGTCCGGGTACTACGCCGCGCAGGTGACGCGGACGCGCTCTTCGTCGGTCGTCCCATCTGCTTCAGAAGGCGGTTCCGGAGATGCGCCCTCTGGGACTGTCCCACCGGCTGCTGGCTTTGATTTTCAGAACTATCCGTTTGAGGAGCCGCGGTATCGGTTTGATATGGATTCTTTTGATTTTGTCAAATGGAAGAAGTGCATGGCCGCCGTCCTGAACGAACGGCCGGACCTTTTGCTGTATGAAAGTGATCCTCAGGGCGAACGCGTCCTCCGCTACGAGATCTCCCGGTACATTTACACATCCCGTGGGGTGCGCTGCACGCCGGATCAGATCGTGATCGCGGCCGGAACACAGCAGCTGACCAACCACCTTGCGAGGATCCTCCGCCGCATGAACATCGGGCACGTTGCCACCGAGGATCCCGGGTATCTGCCGGTGCAGAACATCTTCCGTGATCAGGGCTTCTCGATCACGCGCGTGCCGGTTGCCGAGGACGGAATCGCCATTGAAAAGCTTCCGGTGAACATTCCCTGCGCGGTCTACGTCTGTCCGCAGAATCAGTTTCCGACCGGCGCGGTCATGCCGGTCGGCCGCCGCTACGATCTGCTGGAGTGGGCACGGCAGGGAGACAGCATCATTCTGGAAGACGACTACGACAGCGAGCTGCGCTACTTTGGCCGGCCGGTTCCCGCGCTGCAGGGCCTCGATGAGAGCGGGGAGCACGTGGTGTATCTGGGGTCGTTCTCGTCGACTTTGTTCCCCGCGATAAAAATCAGCTACATGGTCCTCCCCACCCGCCTCGCTGAGATTTTCCGCTCCTTCATGCGCTCCTACGACCAGACCTGCTCCAAGTGTGAGCAGCTGACCCTGGCGATGTTCATGGAGCGTGGCTACTACTACACCAACATCCGGAAAATGCGAAACCTCTATGCGTCTAAACTGCAGGCGATCCTCGCTGTGCTGCGACGCTTCGCTGCCGGCATCGTGACTCCGCTGAACACGCGCTCTGGCATCAACCTGATGCTGGTGGTGGACACAGAGGCGCTAACAGGCGGACCTTCCGGCGATTCCGTGCCTGCAGCACCAGGCAGCAAAGACGCGAGCGCCCTCAGTGCCCTCGCCGCTTCGATCGGCCTCAACGTCACGCCGGTCACCGGCCTTAAGCTGAAGGCCCCGGAGCGCCAATGCGCACTGACCCTCTACTATAATCAGATCCCGCTGGCAGATATCGACTCGAGTATTCAGCAGATGCTGGAGCTTTGGCGGACGGCGGGTTGACGGCTTTCGCACAAAGTCAGCTTTTTCGCATCAAATAGTCGAAAAACCGATCACCCCACTAAAAATCCCCGGGACAATCCCGGGGATTTCTTCTCCTTACACTCACTGCTCCTCAAACGTAAAGCCGTCCGTCATCTCGATCTTCTCGCCGCCGTTTCCATCGTCAATAATGAAGAGCGCTTCGTAATCATCGAGGCTGTCGATCAGCTTCATGCCCTCTTCACTGCCGAGGATCAGGCAGGTGGTGGAAAGGCCGTCACAGTCGATGGAATGCCCCTCCGGTCCGCGGATGCTGACGCCGATCACGTCCGTTTTCACCGGCTCGCCGGTCTCAGACGAGAGGATGTGATGGTACTTCTTTCCCTGATACTCGAAGTAGCGCTCGTAGGTACCGGAAGTGACGATCGTCCCATTGGAAAGCGGCGTCGCGCCGATGATCTCCGTCTGATTGGAGTATGGCTTCTCGATGCCGACACGGAAATCTGAACCATACTTGTCTCCGACACACTCGATGTTTCCGCCCAGGCTGATGATCGCACCCGTCACGCCTTCCGAACGCAGGAACTCGCTAAGGCGGTCCGCGATGTAGCCCTTTGCGATCGCGCCAAGGTCGATTTCCCCTTTCTTCGTTCCCATCGTGACCGTGTTCCCGTCTATGGAAATCTGCTTGTAGTCCACGTACTTCATCGCCGCGGCCAGATCCGTTGCAGCCGGCGGCACCTGCTCCGTCTCCGTTTCATGAAAATCGTACAGATCCGTCGCCTTTCCGATCGTGATGTCAAATGCGCCATCCGTCAGCTCGCAGTAATGCAGTCCCGCTTCGATGACAGAAATCGTGATCGGATCACACTCGACCGGCTCCCCACCAGCGTGGTTGATGCGGTAGATATCGCTGCCTTCTACGGTTTTGCTGAGAAGCTTCTCATACTTCTCGCATTCCGCAAACGCGTCATTGATCACCTGCGAAGCCGCCTCCTCCGACATTCCCTCCATGTCGTAGATCGTGATCTGCACCGTGGTGTCAAAGTAGAAGCTGTTCAGCGCAACCGGCTCTTCCGTGTTGCTCTTTTCTGAGCAGCCCGTTTGTGGTATAATGAATGCGGCCAGCAGCAGGATCACTGCGAGCAAAGTAATCGTCTTTTTCATCTCAAGCCCTTTTTAATACCGTATGTTGTGTCCATCGTCATCTCATGTGAAAACTGTCTTCTTTACTTAAATCTCGTCGAATTTTACCATCCAACGCAAATAATGTCAACTCAGTCGTCAGGCTTTGGCAGTGTCAAGTTGTTGTGGAGTTTCGGCTTTAGAAAAGCGAGCGATTGTATTGCGGATTAGAATATGAGATAGTATAATTAATGTCACGATATACAAGTTATTAGTTTGATCGGTTTGTATGTGTGGATGGACCAGTACCGGGAATATGAAAGGAAACGTTAGAATTGAATAGTGGATTTTTAAAGATCATTCAAGAATACATCCCGAAAGATGGCCGCACTTGTGAAGAAGCATTGCAGATTACTTCTAAACTTGTGGATTTGTATCCTTGCCCTTTAGAAACAGTGGACGAAGGGCTTATTCGTGTCATGCAAATGAACTGCCGCATCAAGGGCACTGCTTTACCAAACATCCGGGCATTTGAAATTGTGACAAGTGACAAGAATAGAAGGAATCTATTCCTTAAAAAACCAGCACACCTACTGATTGAAGACCATTACCGACAGATCGAATGTGATAATGATGGTGTAAATGCATTATTCCTGCTCATTTTGGGTTTTGATAATACTGAGCTTCATTTAACAGAAGAACAGTTATCCAACGCAAACAATGAATTATATAAAAGCCTATTGTTTTATCTGAACAAGCATAAGCGAACATAGAAATTGCTTTACTAATACCGAAGATTCAATGTTAAAAATTCTGACCAAAGCCGACATCGTCCTATTCATCTGCCTGATCGCGCTTGGCATTGCCCTGGCGGGGTTTTCGGTTGCCGGCGACGTGACCGGAGAAAAAGCTGTCGTCACCGTCGACGGCAAGCTTTATGGCACGTACGATCTCTCGAAAGATCAGACCGTCACGATCGAGCAGAACGGACACACTAACGAGTTTAGCATAAAGAACGGACAAGTGCAAATGACCCGTTCCACCTGCAAGAATCATATCTGCATCCAGGAAGGCGCGATCAGCCACACCAGCCAGCGCATCGTCTGCCTGCCGAACCGTGTCGTAATCGAGATCAGGGGAGGGGGTGAGTTCGATGCCGTCTCCAGATAGAACTCGCGTTGACCGCACCGCGCGCACCAGGCGTCTGACCATCAGCGCCATGTTCGCGACCCTCGCGCTCATCTTCACCTACGTGGAAGTCCTGATCCCGTTCAGCGTCGGCATCCCGGGCGTCAAGCTCGGCCTCGCCAACCTCGTGATCCTCATCGCCCTCTACGAGATGGACTATAAATATGCGGCCACGATCAACATTCTCCGGATCGTCCTGAGCGGACTGCTGTTCTCTGGGGTGTTTGCCATGCTCTACTCCCTTGCCGGCGGCATGATCAGCCTGACCGTCATGTGGATTCTGAAGAAAACCGGAAAGTTCTCCATGATCGGCGTCAGCATGGCCGGCGGAGTGGCGCACAACTTCGGCCAGCTTCTGGTCGCCGCGCTCGTCGTCAGCAACGCGCGCATGTTCGTGTACTTCCCGGTCCTCGTTTTCAGCGGCATCGCGGCCGGCATCGGCATCGGGATCATCGCGTTCGTCTTAGATAACCGGCTTCCGAAGAGCCTTTTCAGCTAGGACAAAATCTACAGGTCCTTCCTCGCCTCACTTGGCGTGCAGCCATACCTTTCTTGAACCTCTCTTCGCAGAAAACCCCGCGCATACCAGATGCACGGGGTTCCCGTTTATCATACAGATTACTATTCCGTAGTTATTATTCTGCAGCCGGTGTTTCCGGAGCTTTTTCAGCAGCTTCCGGAGCCGCTTCTGCCGCAGCCTTCTCAGCAGCTTCTTTCGCTGCCTTCTTCGCTGCCGCTGCCTTCTTGGCAGCTTCGATCTGTTCCGGAGTCATCTTTGGCTTAGCAGCCTTCTTCGGCTTGTAATTGTGGATCGCTCCGGTCGGGCACTCCTTCGCGCACAGACCGCAGTTCTTGCACTTGTCCGGATCGATGTAAGCGCAGTTGTTCTCAACCTTGATCGCTTCGAACTTACAAACCTTGGTGCACTTCATGCAGCCGATGCAGGCATTCGAGCACTCCTTGCGCGCCGCTGCGCCCTTATCGAAGTTCTTGCACTTGACGATGACAACGTTCTTCGCCGGGGAGACGCGGATCAGGCCATTCGGGCAAGCTGCCGCGCATGCGCCGCAGGCTACGCACTTCTCCATATCGACGGTCGCGACACCATCCTTGACCTTGATCGCATCAAAGTCACAGGCTGCCACGCAGTCACCCAGTCCCAGACATCCGTACGGGCAGGCATTCATACCGCCGAACAGATTCTTGGCCGCCTTACAGGTCGGGATGTCCTTGTACTTCAGCAGCGGCTTGACCGCGTCAGAAGTACCGTTACACATCACGACGGCAACCTGCTTCGGACCGGATTCCGCAACCTTGCCCAGGATCTCTGCGAGAGCGTTGGCACACGCTTCACCGCCTACCGGACACTTGCTGCAGGAAAGGTCAGGATCCTCGATCAGCGCGTTCGCGTAATCGTCGCATCCTGCGAATCCGCATCCGCCGCAGTTAGCGCCCGGAAGCACGCCGCGGAGCTTCGGGAATCTCTCATCGACTTCTACATAGAAGACCTTCGAAGCGAAGCTCAGAATACATGCTGCTACAAGTCCTACCGCTACTACGATAGCGATTGCAATTGGAATAAGATTCATTCAGCCTCCCTCCTTTCTTATGAGAACATGCCCTGGAAGCCCATGAAGCTCAGTGACAGGATCGCTGCGGTGATCAGTGTGATCGGAACGCCGCGGAAGGAGACCGGCATCTTGCTCTGGTCGATCATCTTTCCTCTGACGCCCGCGAAGATCACGATCGCGAACAGGAATCCGACACCTGCGCCGAATGCGTTGAACAGGGCTTCGATATAGTTATAGTTGTTATCGATGTTATTGATACAAACACCGAGTACCGCGCAGTTCGTGGTGATCAGCGGAAGGAAGTTACCGAGCGACTTGTACAGAGCCGGCATGCTCTTCTTCATGAACATCTCTACGAGCTGTACGAGAGCTGCGATGACCAGGATGAATACGATCGTCTGCAGATAGGAGATCTCAAATCTGTTCAGTACCTGCATGATCGGCCAGGTCGCAGCTGTAGCCAGGACCATGACGAAGGTAACGGCGATTCCCATGCCCTTCGCGGAATCCAGCTCTTTCGATACCCCGAGGAACGGGCAGATCCCGAGGAACTGCGCCAGAGGGTAGTTGCTCACCAGTACCATACTGATGATGATAACGATTAAACTACTGATCATGCTGCATCTCCTTTCTCTTCTTCAGCAGGGATGCCAGGCTCGACGTCCTTCTTGATCTTGCTCTTATCTCTTGTCAGATAGGTGACCAGAGCCATGATGACGGCATACGCGAAGAATCCGCCCGGAGCCAGGTTGAAGATGCCCATGCCCGGGATGAAGTTGGACAGGATCGGGAATCCCAGCAGCGTTCCGGCACCGAGGAGTTCTCTCATAGCGCCCATCAGGAACAGAGCGAAGGTGAATCCGATTCCCATTCCGATTCCGTCCAGAGCGGAGTCGATCACGGAGTTCTTATTCGCAAACGCCTCTGCACGGCCGAGGATGATGCAGTTTACTACGATCAGCGGGATGAACAGTCCGAGAGACTGATACAGCGCCGGAACGTATGCCTGCAGCAGCAGCTGTACAACGGTTACGAAGCTCGCGATAACGACGATGTAGCACGGGATTCTGACCTTATCAGGAATGATATTCTTCAGAATCGAAATAACGATATTGGAGCAGATCAGTACTGCCGTTGCGGAGATTCCCATACCTACGCCGTTGAAAACGGAGGTGGTTACTGCCAGCGTCGGGCAGGTACCGAGTACCAGTACGAGTACCGGGTTCTCCTTGATGAAACCGTTGGTAAGGATGCTCAGTTTGCTTTTCTTATTCATTACTGTACACCTCCCATTTCCTTATACTGGTCCAGTGCGGCATAGACGCCGTAGTGAACAGCGCTTCCGCTGACAGATGCTCCGCTGATATAGTCGATCTGACCATCGTCCTTGACGCTGGTGGACTTCAGCTCTGTGAGATCCTTGTACTGTGCCAGGTAATCTTCTTCAAAGTCTTTCGTACCAAGACCCGGTGTATCCGCATGCTCGGTAACGGCAACTCCGGTAACAGCACCCTCGGAATTGATTCCGACCATCATGGTCAGAGCGCCTCCGAAGGACTTGGTCTTAACAGTGCAGACCATGCCGCTCTTGTTGTTTGCGACGTAGCATTCCTCTACGTAAACCGCATTTTCCTGCTCGACGACCAGATCTCCGTCATAAACCTCGAACTGCTTTTCAGCCTCGGGGAGCAGCGTGCCTCTGGTGGCGTCCGCTGCAGCCTTGGTGTTGGTATCGATGATCGGCTTGGTGATGCCGTATACGATAGCCAGCGCTGCGCTCATGACGAGACAGATTCCGACCAGAACGATGACAGGTGCAATGTATTCTTTAAACGTATTATTTTTCATTTTTCTTTGCACCTCCATAGAATTTATCGATCGTGTAGTTATCGATCAGCGGAGTCAGCATGTTCATGAACAGGATCGCGAAGGAAACGCCTTCCGGATAGGAGCACCACAGACGAATAATCATCGTCACAGCGCCGCATCCGATGCCGAAGATCAGCTTGCCTCTGTCCATGATCGGAGAGGTGACATAGTCCGTAGCGCAGAAGAACGCACCGAACATCACACCACCGGCGCAGACGTGGAAGATCGCCATATGGAGAGCACCCATATCACCACCGGTAACTCCGTAGTAGATAAGCGCAAATACGAACACGGTTCCGATGAACGCGCACGGGATGATCGGGCTGATGATCTTCTTCCAGATCAGGAAGATTCCGCCGATCAGGATCGCGATCGCGCTAACCTCACCCATGGATCCTCCGCAGTTTCCGAGGAACAGATCCATGTTGGAAGGAAGCGCCATCTCGGTGTTGCCCTTAGCGATCTCTCCGAGAACGCCCAGCGCGGTAGCACCAGTGGTACCGTCAACGTTCGAGAAGTTGGTAACAGGCCATGTGGTCATATCTGTCGTGAAGGAGAGCAGCAGAACGATACGTCCGACGATCGCCGGGTTCGCGATGTTCTTTCCAAGTCCGCCGAAGATCGCCTTGGTGATGATGACTGCGGTGAAGCAGCCGATGATCGCCATCCAGAACGGGAAGCTCGACGGGAGGTTCATGGCCAGGATCAGACCGGTAACACAGGCCGAAAGGTCCTGCACGGTCTGAGTCTTATGCATCAGTTTGTTGTATGCCCACTCGAAGAATGCGGAGCAAGCTACACATACGATCGTGAGGATGAGAGCTCTGACGCCGAACATGACGACACTCATGATGAATGCCGGGCAGATGGCGATCATTACCATCATCATGGTTTTCTGTGTATCCAGGCTGGTAACCAGATGCGGTGACGAGGATACAGTCAGATTGTCAAAATAATTCTTCTTATCCATTATTTCTGTCCTGCCTCCTTTACCAGTGCTTTACCCAGCTTGTTCATGAAGGCCAGAGGTCTTCTTGCCGGACATACGTAGGAACAGCTGCCGCACTCCATGCACTGCATGACCTGCAACTTGTTCAGCTTTTCAACATTTCTGGTCTCATATGCTTCCGCAAGTCCGGTCGGCAGCAGGTTGAACGGACATGCCTGGTGGCATCTTCCGCAGTTGATGCATGCGGTCTCTTCCGGAATCAGTGCCTGCGGCGCTGAGAATGCCAGAATGGCGTTGTTGTTCTTGACGATCGGCATCTGATCAGAGAAGATCGCTCTTCCCATCATCGGTCCGCCCATGATGATCTTAGTCGGTTCCGACTTGTATCCGCCGCAGAACTCCATGATGTCGTGGATCTGCGTTCCGATCGGCGCGATAATGTTCTTCGGCTGTGCTACGGCATCGCCGTCGATGGTCATTCTCTTCTTAGTGAGTGGAATGCCGTCCTTCATGTACTGGCCGAGGAATGCAACGGATGTAACGTTGGAGACGATCACGCCGAGCTGCGCCGGCAGTACGCCTGCGTCACAGTGCTTTCCGGTGATCTCATAGATCAGCACACGCTCAGCGCCCTTCGGGTATCTTGCCTGCAGTTTGAACGTCTTCAGATTGGTGATTCCCTGCTCTGCGATCAGCTTGTCAAACAGAGCGATAGCATCCGGCTTGTTGTCCTCAATGCCGATGTATCCCATCTCTGTCTCCAGGTACTTCATGATCACCAGCGCGCCGTCGATCACGTTCTGCGCATCCTCCAGCATGGTTCTGTGGTCGGATGTGATGAACGGCTCACATTCTGCGCCGTTGATGATGAAGGTCTTCACCTCATCCTTATTCTTCGGGTTGAACTTGATGTGTGTCGGGAACGAAGCGCCGCCCAGTCCGACGAGACCGCTCTCTCTGACACACTTGATGAAGCTTTCCATGTCAGTCACAACCGGTGGTTTGATTTCCTCCGCAAGTTCCTGCTTCTTGTCTGCCTCGATAACGACCAGAGTGTCCATTCCACCCATCGCATTACGCTGTGTCTCGATGCCGGTCACTGTTCCGGACACGCTGGCATGAACGGGTACACTTACAAAAGCATCCGTGTCACCGATCTTCTGTCCGAATTTGACCAGGTCACCTTTTTTAACAAGAGGCTTACATGGCGCGCCGATATTCTGAGACATCGAAATCTTGACGATATCCGGAATCGGCATCACTTCGGTTTCAGAGCCGGCTGTATTCTTGTAATGCCCGGCATCGATGCTATGCAAGTGCTTTGCATTTGAGCTCATATTGAAACCTTCCTTTCTCAAAATAGTAATCTGATAAATGCGTTTCGGCATCCTTTTCCATGCCTTTCAGGCACACAAAAAGACGCTTTCGACCATACGGATTCATTATACACCAGCGCATTTCAAAAAGCATCAGGAACCTTGTCAAATTAATCACAAAAAAATACATAATACACAGTGAACCGCTTTAGAATCGAAATCGGTTCACTTTCACTTTGCGCGTATCGTATTCGGTTCAGAACCTCAAGATTTTGTAAAAAAAAGACCGCACCGTCTCCGATGCAGCCTCCTCCTTCTATTCTTCTCCGACCAGAACGCTTCCGTCCTCGTCTACGCCCATGACGTTCTCGCCCCGCGCGCGCATCGCAAGGAGCACCGGGATGATCTCTGCCGGGATCACCTCGCCCGGACAGACGACCGGGATGCCGGGCGGATACGGGATCAGCGCCCGGGCAGCTACGCGTCCTGCGGCTTCGGCAAGCGGAAGTCTCTCCTTTTTATCAGACAAAGTCTTCTGCGCAAGTCCCCGAATATTCCAAAGCTTCTCCCCTTCTGCCGCAAGATTCGCTTGCTGCGGCTCGCCCGCATGCTCTGCCGCGATCTCCCGCAGCGCAGTAAGAAGCCTCCGGTAGTGCTCGTGTGTATTTCCGATCCCGCTCATGCACATCACGAGATCGCCCGTCACGAGCTCCGGGTAAATGTGTCTCTCCATTAGCGCTTCTTCCAGCGCGGAGCCGGACATCCCTGCCACCGATACGTTCAGCTTGGAATCGTCCAGCATCGGATGTTTCATAACTGACAGGCCCGGTATCTCGGAAGCCGCCTCGTAGAACGCATCCAGTTCCGCTCTCCAGTCCGCCATCAGCTCTTTCCCGTGCTTCTCCAGCAAATCCGCGTTGACGTCCATACTGGTCATGAGCACATAGGACGGAGAGGTGCTCTCCATCTTCTGCAGCGCGTCCTCGAACAGATCCGGATCGATCCCGTCGCTGTAGATATTAGCAACTGCCGTCTGGGTAAACGTCGCCAGGGTCTTGTGCGTGCTGTTGATGACGATGTCCGCGCCATTTTTTCCAGCCGCCAGCCTGTCTGCCGCTTCCGTTCCCATCAGCGAAAGATGTGCTCCGTGCGCCTCGTCCACGATCAGGAATTTGCCCGCCTCGTGGCAAGCGTCTGCGATCGCCTGCATATCGCTGCAGACCCCATAGTAGTTCGGACTCGGCAGCAGAACGGCGGACGCCTGCGGCGCCGCCTCAATACAGCGTTTCACCTCATCGGCAGAGACCGGTCCTGTAATACCGTGCTCCGGCAGGAACTCCGGATACGCATACACCGGCTTTGACCCGGTAAGCGTCACCGCATTGAATACGGACTTGTGGCAGTTTCTGGCCATGATGAGCTGGTTCGGTTCGCTTTTATCCGGCCGCATCGCTGCACAGCACATGACGGCTGCGATCAGTCCGCAGCTCGTGCCGTTGATCAGCAGATAAGACCTGCGGCTTCCATACAGTCTGCGATACTGCTCCATCGTCTCCGCGATAATGCCTTCCGTCTGGAAGAGATTATCTGCTCCCGGGATCTCCGTGATGTCCATATCCATCAGCCGGTCCAGCACTTTTTCATAGCCGAAGCGGCGGTAGATGGCAGAGCCTTTGTGCCCCGGCATGTGAAAAGATACCGGTTCCTCTGCGGCATGCGCCATTAAAAACTCTGTGATCGTCATCCGATTCTGTTTCATCTGCTTACCGAATGACCTCCACACCGCCCATGTACTTCCGGAGCACTTCCGGAACGACGACGCTGCCGTCTTCCTGCTGGAAGTTCTCCAGGATCGCCGCGGTCGTTCTTCCGACTGCAAGGCCCGAACCATTCAGCGTGTGTATGAACTCCGGCTTGCCGCCGCCTCTTCTGAAGCGGATATTTGCTCTGCGCGCCTGGAAATCCAGGAAGTTCGAGCAGGAGCTGATCTCCACATAGCGGCCGTAGCTCGGCATCCAGACTTCGATATCGTACGTCGTCGCAGAGGAGAATCCCAGATCTCCGGAGGAGAGCTTCACCACGTGATACGGCAGACCGAGCTGCTTCAGCACTTCTTCCGCATCCAGTGTCAGAGCTTCCAGCTCATCCCAGGAGTCTTCCGGTTTGCAGAATTTCACGAGTTCGACTTTGTTGAACTGGTGCTGACGGATAAGGCCGCGCGTATCGCGTCCCGCAGATCCTGCCTCTGCGCGGAAGCACGGCGTATATGCCGTATAGTGGATCGGCAGATCCTCTTCCTTCAGGATCTCCCCGTTGAACAGGTTCGTCACAGGAACTTCCGCCGTCGGGATCAGGAAGAAGTCCTTCTGCGGCAGATAGAACATGTCCTCTTCAAACTTCGGAAGCTGACCAGTTCCGGTCATCGCGGTCCGGTTGACCATGAACGGCGGCAGAATCTCCGTGTAATCCTGCTCAATGGTGTGAAGGTCCAGCATGAAGCAGGCGATGGCGCGTTCGAGACGGGCGCCGAGGCCTTTGTACACGGTGAAACGGGTACCCGCGATCTTCGTCGCGCGTTCAAAATCCAGGATCCCGAGATCCTCTCCGATATCCCAGTGCGCCTTGGGCTCAAAGTCGAACTTCGTCGGTTCACCCCATTTGCGCATTTCCACGTTGTCCGCGTCATCCTTGCCGAACGGCACGCCCTCTGCCGGCGTATTCGGCACGTTCAGCAGCGCGTTCTTCAGCTTCTCTTCGACCTCGCTGAGCTTGCCGTCCATCTCCTTGATCTTCATGGACAGCTCCTTCATCTCAGCCATGACCGCACTTGTATCCTCACCGGCCTTCTTCAGCTTTGGAATCTCCTTGGAAACCGTCTTCTGGCGATGCTTCATCGCCTCTACGTCTGCGAGCAGCGCGCGGCGCTCCTCATCGTACTTCTTCACGTCGCCGATACCAAAATCGCCTTTTCCGCGGTATTCCACGCGTTCTTTTACACCTTCAAAGTCTTCTCTGATTCTCTTAATATCCAGCATGTCCTTCTCCCATTAGAATAAATTCTTCTTATATGTGTTATACAGTTCTGTCAGCATGTCGACTCTGCTCTTGATCTCGAGCTGCAGCTCGGATGCGCGGTCGTAGTCTTCCTTGTCCAGCGCCTCCTTGGCCTGGGTCAGCAGGCATTTCTGCGTGATCGTGTCCTTCGCGAGCTTGTGACGGATGCGGTCGATCTCCAGCCAGTTCTTGATGTCGTAGTCGGAGAAATCGTCGTCCTGGTGGCACTTGACGCAGGCTCTGATGAACTCCATGGTGTTCGGGATGAGCCGGTCGTGGAGCTCCAGTCTCCACTGGGACAAAATCTGTGCCTTATACGACTCAAACAGAATCTTCGGCAGCACATCCCCAGCCCCGAACACTTCGACCTTTTCCGGATAGACGTCGAAAGCGGAGAGGTTCTCCCAGACCGTTGCCGGCGCGCGTCCGAAGAGCTTTTCACGCTCTTCTTCGCTGTAATATTCGAATACGTCTTCTTCGCTTCGATACTCTCTGTCGCGCTCCAGATAGAAGTCTTCTTCTCCGTACTTCTTGGAGAGAGACTGCTCCAGCTCTTCCGGCGTCTTTTCGGCCGCCAGCACGGCCCGGATCCCGTCGACCATTCCCATATAGGCAGTCGCCAGCACGAGGAACGTGTTGCTCTTCGGGTTCGGCGCGCGGAGCTCAAAACGCGTTGCCATCCGGTTCTTCGAATCGCGGATCAGACCGACCAGGACCGTACGGTTTCTGGAAGGCTGATTCACGCTCTTACCGAGCGAAGTGACGATACAGACCGGAGCCTCATAGCCCGGCTTCAGCCGGTTCAGGGAATCGTTCGAAGAGCTGATGAACGGATTGATCACTTCGTAGTTCTTCAGAATGCCCATCAGCGCGCCGAATCCAAGCGGGCTCATGAAGTGCTTCTTCATATCCTTCGGCGCAAAGATGCTGACCATCTTACCGTTCTTCAGCCTTGCTGCAAGTCCGATATGGGTATGTTCACCGCTTCCCGCTACGCCGTCAAACGGTTTAGCCATAAAGGTGACGTCCAGACCGTGGAGCGTGAACAGGTCGCGCACCACGTACTTGACGTGATTCTCATTATCTGCCGCCTGCATGGCGCCGCTGTACTTCCAGTCGATCTCCAGCTGCTCCATAACGTGGTTGTACTGGCCGCCGGCATTCATCTTGGCTTTGACGCCGCCGACTTCCTTATGTCCCATTTCCACGTTCAGTCCGTAGCAGTCCAGAATCGCAAGCGTGTCCTCCAGCGCGGTACGCACTTCTCCGTAGGTACGTTTCCAGTACTGTTCCTTCAGAGTCTGCGCGATGAAGAGCTGTTCCCGGTCGCCTTTATCATCCGGGGTCTTGACCCAGAACTCCAGCTCGGTCGCGCTGGTCACGACCAGCTCGTCGATCTCGTCCACGCTGTCTACACCTTCGATGTAATCGAACACGTACGGATGCGCACGCATCTCATCGATGACGGTCTTCTTCACATACCGCAGCGCGTTGCGGAGGATCGAACGGGACCCGCATTCAAACGACTCGTTATGGATCAGGAAGGACGGCAGCCGCAGGGTTCCGACCGGAAGTCCTGTCCTGGAATCGATGTTGCGGAAGTTATAATCCACATACCAGTTGACCTTGAGGTCCGGAATGATGTCGACCTTTGCGTTACTCAGGTCTGCGATCTTTGGCAGCGCAACGGAAGATCCATCCGTCTGCACACCGTGCGCCAGCATGTTCTCCATGTCCTCGATAAAAGCGCGGACCGGAATCTTCTCATCGGTGTCATGTCCGCCCATATCGATTCCGACGAGCGAAACATACTGCACTTCCGGATGCTCCTTCAGGAGCGGCTCCAGCTTCTCCCGGCAGTGATCCTCAGGTGGTACAGTAAACAGCATTTTTTCTGTATTGAATGGAAGCATCGTTAAAAATCTCCTTTTTTAAAGCAGGGGCATTCAGATCAAAACAGGATCAGCCTGCCAGATCATGAACGCCCCCTCTTCTTTCAATCTCTAACGTATCACTATTGTTTAGCTCAGCTTGTTCAGGTTCTGCTCGAGCTTCTTCATGTACTCGCCGTATTCAGCCCAGTTGCCGTTCTTCAGCGCTTCCTGCGCCTTGTCATAGGCTTCCTGTGCGGCCTTGATATAGTCGTCCTTCGTCTTGACCGTACCGCTTCCGCCTTCTTCACCTTCCTCGGATTCATCCGCTCCGCCGGTAGATCCGAAGAGTTCTGCCAGCGCATCGCCGAGTGTAGACTCATATGCGATCTGGTCGTCGTATACGACGATAACACGCTTGACTTCCGGAATCGCGGAGTTCGATGCTTCCAGGTAAACCGGCTCTACGTACAGCAGAGAGTCGTTGACCGGAATGACGAACAGATTTCCGCGGCTGTAGTCGGTTCCTGCGGAGCTCCACAGGGAGAAGTCCTGCGAGATCTCCGTGTTCTGGTCGATCTGCGCTTCTACCTGCTCCGGACCATAGACGGTCTTGCTCTTCGGGAACTGGTACAGGACGATGTCACCGTAATGGTCTCCGTCGTTTCTCGCGATCATCAGCGCGGTCATGTTCTGCTTGGAACGTGGTGTGTACGGAATCGAACTGATGAACTCCGCATCGGTCTCTCCCGGGAGATTAACGATGTAATAGTTCGGAGTCATCGTCTTCTTCTTCGATCCGTAGATCTCATTCGCGATATCCCACTGGTCCTCGTTCTGGTAGAAGACCTTAACGTTGTTCATGTGATATCTGGAATAGGTGCTTGCCTGGATCTCGAACAGCGCATTCGGATAACGGATGTGCGAACGCAGGCTTTCCGGCATCTTATCGAAGTCCTTGAACAGCGTCGGGTAAATCTTCTTATACGTCTGCGCGATCGGATCGTCCTTATCGATGATGTAGAAGTTTACGTCACCGTTGTACGCATCTACGACGACCTTGATGGAGTTCCGGACGTAGTTCGTGGTTCCGGTCTCTCCGGTGTAAGGCTCCGAATACGGATAGTAGGAGCTCGTGGTATATGCGTCGATGATCCAGAAGACCTTTCCGTCTGCAGTGACTGCATACGGATCGTTTTCATAAGCCAGATACGGCATGATCTTGCGGACCCGCTCCTCGATGTTGCGGTAGATCACGATTCTGGACTTGCTGTCGATATTCGAGGATACCAGCAGCTTTACGTCTCCTTCGCGGATCGCAAACAGCAGTCTCGCGGCCAGATTCAGCTCGATACCGGCATTTCCGGTATACTTGGTGTACTTGTTCTTGTTGCCGTCCGGATAGTCGAACTCATCCTCACTGGTGTTGACCAAGATGTAGTCGTTCGTCATCTCGCCGAAGTAGATCCGCGGCTCAGTGATGTCGATCTCATTGATCGAGGATTCCGGCGGAATGTTCTTGATCAGCACGTCAGGCTGTCCGCTGGCGGTTACGGTGTTTACCTTGGACAGGGTCAGTCCATAACCGTGCGTGTACTTGATGTGACGGTTCAGCCAGGTATCGCTGATCTTCTCCTCGTCGATCTCTCTGGTCGCAAGGTAGGTCTGGGTCAGCGCGCCGTTGATCTGATAACGGTCTACATCCACGTCGTTGAACGTGTAGTACTGACGGATACTCTGCGTCTGATTGTAGAACGTCTTCATCGGGTTGTAGTCGTTGATACGGATATTGGAGAACGTTGCCTTGTTCTGGTTGATATCCTTGGAAGACAGATCCACATTTGCGGAAAAGCTCTTAACGTCAACGTCGTCCAGCTGGTACGCAGACTGTGTGAACTCGATGTTTCTGGACAGATACGGTGTTTCCTTGTCCAGCTCGTCCGGGGATACGACCCAGGACTGTACGACGAATCCAACGCCGACTCCGAGCACACCTACGACGATCATAATCACCGGGATCGTGAAGATCTTCTTGATATTACCGTTGTGGATGTGGATCGCCGTCATGATCGCGCCGATCACAGCCAGAATAGCCAGTACGCGGTACAGCCACAGAGTTACTGTTACATCGGTAAATCCTGC
>JAFOML010000006.1 GCA_017425345.1 Eubacterium sp. | reverse complement strand
TTTCAGACGCATAAACAAACTATATCACAATGCAGAACCGTGGGGCACACGGGGATAGCTCGTTGATACTGGCAGGGCTGCCTGCCTTGAGCGAGAAGCCCCCACTTCTAAGCGCGAGCGAAAGTGGTGGGAGTATGTCACTACAGTTTTCCTATCGCAAAATTGTTTTTCCTGTGATACTATTTAAATAGATTTTACATCACCGGAAACATGACAGAGGTTCGCCATGAAAAAAGGTTTTCTCGATAAACTGGATCAAAGATATCTGAAGATATGCGCCTATGCATCTGCTACCGTTATCATTACCGTGGTTCTTCTGTATCTGCTCAGCAATACCGGCGGATTCTGGACTACCCTCTGGACCCTGTTCACCGCGATTCTGAAGCCCGTCATCATCGGCGGGATCATCTGCTACCTGTTCCTGCCCATCGTGAATAAGATCGAGAGCAAGCTGGAGCCGGATAATAAAACCCGGAATCGCAGAATTGCAGTGGCCGTCTTTTACGGAGGCGTCGCTCTGGTTCTGGGCGGTCTGGTGCTCGTCCTTTACCTTGCGCTCCGGGGCGGCATGGAAGGCCTGGAGAACCTGAATATAGAGACCATCCGGGCATTTATCGAATCTCTCTATGCGCAGTTTGAGGACATACTCAATTCTCTGAACGCTGACATTTCGCAGTCCGATCTGCCGCTGGATCAGGCAAGCGAGTTTCTCACTTCCGTTGTCAACGGTGTGGCCAGCTTCTTCAGCGGGCTGCTGTTCGGAATCATCTTTTCGATCTACTTTATGCTGGATGAGACCAATATCCGGAAATACTGGAGCCGTGTCATCCACCTGTTTGTCGGTGAGCGTTCGCGGACTGCGGTTAGACAGTTTTCCAAAGACGCTGATATGGTATTCTCCGGATATATCCGCGGACAGTTTACCGATGCGCTGCTCGTGGGCGTCATCACCTGCATCGTCTTTGTGATCGCGGGGATCCCCTATGCGCCGGTTATCGGCGTCATCGTCGGCGTCGGCAACCTGATTCCGTATGTTGGCCCCATCTTCGGATACATCTCCATCGCGATCATCTGTATCGTCACGGGTCAGTATGACAAGCTGGTGCTGGGGATCATTCTGATGGCAGTCATCATGTTCATTGACGGTAATGTCATCAACCCGAAGCTTCTGTCCCATTCCGTCAAGGTCCACCCGCTGCTCGTGGTGGCATCCCTGATCGCCGGCGGCGCCATCGGTGGTTTCCTCGGAATGATCGTCGCGGTGCCGACCGGAGCCCTGATCAAGCTGTACTTCGACCGTCTGATGGAACGGCGCGAAAAGAAACTGGCGGTCCGGAAAGCAAAGGCGAAGGAATCTGAGGAGAAATAAGACACAGAAAAGGGGCGCTGCCCAGGCATCAAATGCCTGAATCTGGAATAAAAGTGCCCCTCTGATGAAAGCATCCATCAAAACAATTGTAACATACATGAGTTTTTTTAGAACTTGAATTGTCAAGTCAAGTGCAACGACTTTGAATAATAGACCTCATAAGGAGTTAGGTAACCCAGGCACTTTCTTGGTCGTTTGTTCAGTTCGTCCACTTTGCTTTGTATATACTCATCGCTGTATTTTGAAAGGTCATCGCCCTTTGGAAAGTACTCGCGAAGAAGACCATTGGTATTCTCGTTCGTTCCGCGGTCCCAAGGATGCCGAGGCTTCGGGAAATAAAACTGCACGCCATTGAGAACTTTAGTGACCTCAGCATGCTTGGCAAACTCCTTTCCCCTATCCGGGGTTATGGAATGTAGAGGTTGTCTTTTGAGGCATTTGATCATTACATCACGAACGCATTCAGAGACTTTTTTCTCTGCACGCCGGCAAAGCAGCATTCGGCTTTTACGATCAGTCAACGTGACGAGACAGTTTCCATTCTGGGATCCGGCTACCGTATCACCTTCCCAGTCCCCAATGCGACTGCGGTTATTGGCCTCTTTGGGGCGGTCTTCAAGATCATTGCTGATGACAATCTTGCCACGATTTTCAATGTGATCTCTGGTATGGCGGGTCTTGCCCCTGTGCCGGAGCTTTCGTGCAGCACCTCGGCTACCATGAGATCTGCGCTCCTCAGGAGTATCGAACAGCCCGGCATATATACCTCTATATATGGTTGTGTAGCTGATGCTGATGTCAGAGTGCTCTTGTTTGAGTCTGCCCGCGATCTACTCTGGCGACCATTGATGTTCGAGGAGCTTCTCCTGAACAAGCTTAAATGTTCCAGGATCAGATAGTTTCGTTTTACGACGACATCTAATACGGCGCTTACGATATGCGGCCTGAGCAGCTACTGCGGAATACTCGCCATCAACAGTATTACGAGAGAGCTCGCGTGAGACCGTTGACTTATCTCTGCCGATACTTCCGGCTATATATGTAATCGACTGATTCTGAGAGCGTAATACAAGTATCTTTTCACGCTCTTCTGGTGTAATATGTTTGTAATGACTCATAGTGCCTCCTGGTATTTGGATGTCTTTGCAAACACCATTGTACCAGAGCTATGGGTCATTATTTATTTGTTGCACTTAGATTGTAAGTTCAAGAATAAAAAGACTGCCTCTATTCTGAGACAGTCCCTTGATTGCTATATGCTTTTGATCAGATCCGCAAACCCGTAATCCAGCTTTCCGGCATCATGGCAGTCGCTGGACAGCAGCAGATCCAGCCCCAGCCGGTCTGCCTCCTTGATCAGAAAGCGCGCCGGATACGGACGGGTCCGATATCCCTTCGCCATCGCTCCGGTGTTGATCTCCAGGATCGGTCTGGTAGCGGCAGCTGCCGCGAGCGCGCTCCGCGCCGCATCCCGGTACCACCGGCTCTCCTCATCGAAAAAGCGGTTCCCCTCATTGAACTTGGTCACGATATCGAAGTGGCCGAGGATCTGGCAGCCCGTCTTCTCCACGACGTGAGAGACGGTCTCATAATAGCATTCCACCAGCGCCCGGAAATCGCCGTGAAAATGCTTCTCCGCGCCGGCGATCAGCCGCTCCGGCGTATCCTCCACACAGACGTAGTCGTCCCCGCACTTCAGATAGTGCACCGATCCGATCACATAGTCGTACGGATAGTCATCACCCGGCCCGTAAAAGTCGCGTTCGATGCCGAGGCGGATGTTGATGAGGCCGCGGTATAGATTTTGTAAAGCAAGGATGCGCTCCCGGTAAGCCAGCGTCCCCTCCGGGGTCATGCACACGTCCAGATCATAGGGCGCGTATTCGTGGCCCGAGAAGCCGAGCTCCGTGAACCCGAGCGCGATCGCGCGCTGTACCATCTCCTCCGGCTCGTTTTTGCCGTCACAGTAGATGGAGTGCGTGTGCAGGTTGCTTTTTCCGTCGCGGTTCAGCAGCCTCATTTCGTCATCTTCTCCTGTTTCACCTTGTGATCGATGATGTGGCGAGAGGCGAGCTCATCCCGGATCGCCTCTACGCTGATGCCCTGCTGGACCATGAGCACGAGGACGTGGTAAGCCAGGTCGGCGATCTCGTAGATCGTCTCGGCACGGTCCTCGGCCTTTCCGGCGATGATGACCTCGGTCGATTCTTCGCCGATTTTTTTCAAAATCTTGTCCAGACCCTTCTCAAACAGATAGGAGGTATAGGAGCCTTCCGGCATCTCCTCTTTGCGTCCCTGCAGCATGCGGTACAGGGATTCGATGCTGAATGCGCCTTCTGCATCCTCTGCTCCTGCGCCCGGATCTACATCGCCGAGAAGCGGGTACTCAAAGCAGGAGTCCGTGCCAAGGTGGCACGCTGGCCCTTCCTTATCCACGAGCACGACCAGCGCGTCCTTATCGCAGTCTGCGATGACACTGACCACGTTCTGGTAGTTGCCGGAGGTCTCGCCCTTCAGCCAGAGCTCCTGACGCGAACGCGACCAGAAGCAGGTCTTCTTTTCTTTCAACGTGATCGCAAGGCTCTCCCGGTTCATGTACGCGACGGTCAGTACACGCCGCGACGTCGCGTCCTGCACGACCGCGGGGATCAGCCCTTTTTCATCAAATTTCAGTTCGTCTATATTGATCATATTATCTCCTCACATGTATGCCTGCTGCTGCAAGCTCTGCTTTCAGGTCGTCGATGGCCACTTCGCCGAAGTGGAAGATCGAGGCGGCAAGCCCCGCGTCGATATCCGGGATCGCCCGGAACAGGTCGATAAAATCCTGTATCCCCCCTGCTCCGCCCGACGCGATGACCGGCACGCTGACAGCGTCGTTGACGGCGCGCAGCATCTCGATGTCAAATCCCTTTTTGACGCCGTCCGTATCGATGCTGTTCACGACGATCTCGCCGGCGCCGTTTGCCTCGCCGGCCTTGATCCATTCGATCGCATCGAGACCGGTGTTCTCACGGCCGCCCTTCGCAAACACGGTGAATCTGCCGTCCACGCGCTTGATATCCACGGACAGGACGACACACTGATCCCCGTACAGCTTGGCTGCCTTCCCGATCAGACCGGGATCGCGGATTGCGCCGGAGTTGACCGAAACCTTGTCCGCGCCGCACTTCAGCACGCGGTCAAAATCCTCGATCGTGTTGATTCCGCCTCCCACCGTCAGCGGAATGAAGATCGTGGAAGCGACTTCTTTTAAAATATCCGTAAAGAGCTTCCGGCCCTCGGCAGATGCGGTGATGTCGTAGAACACCAGCTCATCCGCGCCGTGCTCGCTGTAGTACCGCCCCAGCTCGACCGGGGACGATACGTCCGAAAGCCCCTGAAAGTTCACGCCCTTGACTACGCGGCCATCGCGCACGTCAAGACACGGAATGATTCTCTTGGTTATCATGGCACCTCCTGCTTAATCCTGATATCTGGCGATGACATCCTCGATGTCGAGCGCGCCGGTGTAGAGCGCCTTTCCGATGATCGCGCCGTCTACGCCGATCTCCGCGAGCGCGGCCAGATCCTCCTCCGAAGAGATCCCGCCGGACGCGATGATATCCACGTATCCGCCGTAATACTTGACCAGCTTCTGATACAGTCTGCGGTTAGTTCCTTCCATCGCGCCGTCCTTGGCGATGTCCGTGCAGATGATGGTGCTGACGCCCTCGTCGATCAGCGTCTGGAACATCTCATCCACCGTGATATCCGTCACTTCAGTCCAGCCGTGGATCGCGACCTTCGAGCCGGCGATGTCGACGCCGACTGCGACGTTTTTCCCGTGCTTCCGGATCATCCGCGCGGTGAACTCCGGATCCGTTGCAGCCATGGTGCCGATGATCACGCGAAGCGCGCCGATCCTGGCATAGTCCGTGATGATCTCCTCACTGCGGATGCCGCCGCCGATCTCCACGCGCAGAGACGTCTCTTCGATGATGTCCTGCACCGCGCTGAAATTCGGCGTATCTCCGCTCTTCGCGCCGTCCAGATCCACGACGTGCAGATATTTGGCGCCCGCCTTCTCAAATCGTCTGGCGACCTTCAGCGGGTTCTCGCCGTAAACCGTGACCTTGTTGTAATCTCCCTTCAGCAGACGGACTACTTTTCCGTCCTTCAGATCGATTGCCGGAAAAATCTTCATGACTAACCCTCCATATCAGAAAATGCTTTCAGGATTCCGAGTCCCACTTTTCCGCTCTTCTCAGGGTGGAACTGCAGGCCGAACACGTTGTCTTTCGCGACCGCGGCGGTCAGCGGCGCGCCGTACTCCGTACGCGCGATGACGGATGCGTCACAGTCGGTGGCATAATACGTGTGCACAAAATATACAAAATCCCCCTCCTCCGTATTCCGGAAGATCGGACTCTTTGGCTTATCTTCCGGGAAGCGGAGCTCGTTCCAGCCGATGTGCGGGACCTTATACCCTGCCGGAACGACCGGTTCCATGGAGACCACGTTCCCCGGGATAAGCCCGAGTCCCTCATGTTCTCCATATTCATAGCTCTTCGTAAGGAGCATCTGCATGCCGAGGCAGATGCCGAGCAGCGGCTTGCCCTTGGCCGTCTCTTCGATGACCAGGTCCGCAAGACCGGTCTGTCTGAGCTTCTCCGCAGCGTCCGCAAATGCGCCGACGCCCGGCAGAATAAGCTTGTCTGCATCCCGGATCTTCGCCGGATCGTCCGTCAGAACGGCCTCCGCGCCGATTCGTTTAAACGAGCTGTAAAGGGAAAAGATATTCCCTACTCCATAATCGATGATCGCAATCATTATAATACGCCTTTCGTAGATGGGATCTCATCCTTGTATTCCGGATCAATTGAGGTGGCCTGATTCATCACACGGCCGAACGCCTTGAACATGGCCTCGATGATGTGATGGGAATTCTCTCCTGCGAACTCCCGGAAGTGCAGCGTCACATCTGCCCGCCGGACGAATCCGAGGAAGAACTCCTTGACCAGCTCGGTATCCATATTTCCGACCTTCTGGGTCGGAATCTCCACCGCGTAGCCCAGATAGTCTCTGCCAGAGATGTCCACCGCGCAGAGCATCAGCACTTCATCCATCGGGAGCGTGATATCTGCATAGCGGCGTATTCCAGCTTTATCCCCCAAAGCCTTCGAAAACGCATCGCCGAGCGCGATCCCGATATCCTCCACGGTGTGGTGGTAGTCCACTTCTGTATCGCCGTCGCAGTGGACGGTCAGATCGAACCGCCCGTGACGGGCGAACAGCTGCAGCATGTGATCCAGAAACCCGCAGCCGGTATCGATGTCGTGTTCTCCGCGGCCTTCGATCGTGAGCCGGATTTGAATCTTGGTCTCAGTCGTGGCCCGTTCCACTGTACTCGTTCTCATATGGACTCCTTTCCCTTCAGGATCGCGGCTGTCTCCTTAAGCAGCAGATCCATCTCTTCTCTGGTTCCGATCGTGATTCTATTGTACTGTCTGATCGCCGGACTGTCAAAATGTCTTATCAGGATCTTTCTCTCTTTTAACTTCAGATAGAGCTCCTCTCCGTCGATTTCAGGATGTCTCGCAAACAGGAAATTCGCCAGGGACGGTACGACCTGGAACCCGAGCTTTGCAAGAGCTTCTGCCGCATAGGCTCTGGTCTCCTGAATCCTCCGGCAGTTCTCCATGTAGTAGTCGTCTTCGGCGAGCGCTGCGGTCCCTGCCGCTGCCGTGACAGTATTCACGTTATACGGATTCGTCGAATACTTGATGCGCTCCAGATCGGAGATCACAGCCTCGGATCCGATCGCGAAGCCCAGTCTTGCGCCTGCCAAGCTTCTGGACTTGGAGAACGTCTGCACCACCAGAAGGTTTTCAAAGTCTTCCGTGAGCGGCAGAACGGATTCTGCGCCAAAATCCACATAAGCCTCATCCACCAGCACCACATGTCCCTCGTTTGTACGGCAGATCTCCGCGATGACAGAAGGGCTCAGCGCGCGGCCGGTCGGCGCGTTCGGATTAGCGAGCACGACCATTCCGCCGGTATTCATGTAATCCGCGGGATCGATCGAAAAATCGTCCTGCAGCGGTACCCTCGTATACTCCGTGTGATGCAGCTCGGCAAAGACCGGATAAAACCCGTAGGAGATCTCCGGGAACCGCACGCCGTCTTCCGAAAAGGCCATGAACGCAAAATTCAGGATATCATCCGAACCGTTCGACACGAACACGTTCTGCACGCTGGTGTGATAGCGTGCTGCCAGCGCCCTCTTCAGCTCCATCGCATCCGGGTCGCAGTACTTGCGGAGACCCTCCGCTCTTCCGGCATCGCAGACCGCGCGGACCGTCAGCGGGCCGGGAGGATACGGCGATTCATTGGTATTCAGTTTGGTATATACGGTATCCTTCGGCTGTTCCCCCGGTGTGTAGGCGTCCAGGCTCTGATACCTGCTGTGCAGAAATCTGCTCATTTCTGTTTCTCCTTACTCTGTACAATAGCAGCCAGCGCCGCGGTGATCCGCTCGATCTCCTCGGTCTGGAAGCTGAAGCTGGCTTTGTTCGCGATGAGACGCGCGCTGATCGGCACGACGGTCTCGATGACTTCCAGGTCGTTTTCCTTCAGCGTCTTGCCAGTCTCCACGATATCCACGATCACATCGGACAGGCCGACGATCGGCGCGAGCTCGATCGAGCCGTGCAGCTTGATGATATCGATATCCCGGTTCTCCCGGGCATAGAAATTCCGGGCGATATTCGGGAACTTGGTCGCCACTCGAAGTGTGCGCTCCGTGTCGCGGTGATATCCCTTCGGCGCAGCGACCGCCATGCGGCACTTGCCCATTCTAAGATCCAGCAGCTCGTAAACATTCGGCTCGTACTCGAGCAGAATATCCTTCCCCGCAATGCCGATATCCGCCGCTCCGCGCTCCACGTATTTGGTCACGTCGCTGGGCTTGACCCAGAAATAGCGGACGCCTTTCGCCTTGTTCTCAAAGATCAGCCGGCGGTTATCCTCCAGCAGCTCCGGGCACTCGTACCCTGACTGCTCCAGCATCATATATACATTTTTGCCAAGTCTCCCCTTCGGCAGCGCTACATTAATCATCGGACGCAACTGTGATCACCTCCCCGCCGGACAGCCGCATCATTTTGCGGCAGCGAATCGATTCCGGAACCTTCTTCTCGACGAGCACTGTGTTCCCCTCCGCGGTCAGTTCGCGGATCGCGCGGTACATCTCCCGGAGATCATCCTCTAAGGTGTACAGGAAGACGATGTCCACGTCATATTTCCGGGCTTCCCGCTTCATGTGCTCCAGATGGTTCAGATAGACGGCGAAGCCGAGCGCCCCGCACTTGCGTCCCATCCGTTCCATCAGCTTGTCGTATTTTCCTCCGGAGAGGACGGCTTCGGCGACACCGTTGATATAGCCTTTGAACAAAATCCCGCTGTAGTATTTCAGATTGCTCACGATTGAAAAATCGATCCTGACCCGCGACGACAGCTTATATGCCGCCAGCAGACCGATCACATCCTGCAGTTCTTCGATCGCCTTCTGTCCCTGCTCGTCGAGGTCCAGCTTACGCAGTACCTTCAGGACCTTCCGGTAATCGCCATAGGTCGCGACCAGCGTTTCGAGCGTTTCCGTCACAGGCTCTTCGATCCCGTTCTCTTCACAGATTCTCTTGAGCTCATGCCCGTTCTTCTCGCTCAGACACCGCAGAATGGCATTGTGCAGATCCTTCGGTACCGGTGCGAGCACGCTCTCAATGAGTCCCATGTGCGAGATCTGCAGCGCGTAATCCGGACTGATCTTCGCCAGACTCCTGACCGCGAGCATCGTGACCTCAAACGTATCATAGAGGCCGACATCTCCGATGCACTCCAGACCTGTCTGCGTGAGCTCCTGAAAAGCCTGCGCATCCTGCGACGCGCGGTAGATATTCTCGCTGTAATACACCTTCTGCACGTATCCCGGCTGGTAGCGGTAGTTCTTGACGATGGAAAGCGTCAGGTCCGGCTTGAGCGCCGCCAGACGCCCGTTCACATCCCGGAACGTGATAATGTTCTCCGTCGAAAGGAAATCCTTATTCCGCACATAGAGATCATAATCCTCAAACTTTCCCATCTTAAACCGGGAATACCCATATTTCTGATACAGGGAATGCAGCTCGAACATCGTCCGATCTTCAATGCTCATTCCATTTCTGTCTGCTCTCATGTTATTTCTCCTTGCCTATCATAATGCGCATCTTCCCAATCCGTTGCAATTACACGGATTAAGGGATTATCAGATAACGCACTTTATCATTTTATCACATTAAAGTATTTCGTCAATAGGAAATTATACAAATAAACAAAAACATCCCGATGCTAAACGAGATGCTTGTCTGATTTACAGTTCTATGATCGGAAAATTCATGTGATGGGGGTTCCATCCTTATGCCGGCCGCAGTTACGGATCATCTGGCAGCCCGGGCAGCCCATGCTGCAATGGAACTCTTCTTCTTCCGGAGTCTTCTCAGCTTCCCACTTAACTGCTGCGAAAGCCCAGACAGCACAAATCCCAGCGATCATAATTCCTGCAATCAGAATATATACGATGTGGCTCAGGAAATATTCCATGCTATCAACTCCTTCCCTTTCAGATTACTTACGGGTTCATTATACACTAATTTCTGCGGAAATAAACCCCATTTTTGAAAGAAAAGCGGGCAGCCCGCCGGCTGCCCGCCCTGAATCCATTTTTATTCGTTCACTGCCTTCTTCAGTTCCTCTTCCGGCTCATGTCCTTCTTCGACCCAGAGTTCCTCTGCGATCGGAGTCCAGTAGTCCGCATACTCTCTGCACTTGGAGCACAGATGCTCAACGGATTCCGGCGACTGAAGGTCTGTGGAGTGCGCGCCGCTCTCGTGCACCAGTCTCGGGAGAACCTCCGGGTTCTCCAGCATCGGGCACGGACGGTAGTGATTGTGGTTGAACGGCTGGTTGTTATGATATGCCATGAACAGCGGGGACTGCAGGATCTCGATCAGCGTATTCTCACGAATGTTCGTGTTGGAATAGTGAACGAAGACACACGGTTCCGCGTCGCCGTTTGCATTGACGTGGAAGTAGTTTCTTCCGCCGGCGATGCAGCCGCCGACGAACTCGCCGTCATTCTGGAAGTCGAAGCAGAAGAGGCCGTTTCCGTCCTTCATCGCGCGGACCTCACGCAGTCTGTCCTTGATCATCAGTCTCTGCTTGATCGTCGGCATCAGCTCCGGAGAAGCGTCGTTGCCGACCGGCATCAGGTGGAAGTACATCGAGAACTTGACACCCTTCTCGATCTCCATGTTGATGAACTCGTCCGAGCAGACGTATTCACAGTTGGTTCTGGTATATGCGACGGAGGTACCGAAGATCAGTCCGTTCTCCTTCAGCAGATCCATTGCGTGCATGACCTTCTGGTAGACGCCCTTTCCTCTGCGGTCATCGTTTGCCTTTTCGAATCCTTCCAGGCTGATCGCAAGGTACAGGTTTCCGACTCTCTTCAGCTCCTGGCAGAACTCCTCATCCACCAGCGTTCCGTTGGTGAAGGAAACGAACGCGCAGTCCGGGTGCATCTCGCACAGCTTGATCAGATCCTTCTTACGGACCAGCGGTTCTCCGCCCGTGTACATGTAGAAGTAGATACCCAGCTCCTTGCCCTGCTTGATGAAGTTATCCATCTCTTCCAGGGTCAGGTTGCAGCGATTGCCGTATTCCGCAGCCCAGCATCCGGTGCAGTGCAGGTTGCATGCGCTGGTCGGGTCCATCAGGACCAGCCAGGGTACGTTGCACTGATATTTCTCTCTTGCAGCGTGCACCTGCTTGGTTCCGCAGAGCATCGCCTCATAAATAAAGTTCATCATGAACGTCTTCAGCACGTTCTTATCACTCTCATCAATGATACGGTCGATATACTTGTGGAGAGCGCTGTTCTCATCTTCAATGCACTCTCTCATATGTGTCAGGTCATAACCGCCATTCAGCGAATCGACATGCTTTACAATCAGTTCAAAGAGCTCTTTCTGTCCGTTCTGCTTGTCTTTTCCCAGCTTGCCGTATGCGTAATCAAACGCCTTGGAAAAAGCAACTCTTCCTAATTTACGCTTTACATCCATTACGATTCTCCTTCTCCGGTTCTCTCCGGCATCTAATCACTATTTCCCCTTTTAATCAGCCCTATTATAGCGAAAACTTTACCGGATTAAAACTTACAAAATGGCCGGTTTGTCTAAAATTTAGTCAAACCGGCCGAATTCGCTATTCTACTATGTCTAGTTGTCTGGCTCTGCACCCGGCACAATATCCATAGATAACGGAGTTTTTACACTGGATCAGAAATCCGTGATCCTTCAGCATATGCTCGGATATCTCGTCCATAAATCCGCAGTCCAGATGGAATACCTGCCCGCAGGAGATGCACTTCAGGTGCAGGTGCTCTGCGCAGTGATGCGCGCTGTCGACGAGCCGGAAGGTCGCGTGCTTTCCGTTCTCATCCGCGTAGCGGATCACGGTTCCTTCGGATTCAAGCTTGTCGAGGTAGCGGTAGATGGTGGTTTTGTTCACCGGGGCGCCTTCTGTCTTCAGATGCTCCGCGATCTCCGGCGCGCTCACGACCCGGCCGCTGTTCTGCTTCAGGAAGTCCATGATACGAAGTCTGCTGTTGGTTCGGTACATATTTCCCTCCTTCTCAGAATGTCACGCCCAAGGCATTGATCAGAATCCCCCAGAACGCGCTCACCACGTACAGCATCACGATGAGGCTCAGGCTGCGTCTGGCGCTGTGCATTTCTCTCACGAGGACCAGCAGGCCGACGCCCGCGCTGGATAAAAGGCCGCTCATCATCGTGCCGGCGTTGATGACGCCCTCCAGATAGAGCTGGGTGATGACGACGGACGCGGCGCAGTTCGGGATGAGGCCGATGAGGGCGGCGATCATTTCGCCGAGGACCGGCACGCCCTGGAAGAGGCCGGTGATCGCCTGGTGTCCTGCCAGCTCCATGGCGACGCTGATGATGACGGAGACGACGAGGATAAAGAAGAAGACCTGCAAAGTCTTCACCACGCTATCCACCAGCAAACTGCCCGCGCAGTTGCAGCTCTCTTTCTTCTCGTCGCGGAAGCTGTCCGGCACATGTCTGCGCTTCGCGAGCCAGCCGAAGAAGATCTCGACTACAAACCCGGAAATCACTGCGATGATCACCTTCGCGGCCAGAATCTTCCCGATTACTTCTGCAGGTACGTGCGCAGAAAGAAAGATCGGGATCATCTCGTCCGAAGTGGACAGGTAGACCGCGATCAGGGTGCCAAGCGTGATGATCTTTCCGACATAGAAATAGGAAGCCGCAGCGGAAAAGCCGCACTGCGGGATCGCGCCGATCAGGCCGCCGATCACGGGGCCTACGTGTCCTGCGCTCCGGATCATCTCTTGCGCTCTTCCACTTCCCGCGCGTTCCAGCATTCCCATCGCAAGATAGGTCACGAAAAGAAATGGTATTAATTTAATGCTGTCTATCAGTGCTTCCAGAAGTGCTTCCTGCATATAAACCTCCAAAAATGCAACCAGGTCGCTTTTGCAACCCAGTTGCATTTTGAATTATAGCACTGATATAGATTTTGTCAACCGATATTAACGAAGGATTTCATTCACGATCTCTGCCGCGACGTCATCCTTGCTCATGATCGTAAGCTCGCGGACGCTGTCCTGCCGGATCATCGTGACGATGTTGGTGTCGGTGCCGAAGCCCGCGCCGGCCACCTTCAGGTTGTTCGCGACGATCATATCGCAGTTTTTCTTCCTGAGCTTGGCCTGGGAGTTCTCGATCATGTTCTGCGTCTCCATGGAGAAACCGCAGAGGAACTGCCCCTCTTTCCGGTGCTCGCCGAGCCACGCCAGGATATCCTGCGTGCGCTTCAGCGGAATGAACAGGTCGCCGTCCTTCTTCTTCATCTTCTCATCGCTGTAGTCCGCAGGCGTGTAGTCCGATACGGCAGCCGCCATGATGACGATCTGGGCGTCCTCAGCCTCCCGCGTGACCGCCTCGAACATGTCCGCGCAGCTCGTGACGTCCACGATCCGGCAGAACGGCGGCGCATCGACGGTCGTTGCCGCGCGCACGATGGTCACGTCGGCTCCGCGGAGCATGCACTCGCGGGCCAGGGCGAATCCCATCTTGCCGCTGGAGTGGTTCGTGATGAAGCGCACAGGGTCCATCGATTCGCGGGTCGCGCCGGCAGAGATGACGACTTTCTTGCCGATCATGTCTTTCGGCCGGGCGATCGCCTTCTCGATATATTCATACAAAGTCTCCGGCTCCGGCATCTTCCCCGCCCCGGTATCCCCGCAAGCGAGATGCCCGACCTGCGGCTGGATGACTTCCACGCCGTATCCGGCGAGTTTCTTCATATTATCCTGCGTGACCGGATTCTCGTACATCCTCGTGTTCATGGCAGGCGCCACGATCTTGGGACAGGTCGCCGCAAGAAATGTCGTGGTCAGCATGTCATCCGCGATTCCGTTCGCAAACTTGGCGATCACGTTTGCCGTGGCAGGCGCAACCATAATTACATCCGCCTTTTTGGCGAGCTCCACGTGCTTGACCTCAAAGGTGCCCTTCCGCTCGAACGTATCCGTCGGACACGCGTTTCCGCTGAGCGTCTCAAAGGTCAGCGGCGCGATAAACTGCGTCGCGTTCTTGGTCATGATCACGTGCACATCGGCGCCTTCGCGGACCAGATGGCTGACCAGATAAGCCGTCTTATACGCGGCGATGCCACCGCTGATTCCAACAATAACCGTCTTATCTTTCAAACGCATCGTGAGTCCTCCTTACTTCTGCCAGCGATTTGCCTTCGCGCTCTGCGATTGCTGCCAGATCATCGTACTCGGCTTTCCGGCGCGCTACGCCGTAGCCCTGATATTCCTTCATGCGCACCCCGTCCTCTTCGGTGACGGTTCTTGCGAGGGTATAGCGTTCAAAGGTCTGTTTGCGGATGCCGGCGGTCGTGGTATGCTTGAACAAAACCTCTGCCATCCCATCCGCATCCCCCGCCTTCACCAGACAGCTCAGCATGACTGCCGGACGGTTTTTCTTCATCATGATCGGTGTGTACCAGACGTCGAGCGCGCCTGCCTTCAGCAGCTGCTCCATCGCAAAGCCCAGGTCCTCACCTGTCATATCGTCGATGTTCGCGGACAGCTCGACGACCGGATCTGCCTGCCCGCTCTTTTCCGCGTGGTTCTGACCCGCGTTCTTCTCATCGCTTTGGCCGGCGCTCTGCTCCTCGCCGAGGAACACGCGCACGATGTTGGCCTTCGGGAAGTCCTTGGTTCCCATGCCGATACCGTTCTTTTCGACGGACATGACCGGCCGCGGGCCGAACTCGTCGGCGAAATGCGCCAGAATTGCCGCGCCCGTCGGGGTCAGAAGCTCGCCCTTGATCTCATCGCTGTAGTACGGCAGGCCTTTGAGGATCTCGGCCGTTGCCGGTGCCGGAACGGGCAAAACCCCGTGCGCACAATGCACATGCCCCGACCCCACATTCACAGGGGACACAACGACGTGATCGGCGCCGATCGCCTCCATCAGCACGCAGTTCGCGACGACATCCGCGACCGCGTCCATCGCGCCCACCTCGTGGAAGTGGATCTGGTCGACCGGCTCGCCGTGTACTTTCGACTCCGCTGCGGCGATCTTCGCATAGATCGCTTTGGCATTCGCTTTGACCGTATCCGAAACCGCAAGCCCCTCGATCATCGCCGTGATATCCGCCATGCCGTGGTGGGCATGATGATGGTGATGATCATGGTCGTGATCGTGATGATGATGGTCGTGATCGTGGTCGTGATCATGGTGATGGTGTTCATGGCCGTGGTCGTGATCGTGGTGATGATCGTGGTCGTGATCATGGTGATGGTGATGATCCGCGCTCTCCTCTTCCTCGCCGTCCACCAGCACCCGCGCGTGCGTGCCGCCGACACCGCACTTCTCACCGTGTTCCAGCGTTACGCTGACGGTGTCGATACCAAGGTTCTGCACCTTCTGCACTGCCTCTTCCGGAGCCACCTCCGAAAGCGCTCCCATCAACATATCTCCGGCAGCTCCCATGTTGCACTCTATATATAATGTTTTCATCCGTCCTCCTATCTTACTGTCAACACTTTCTAGCATTATATCACAGTTTCACTTGGAAACAAAACTATGACACAATAATACTGACTCCGGGAATCATCTTCATCCGAGTCAACACTTTTCAGGACATAACAGAATATGCCTAAAAGCAAAAGGACCCGAAGCTTATGCCTCAGGTCCGTATTTATCTAATCTTATTTCGCTGCCTTAGCGGTCTCGCAGAGCTGTGCGAATCCAGCTGCATCGTAGATTGCCATCTCGGAGAGCATCTTGCGGTTGATCTCGATTCCGCTCTTCTTCAGTCCGTCCATCAGGCGGCTGTAGCTGATGCCGTTTGCTCTTGCTGCTGCATTGATTCTAGCGATCCAGAGCTTTCTGTAATCTCTCTTCTTCAGCTTTCTGCCGATGTAAGCAGAACGCAGGGATCTCATAACTGCCGGGTTTGCTGCGCGGAAAATCTTGCTCTTAGCGCCGTAGAAACCCTTAGCCTGCTTCAATACCTTCTTATGTCTCTTATGAGCGTTTACGCCCTTTTTAACTCTTGCCATTATTTCTTACCTCCTATATAACCTGCACTTCTTATTTAGCCATTGATCTGAGCATTCTCTTCTCGTCTGCACTGGTCAGAACGGTGGATTTACGCAGACCCATCTTTCTCTTCGGCGTCTTCTTAGTAAGAATATGGCCCTTATAAGCCTTATGTCTCTGGAGCTTTCCAGATCCTGTTACATGCAGTCTCTTGCAGGCACCTCTGTGCGATTTCATCTTGTTTTTAGCCATTTTAATTCCTCCCTGTGGTCTTAACTACTGGTTATCCTGTCCGGATTCCTTCGGTGCGGAATCCTTGGATTTCTTATGCTTCTCTGCCGGCTTCGGTGACAAAAACATCGTCAGACTTCTGCCTTCAAAAGACGGTTTCTTATCCATGACGCTGACATCGCTGCAGGCCTCAGCAAACTGACGCATTACCTCACGTCCCTTATTGACGTAGTCGCGTTCACGTCCGCGGAAGCGGAGACTGACCTTGACCTTATCTCCATCCTGCAGGAACTTGCAGGCGGTCTTTGCCTTCACAAGAATGTCATGTTCCTCGATAAACGTGCTGAGACGAATCTCCTTGACCGTGATCGTCTTCTGCTTCTTCTTCGCTTCTTTCTCACGCTTCTGAAGCTCATAACGATACTTACCGTAATCAAGGATCCTTGCTACCGGCGGTACTGCATTCGGAGAAATCTCGACCAGATCGAGCTTCTTCTCTTCTGCAAGCGCCAGAGCTTCTTTTCTTCCCATGATTCCGATCATAGTGCCGGCGTCATCGATGACTCTTAATTCCTTCGCCCGGATCTCTTCATTGATCCTTCTTTCCTTGCTAATGGCTCCTTACCTCCCTACTAAAAAACGGATACATCCGTATCCGCCCCAAAAACGTCCGTTCCGTCGTTTCATCGTATTAACCCAACAAACACCATCGTCTGAAAGGTGAGAAGCGGATAACTTCTTCTTCATCACAACGGACAGTATACCATCCCGAAAGACGTCTGTCAATCGGAAATTGAAAAAAACCGCAGCCGCAGGCGAATCCTGCGGCCGCAAGTAATTCCAATTGTTTGAAAGCCTGCGTCAGACTAGCTGAAGTAGCGGAAAACGCCTTTCACCTTTCCCTGAATGCTGACGCTGTTTACGATGATCGGACTCATCGAATCGTTCTCCGGCTGCAGACGGATGTGTCCGTTCTCACGGTAGAACGTCTTAACCGTCGCCTCACTCTCAAATCCGTCGATCATCGCGACGACGATATCTCCGTTATCCGCAGTATTCTGCTGCTCGACCAGCACCAGATCACCATCCATGATTCCGATATTGATCATGGACTCCCCTCTGACCTGCAACATGTAGCAGTTCCCGCGCACGTACTGAGCCGGAACCGGGAACGTACCTTCTATATTCTGCTCCGCCGTGATCGGTGTGCCGGCGGCAACACGGCCGATGACCGGAACATCGATGATATCCGTCCGTTCCATGGCGGCAGATGAGGCTGCGCTTTCCACTCCATTCTCCGCCTCATCCTGCTGCGGAACGAGCATAAGCGCTCTCGGCTTGGCCGGATCCTTCTTCAGAAATCCCTTCTTCACCAGATTGTCTATGGCCTTATGCGCTGTGGAAGTGGACTTGATCCCGAGCGCTGAACAGATCTCCCGTACAGTCGGTGGGTATCCCTTGGCCCGGATCTCCTCCCGCATGAACGCAAGTATCTTCTGTTCTCTTTCCTCCGTATTTCTCATCATATCCCCCTGATCGTTCTAACTGCGTTGTTCTGCTAATTGTTCTGTAATCAGTATAGCACTTTACGAACAAAATGTAAACACTTGTTCTTTGATTTTTTAAGAATTTTTAAGAAAAGGCTGTCCCGAAATAATTTACCTCATTCAGGGCTTATCCCCTTTTTCGTAAGTTGATTCTAAGACCAGGTGGATTTGTTGGAAAGCGGTTGTTGTATCTGCTCGCCTGATAGTGGGCATCGCCCTTGTCGACTATTTGCGTCAAGCAAGAGGTGCTGGAGTTCAAAGTGGTATCTTCGCAAATGACACCCCTGTCTTGACGCTGAAACCGCCCGAAATCGGGGTATATTTGCGTCAATCCGGTGACGCCGGGGTGGATTGTTTTACCATGAGACGAGGCACCCTTGTCTTGACGCTGAAACTACCCGAAATCGGGGTATATTTGCGTCAATCCGGTGACGCCGGGGTGGATTGTATTACCATGAGACGAGGCACCCTTGTCTTGACGCATGGTGAGTCGAATGGACTCATGCCTGCTTGTGCCCCGGATGGTGTGCTCCGAGGACTTAGCAGAGCCGTGCGACCGGCATACTAAAAAGGCTGTCCCGAAATGGCGAATCATTCGGCTCCTGCGACGCTGTAGATGACGCCGAAATTCGTTAGAAAATCCCGACCGCGTATTTTTCGATTTACGCGTTTTTTTCATTTAAATAGACCTGCAGGTCGTCCAAGAAATTGGACGCTGAAATCGGCTGTTTTTCAAGTATGGGTCGATTCTCAGAATGGTATGGACTTAGTCCATAATATTTTCCGGATTAACCCATACCTTTTGCTCGTCTTATCGCGGTTTGTATGGGCGAATTCTCAGAATGGTATGGACTTAGTCCATAATATTTTCCGGATTCATCCATACTCTTTGCTCAGCTTATCGCGGTTTGTATGGGTATATTTTCCAAATCCTATGGGCATTG
>JAFOML010000038.1 GCA_017425345.1 Eubacterium sp. | reverse complement strand
GGTTGCGGGAGATGCGATTCTCCTTAAACAGAGAAGGGGTGTCTCAGAATAAGGGCTGCACTCTTACGAGGCAACCAGGCAACGAAGAGTCCGTTCGATTCACCATGCGTCAAAACATGGGTGCTTCGTCCCACGGTAATACTTTCCACTTCGGTGCCTCCGGATTGACGCAAATATACCCCGATTTCGGGTAGTTTTTGCGTCAAAACATGGATGCCTCATCTCACGGTAATACTTTCCACTTCGGTGCCTCCGGATTGACGCAAATATACCCCGATTTCGGGTAGTTTTTGCGTCAAAATATGGGTGCCTCATCTCACGGTAATGCTTTCCACTTCGGTGCCTCCGGATTGACGCAAATAGCCGAAAAGGACGATGCCAGCTATCAGCCAAATAGACACAACAGGTGCCTTCCAACAAATCCACACGGTCTAGAGATCTTATTACGAAAAAAGGGACAATCTCTAAATGAGTTAAATCATTTTGAGATAGCCCCTTTTTGGTTATTATTCTACTGATGTTCAGTGTTATTCCACCGGGTTAGAGGGCTCTTCAGTGGCATCCGGTGTTTCAGTCTCCACCGGCGCTTCAGCCTCATCAGCCTCGGCAGTCACATCGGAAGCAGTCTCCACCGGCGCTTCAGCCTCATCAGCCTCGGCAGTCACATCGGAAGCAACAGTCTCCGCCAGTGCTTCAGCCGTCTCAGCTGCCTCCATCGCTGCAGTTGCCTCTGCGGCCAGCTTGGCGTCACGGGCGATAGCCGCTTTCTGCTCAGCAGCGCGCTGTTCCGCTCTGCGGCGGGCTTCCTGCTGGCGGGCGATCTGGGCTTCGCGCTGTTTGGCTCTTTCCGCTTCACGCTCCTTCTCGCGCTTCTCTTCCCGTTTGCGGCGGTGGTGCGCTATCAGGGCCATGAACAGGAAGATCAGTCCCGCGGCCGTCCCGGCCGCGCCCGGGATCAGACCCGGATAGTGGTAGCGAAGCTTCAGCTCATGCGTACCGGACGGGATCTTGATTCCCGTAAAGGTGAAGTTCACGTTGGAGATCGTATCCACCTTCTCACCATCGAGGTAAGCGCTCCAGCCCGGATTCGAGAGGATGGAGAGGTAGAGGAGTGATAACTCGTCTGCCTGGACGGTGCCGGTGACTTCGTCCCCATCGAAGGATTCGATCTGGTATTTGCGGCTGTCGAGGATGGAGGCATTCTTTTCGTAAATGTCCATTGGGACCGCGTAAACGTGAATCGCATCGAAGGTGAACTCGCCCTGCGTGATCAGCTGTACGTGAATCGGGGCAGAGGTCTTCTCGTAGTAACCCATGTTTGCCGTGAAGTCCGTGACGTCGTTGATGGCCTGGTTGTGACCTTTTTCGTTCACGAGTTCGCGGCGAACTGTTCCATTATCCAGGAAGATGAAGAAACGGGTGTTGTCGACGTAGGCGTCTTTGTAGACTTTGTACTTAAAGTCATCAAACCCCAGCTTCTCCTGCGACGAGTGCGACAGCGCCAGATTCTCCTCGTAGGAAATCGGCACCTTCTGGAAGTTCTCGAACGTAACCATCAGCTGGCAGTTCTTGACCTTCGGGATCACCAGATCGAACTCGGCGCCTTCCTTATAAACCGTCATGGAGCCGCCGCTGGCGTCCCCGCGGAGCTCTGTCGGCTCGTTTACGTTATCAATTTTAGCGTCAACTTCGCCGACGTCCGTCTTGATATTTGCAGCATTGGTGTGAGTCAGACCGCTCAGGTCAGCCTTGGTATCATCCGGCACGACTGCCGTCTGCATCAGCACCTGTTCGCGCGCCGCAATCGGATACTGCAGCAGTTCCGATTCCGTGATATAGCCCGGGAAGGTGGTGCCGAGGCCCATGCAGTATTTGCTCTTATACACATCCACGCCGTCGATCTTCTGATCGAACTCGTAGCCGTATGGCTTAAAGTTCACCGCGCCTTCACGGTGCAGCTCGTTATCACCCAGATAGTAGCCGACGCCTTCCAGATAGTTCAGCGCAGCTCTCTGGTCGTTGGAGCAGGTCAGGTTGCGGCGGAAGTAGCCGGCATTGTTGCCGACCGCCTTGTTGAACGTCAGCCAGCTGCTCTTGATCGCAGACGAGTAAAGGTAGTTGGAGCGGGTGCCATAGTACATGCTTTCGTTCGCAAGGGTGCGCGGTAGCCTCGTATCCGTGTAGCCGTCGATCTGGTCGATACGGAAGAAGCTCGGATCCTGCTCCTGCAGGTTTACGCCGACCCTCTGCGTGGAAGTTGCATAACGCTCTTCGGTCTGTCCGACCGGGGAGAGCGCGCTGGAAAGGGCGACATCCGGCTTCTGCAGGGTGGTGTAGGAGACAAAACCTAAATCCCCCAGCATGACCACAAGAATCACGACTCCGGCGAACCTGCTGAGGACACGCGCGTCATGGCCTTCCTTCGCATCCATGATAGAGCGGAGGAGCAGGCATACCAGGATGACGAACATGCAGGCAAGTCCGACGAGGGTCTGCCATGCCGTATCGTGCTCGACCATGTGCATGCGGTACATCAGGAATCCTGCGCAGAAGAAGCCCAGCGCAAGCCACCAGACCACCAGCAGGAACTTGGAACGCTTCAGGCGTATCAGCTCGCTGTCGTAGCACTCCATGCCCGACCATACCATGAAGAAGATCAGCACGAAGAACCATCTGCCGACCGAATAGCTGAAGCCGTCAAACACACTTCCCGTCGCCGGAATCAGGCTCAGGATCGCCAGAATGATCGTCATCTGGGCGGCTGTGCTCTTGCGCAGCTTCATCAGGATCAGCGGAATGATCGTCGTGATCAGGATGCCCGCATACGCGAAGCTGTACGGTGTATGCGCTGTATCGAAGCTGAACAGGCTCGTCGGCATCCGCATGTAGGTGCGGAGCTGATAGAGCATCTCATACTTGTTATACGTCGTTTCCGTGGTCGCGCTTCCCATCGTGTAGAGAATCGAGATCACGAAGAGCGTCGAGAGCAGAATGCCGATGATGCCGTACCCGAAGAAGGCCAGCAGCATATGGAAGAAGCCCGGAGACTGTCTTTCCCCGGATTCTGTAAAGACGCCGTGTCTTCCGTAATAGTAGAAGTAGCGGAAGATGAAGTACACGATGACGATGATTCCCGCGATGTACGCCCAGAGGACGCCTGAGATCACGTAGAACAGGACGGACAGGATGAACAGGAGAGGCGATTTGCCTTTCAGGATCCGGTCCGTTCCCATGATCAGGAGCGGAAGCAGGATCGCTGCCATCGTGAAGGAATCCTGCGCCCAGGATGCGCGGATGACCCATGCCGAGAACGCATAGCTAAATGCGCCGAGGACGGCCTGATTTGGCTTCAGTTTGACTTCGCGCGCGAAGATCAGGAATGTGAATCCGCAGAAGTACTCCTTCAGCACCGTGACCAGGCTGTATGCGATGTCCATGTATTTCTGGGGCGCATAGGTGATCAGGTAGGTGAACGGGATGAACAGGCGGCTCTTCAGAATATCGAAGACGCTGCCCCCGAGCCCGTAGCTCCAGGTGTACTCATCGATCTCGCCACCGGCCGACAAAGTCTCGATCAGATGCTTGATCGTCGTATAGCTCGGATAGATCTGCGCGATACCGTCAATGTTTCCGCCGTTTCCGCGGAGCAGGGTGATCTGTGTCAGGATCAGGCTCCCGTAGACCAGGACCGATCCGATCAGGAACAGCAGCGTGTACAGGATCAGCTGCTTGAAAAACCCCATTTCTTTCTTATTCAGTGTTACATCTGTATTCATATGGTCTTATGAACCTTTCCATACATATTCTCATAGTACTGCATGTAATCGCCGGACAGGATGTTCTGCCACCAGTCTTCGTTGGCGAGGTACCAGTCAATGGTCTTCTGAATGCCCTCGTCGAAGAACGTCTCCGGCTCCCAGCCCAGCGCCGCGTGGATTTTGGCCGGGTCGATCGCGTAGCGGAGGTCGTGGCCCTTGCGGTCCGTCACGAAAGTGATCAGGCTCTCCGGCTTGCCGAGCGCCTTCAGGATCGTCTTGACGATCGTCAGGTTGGAGCGCTCATTGTGTCCGCCGATGTTGTAGACCTGCCCGGGGGTCCCGTTTAACAAAATCATATCGATCGCCTTACAGTGATCCTCCACGTACAGCCAGTCGCGCACGTTCGCGCCGGTGCCGTAGACCGGCAGCGGCTTGTCCGCCAGCGCGTTTGCGATCATCAGCGGGATCAGCTTCTCCGGGAACTGATAAGGTCCATAATTGTTAGAGCAGCGCGAGATCGTCACCGGAAGCCCGTACGTTCTGTGATAGGCCATCGCGAGCAGATCCGCAGACGCCTTGGAAGCAGAGTAGGGGCTCGATGCCTGCAGCGGCATATCCTCTGTGAAGAAGAGGTCCGGCCGGTCTAGCGGGAGGTCTCCGTAGACTTCGTCCGTGCCGACCTGATGGAACCTCTTGGTTCCGAACGCGCGGCACGCGTCCATCAGGACCTGCGTGCCGAGGATGTTCGTCCGAAGGAAGATCCCCGGATCTTCGATAGAACGGTCCACATGGGATTCCGCGGCAAAGTTCACGCACACATCCGGCTTGTATTCCTCAAACACGCGGAATACGTTCTCCCGGTCCGTGATGTCACAGCGTTCGAAGTGAAAGCGCGGATCCTCCATGACAGGCGCGAGTGTCGCCAGATTCCCGGCATAGGTCAGGGAGTCTATTGCGATGACTTCCGCGTCCTCGTGGTGATCCAGAATGTAGAAGCAGAAGTTGCTTCCGATAAATCCGGCTGCGCCGGTAACCAGTAATTTCATATCAATCCCATCCTCCTTACATATCCAGAATAGCAAGCAGATTGCGCAGCTGTATGTTCAAAACGTTGCTGAACTGCACCATGCGGTTCAGCGTACGGTAATCCGTCCAGGTATATCCTTCCGGGGGTTCCGCGAGTTCTTCCGGAGCGATCTCGAGGATCACGTTGCGGTTTTCTTCGTGATAGAAGCGGCCGCCTTCTTCCGAAAGGACCACGTCTCTGAGAACACCTTGGCCCTCTTCGAGACGGTTCAGGAAGAAGGTCTCCACCGAGTCGCGTTCCGATACCGGATTGCTGGGTTCCAGCTGGATGCTCGGGCCGAGCTCCGCGGTATCAAAGCAGCCGATCTCCGGCCGTACTTTGACCAGAAATTCACGGCAGCCGTCCTTCACGCGAGTGAACAGTCCGAGCAGCAGTTTGCCGTCTGCCTCTACGAGCGGCTGCGACCAGCGGCGGACCTCACGTCCTTCGATCTCGATATCGCAGTAGCAGATCCGGAAATCGTACGGATGCTTGCAGACGATCTCGCGGTCCGTGATCTCCCAGCTTTCCAGGCTGGTGAGTGGAACCAGCTCCGCGGTCGTCTCATCAAACATCTTGTGATCGTTGATTTGGTGGAACAGGTCGTGCAGTCTGTCGTCACCGGGGGTTTTGAAGAGGGAGGCGTACAAGGCTTTGTCCGAAAAGAAATCCTCACATGCCGCGAGCTCCTCCTCGCTAAGCAGCGCCGGATCCATCGAAATGCCGGACAGAACCGTGCGCGTATCCATGTTCACGGCATTATCCTCGTGCATCAGCTGCTTGATTTGGCCGAGGGTCATCCAGACGTGCGTTGGCAGGACCTCCACCTCCGCGGACTCGTCCAGCAGAAGGAGCATGTTCCGATTGCGCTTCTGATAGAAGCGGGAGGACTGCTCGGACTGCACCTGGTCGACCAGGATCCGGCCGCGTCCTTCTTCCCGGAACCAGTCCAGATAGGCTGGAGCGGCTCCGCCGTGTTTGCGGGTAAAGTTGCTCTTCGTCGCCTGAATGGTGGGGGAGAGCTGCACCGCATTGATGTTCCCGGGTTCGATCTTGGCCTGCATCAGGAAGTGGAGAAGGCCATCGAACTTTTTGCAAAGGATGCCGAGGTATCCGATCTCCTGCTGCAGGATCACCGGCTGCTCGACTGTGATGCGGTCACCGACTCTCTTCCGGTAGCCGGCAAGCTGAAAGAAGCTGCCGTTCTGATTGCGGATGTAGCCCGTCTCCTCGTCCAGGTACCAGAAGCCGCCTTTCGGAAACGCGGTCTTCTCGATGACGACGGTGGTCTGGGCCTTCCGCTCTTCGATCCAGGCGCGGATCTCGTCCGTGCTGTTCAGCGGACTCTCTGTCGCATTCCAGGATCGTAATATGTCGAATAAGATACTCATGCTTTGCTCCTGCTCCGGATGTCCTCGATCATAGATGCCTGCAGGAGGATCTGATCGTACATCTTATTTCTGGCTTCCGCGTTTTCTGTCTCGCGCAGGAACTCCTCGATGGAGTGCTGGAAATGCGCGTCTTCCGGAAGCTCACGCGTTTCCGTTCCGTTTGCTGTCTCGATCTGCACGGTCGGCGTGAAGCCCGGAGGCGCGGTGAAGATGCGGCCGGTCATGAGGCGTCCCTTGCTGCCCCAGCATTCCAGCGCGCAGCGGTAGCCGCAGTCCATGCCGTAGCCGATCTGGAAGACGAGGCCTTCCTCGTTCTCCACGGTGACACTTCCGGCCATATCGACCTCAAAGCCCGGCAGATACTGCATGTGCGCAGCTGTGACGCGAGCGGTATCGCCGAGGAGCTTCGCTGCCAGGCGAACCGGATAGCCGCCGGCATCCAGCAGGGCGCCGCCGCCTAAGGCCGGATTATAGCGGAAATCATTCTGGGCCCTGAGCGGGAACCCAAAGTCCGCCCGAAAGAGCCTCAGATCGCCGATCACGCCCTCAGAGAGCAGGTTCTGTACTGCTTCGATCTGGGCGTGGTACTGGAACATATAGTTCTCGTGGAGGGCGAGGCCCTTTTCTCTGGCCAGATCCACCAGCGCCTTGCTGTCCGCGTAGCAGGTGGTGGACGGCTTCTCGATCAGGACATGCTTGCCCGCCTGAAGCGCAGCCCTGGCCCACTTGAAGTGGAGGGCAGGGGGCTGCGGGATATATACGCAGTCGATATCCTCCCGCGCGATGAGCGCCGCGTGGCTGTCCATCGCGTCCATCGGATAGTCTGCGGTAAATTCCTTAAGCTTATCCGGCGCGTATTCTTCCGATACCGCGACCGGCTCTATGCCGCTGACATCCTGGACAGCCGGCATAAATCTGCGATGCGCGATCTCCGCGCATCCGATGATCCCTAATCTCATGTCTACTCCTTATTTCCGCAGGATGCGGTCTATCTGATCACAGACTTCCTTCGCCTGTTCGACGGTCATGTCCGCGTAGAGCGGCAGACGAAGCACGCGCGCGCCGTAATCTTCCGTGACCGGGCAGGTCGCCGGATCATAGCCCAGCTTCAGCCCGAGCGGCGCGGAGTGCAGAGGCACGTAGCAGATGTAAGCGAAGATGCCGGCCTCCTTCAGCTGCGCGACGAGGTCCGTCCGGATCTCATCGGTCGGGAGAATGATGTTATACATATGGGCGTTGTGCTCGGCGCCTTCCGAAATGCGCTGGCGGACCAGAAGGCCGTCGCGCTCCAGGCCCTTGAGTTCCTCGTGATAGGTGTTCCAGATGGCCATGCGCTTTTCCAGGATCTCGTCGAAGCGCTCGAACTGCGCGTAGAGCAGGGCTGCGAGGATGTCGGAGGGCAGGAAAGAGCCGCCGACGTCGTGCCAGGTGTACTTGTCGACCATGCCTTTCAGGACCTGTCTGCGGTTCGTGCCTTTTTCGCGCAAAATCTCTGCCCTGTCTAAATACTTATCATCATTCAGCACCAGACCGCCGCCTTCTCCCATGACGTAGTTCTTGGTCTCATGGAAGCTGTAGCAGCCGAAGTCGCCGAATGTTCCGCACGGCTTACCGTGATAGGTGGAACCGACTGCCTGTGCAGCGTCTTCGATCAGGAGCAGGCCATGCTTCTTTGCGATCTTCTCGATCGCATCGTAATTGCAGGGCATGCCCGCGTAGTCCACGCTGTAGATCGCGCGGGTCTTCTCCGTGATCAGACCTTCGATCAGATTCTCATCCATGTTCATGGTGTCCCGGCGGATATCGCAGAAGATCGGCTTCGCTCTCCTGAGCATGAACGCGTTCGCCGTGGAGGAGAAGGTGAAGGAGGGGACGATGACCTCGTCTCCCGGTTCCAGATCCGCAAGCAGGGAAGCCAGCTCCAGCGCGGTCGTGCCGGACGTGGTCAGAAGCAGGTTCTCTATGCCGAAGCGGTCCTTCATGAACGCCTGAACCTTGGCCGTATACTTGCCGTCTCCGGACAGCTTGCTGTTCTTCATCGCATCTACGACGTATTCGATCTCCAGATCGCTGACCGATGCTTTGTTAAATGGTATCATAGTTTATTCCCTTTCTATTGTTTGGTTTTCATCGAGCAGGCTCAGAATGTACTGCCCGTAATCTGTCATAGCGAGTGATTCGCCGATCTCTTTCAGATGTTTATTGTCGATAAATCCTTTTCTCCAGGCGATCTCTTCCAGACAGGCGATATAGAAGCCCTGTCTGGCCTGGATCGTGGAAACGTACTCTGCTGCGCTGAGCAGGCCGTTCGGCGTTCCGGTGTCCAGCCAGGCCATGCCGCGGCCCATGAGGACGACGCGGAGATCGCCGCGCTCGAGATAGGCGTTATTAACGGAAGTGATCTCGATCTCGCCGCGCGCGGACGGCTTGACATTCTTGGCGATCTCGATCACGTCATTATCGTAGAAGTAGAGGCCCGGCACTGCGTAGTTGGACTTGGGCTTGGCCGGCTTTTCTTCGATGGAGACGACGTTACGGTCTTTGTCAAATTCCACGACGCCGAACGCGGAAGGATCGCGTACCGGATAACCGAACACCGTGGCGCCGTGCTCTTTCTCCATGGCGCGGTACAGCGTCTTGGTCAGCTCCTGGCCGTAGAACACGTTATCGCCGAGGATCAGGCAGACGGAGTCGTCGCCGATAAACTCCTCGCCGAGAATGAACGCATCCGCAAGGCCGCGCGGGGTCTCCTGCACCTTGTACTCGAACCGCACGCCGAAGTGGCTTCCGTCTCCGAGCAGCTCTTCGTAAAGGCCGATCGCCTGTGGCGAGGAAATGATCAGGATCTCGCGGATCCCTGCCAGGAAAAGGACGGAAAGCGGATAGTAGACAAGCGGCTTGTCGTAGATCGGCAGAAGCTGCTTGGAAATAGCCTTGGTCATCGGGTAGAGGCGTGTGCCGCTGCCCCCTGCGAGAACGATGCCTTTCATAAGTTCTTACGCTCCTTTCTAAGCTTGACGAACAGAATGATTCCCAGCATAACCGCCAGGATGGTCATGACTACCGCGAACAGCACGGTCGCGCCGCGCATGCCGTAGTTCACGACGAAATATCCGGACAGTCCGAATGCGGCCAGCGCTGCAGCTCCATAGGTGAAGAGCAGCGTTCGGTGCATGCGGATGATCGTGATCACGGTATTAAAGAAGGTGGCATAGGCCAGCATGCCGCCGCCGAGCATGACGATGCAGAGATCCGGCGTGTAGCCGGAAAGATCCGCATTGAAGAGCCAGGACAGGACCGGAATGCCGATCGTCGCAGCGACCGCAAGGCCGAGGATCGTAAGGCCCAGTACGAGCAACATCTGCCGGAGCACGAGCCTGGTAAATTTCCGGATGTCCCGGTCGTTCCAGACGATCGCGTAGGACGTCAGGATCGGATTGAAGATGAAGTGCGCAACCATCTGTACGACGAACGCCGGCATGAAGATCAGGTTGTAGATCGCCTGGATCTCTTCCGTCAGGTAGGCGTCGATCGCGTACTTGGGCGCGTTGCACAGGTACATATTCAGGAAGAGGCTGACGAAGAGGGGGAAGCCCTCGATCAGCAGCTGCTTCATCTTATCGCCTTTAAAGCTCGGATGGAAGTCACAGAAGTCCACCGCCGCATTGAACGTGGTCAGCAGGAAGCCGATCACGGCTGCCGCGAGGTAGGCGATGGAAGCTGCCAGAAGATCATTCGTCACGAACATCACGAGGCAGAAAACGCCGGTCTCTGCGACATATCTTGCGGAGGAGCTCCTGGTCGCGATATCAAGTCTTCCCATCTGCTGCATCCGTCCGTGGAAGACATCCGAAAAGGCCTGCACGGTCTTGACCAGGCAGACGAGCATGATCACCAGGAACTTCTCCATGCCGTAGGCCTTGAAGATGCTGCCGTATACGCAGTAGGCAAGCGAGGCCAGGATCATGACGATACAGGTGATGATGCGGATGCCGTAGTACTCGCCGAAGGAGTACTTCTCATCGATGTCCGAAGACTGGAAACGGCGCAGTCCGTACTGTCCTACAAACATCAAAAGAGTTGCCACAGCGTAGGCGATACTGAAGACCCCGGAATCTCTGAGTCCACCGGTTCGCATGATGACCATGAGGATCACGGTCGACTGCGCTGCGTTCAGCACGGCGTTGATGGAATTCCAGAGATAACTGGAGCGGGTCACATTATTCGTTTTTCCAAGTATATTTCTGATTGCCTTAAGCATATTCTCTAGCTTTCTATCTTGATCTCATACATAGACATTCTACCATATATTGTGTCTGTCCTCAAGGTTATCTCATATATTATGCCTTGATTCTGAATGGGAATTATATTACAATTAGGTGACCGATGATGTATCACCGGCAATTTTGTCTTGCAAAAAGGAGGGGCACAATGCTCTATTCTATTGTTATTCCGTGCTATAAGTCCTCCCATACGATTCGTAACGTCGTGGAGCTCACGATGCAGGAGATGGATAAGCTCGGACGCGTGCCATATGAGTTTGTTCTGGTGGATGACGGTTCGCCGGACGGAGGCGAGACCAGCCGTGAGATCAAGGCGCTCGCAGAAGATTACGAGTGCGTGCGCGCAGTCTGCCTGGCCAGAAACGGCGGACAGCAGAACGCGACAATGGCTGGTTTAAACTACGCACAGGGAGATGCCATCATATCTATGGATGATGATATGCAGACGCATCCATCGCAGCTGCATATTTTGTTCGAGGAGTTTGACAAGGGGGAGAATGACGTCGTCTACGCCTATTACCCCGACAAGCACCACAAGAAGTACCGCAACCTGGGCAGCCTGTTCACCTCGCTGACCGTGCGGTTTCTCATCCGCAAACCCAAGGAGCTTAAGACGTCCAGCTTTTGGATCATGCGGAAGTTCGTGCGTGACTACATCGTAGAGTATAAGAATGCGTATACCTATCTGCTGGGGCTCGTGCTGCGGACGACGAACCGCGTGACGTGCGTGCCGGTGGAGCACTTTGACCGCGCGTACGGCCAGTCAGGCTACACGATGAAGAAGCTGATCAATCTGTGGTCGAACATCATGGGTTATTCTGTCATTCCGCTGAGAGCGGCAACATTCCTCGGATCGCTGCTTTCCTTTGGAGGAATCATCGCAGCGCTGATCGTATTCATCCACAAACTGCTGGTGCCGTCGACTGCCGTCGGCTGGGCATCACTGATGTGCGCGATCTTCTTCTTTTCCGGGATCATTCTGCTGTTCCTGGGATTGATCGGTGAGTATATCGGAAGGATGTTCCTCGGGATGAGCGCGAATCCGCAGTATGTTGTAAGAGAGGTTTATGGGGGAAAAGAAAAGGGAGAGACTAATGAACAAAGATCGTAATGGCGATACTTTTTTATCTTTTTTTAAACGGCTGATCGCCGTGCTTCTGCTGGTGGGGTGCGCATACTTTATGTACCTGCAGCAGGCCAGCCTGACGCAGATCGAAACAGAAGTGTTTCCGTATCTGAACGCGGCATCGCAGGAGCAGGAGCATCCGTATATTTTTGAGGATATCGATATCCTGGGTAACCATGTCGTGACCCAGGAGTTCCAGGCGAGGGGAAACAAGCTGGGCGTGATTAAGCTCTACTTCCACAAGGAGGGCGGCGCCAACAGCACCGGAACTGTCATACTGCGGCTGAAGGACAGCAGCCAGAAGGTCATAGCCGAGACGAGCATGGATGCCAAGTACGTCAAGAACGCGCGCGGCATCAAGTTCCTGTTCGGCGCAGACTCGGCATCGCTGAATCAGAACCGTATCATCTCTACGGTCGTCAAGGCAGATACCAGTGAGACGACCGAGGTGAAAGAAGGGGAGACCTACTATCTGGAGCTGGAATCGAAGAATGTGCAGACCGATGGCAGATTCACGCTGATGACAGCGCGGCCCGGCGACGGCGCAGCGCTGCAGACGAGCCTTCCGACCGTTGTCGCAGACGGAGAGGCACAGGAGGGCCGGTACATGCGTTTTGCCGCAAATTACCGCTTCTATGATAAGAGCCTGCTGCTCCGCTTCGGCCTCATCCTCCTGATGGCGCTGTTCCTGATCTGCCTGCCGCTCAGAAGGATGTCGAACCTTTTGAACCGCGCGACGGGACTTCAGAAGCGCAGCGAAGAGAGACTGGAAGCCGGAAAGAGAGCCGGATTTACCATCGACTTTGACCGCTTCTGCATCCGCTGCATGTTCTTCCTGACACCGTTCGTGTGTTACTTCCTGATCGGCAGAATCGCCAATCAGGACATCGTGGACTGCCTCAAGATGCTGCCCACGATCCGCGGCAAGCTGAACATGCTGATCATCGGCATGGTATGGTGGGTCGTCTACACGATCGTGAACCGGACCAAGCCCACGATCATTCTGACGACGCTGCTCGCGTTCGGATTCGGATTTATCAATTATGTCCTGCGTCTGTTCCGCGATTCCCCGTTGTTCTGGACGGACATCGAGAATGTCGGAACGGCGATGGACGTCACCAAGTCCTATGTTGTAACGTATGACAGAGCCAGCCTCTGGGCGATCCTGATCACAGTGGTTTGGATCGCGCTCGCGCTGGTACTGCGTGACCATAAGGGATTCCCGCTCAAGCTTCGGATCATCCCGCTGATCATCTGTATCGCATGGTGCGGCTGCTTCTACTACACCTTCTTCAAGGCGGATACGCTGAAGGAGCATCAGCTGAAGGTCTCCAGTTTCAAACCGGCTGCGACCTATCGCGAGAACGGTTACGCGCTCTCCTTCGTCATCACCTGGAAGAACTCCATCGTGGAGAAGCCGGAAGGGTATTCCGAAGAGAAGGTGAGAGAGATTACCAAGAACTACGTCTCGGACGAGGCAGTCAAGCAGACGGAAACCACGGAAAAGGCGCCGAACGTGATCGTCATCATGAACGAATCCTTCTCGGATCTGAACGTTCTGGGAGACTTTGATACGAACAAAGACTTCATGCCGTTCTACCGCAGCATCAAGAAGAACGCGGTGAAGGGCTGGATGCATTCCTCCGTATTCGGAGGCTCAACCGCAGATACGGAGTTTGAGTATCTGACCGGAAACTCGATGCGGTTCCTGCCGTATCACTCGGTACCGTACCGCAGCATCATCAAGGATCCGATTCCGAACTTCACGACCTCCATGAAGGCGCAGGGGTACGGCGGAAACATCGCTTTCCACCCGGGCATGGCAGATTCCTACAACCGGAACAACGTATATCCGAACCTCGGGTTCAACCAGCACATCTCGCTGGAAGACCTTGACGATGCAGCCAAGATCAGAGACTACGTCTCCGACTCCTATGATTACAAGGTACTCGAGCAGAACTATGAGGAGTATCGTAAGAACGGCAACCGCAACCCGTTCTACTTCTTCAACGTGACGATCCAGAATCACGCGGGATACACGCTGGCAGGCGGAAAGGTCGACGCCGGGATCGAGATCACCTCGACCAACTCCAAGACAGAGCAGGCAGAGCAGTTCCTGAACCTGATGAAGAAGAGCGATGAGGCTCTGGAAGAGCTGATCACCTACTTCAAGAAAGTCGAAGAGCCGACCGTGATCGTCCTGTTCGGTGATCACCAGCCGCGCGTAGAGGGGTCCTTCTACGACAGCCTGGATGAAGGTGTAGAGAACGCCGGAAGCCTTGCCCACGTAGAGCTGCGCTACCATGTGCCGTTCATGATCTGGGCGAACTACGACATTGAAGAGCAGTCCGACGTGGAGCTTTCCGCGAACTACTTCGGCGCTTACACCAAGCAGGTGATCGGCCTGAACCTGACCGGTTACGACAAGTACCTGCTGGATCTGCATGAGAAACTGCCTTCGATCACTTCTGTCGCATACATCGACGCGGAAGGAAACGTCTACAATCCGGATGAGCCGTCCGACTATGATCCGCTGATCAAGGAGTATCAGATGATCCAGTACAACGGCCTGATCGATGGAAAGCACCGAGTGGAGGAGTTCTTCAACCTTCAGTAATTAAGGAGGAGAAAAAATGAAAAAGACAAGACTCGCTTGTATTCTTACTGCTGTTCTGCTGCTGTTCGTCTTCGCACCGCTGTCCGCGTCTGCGGAAACGAGGGATTTCGATGCGGAGCTGTGGGGAATGCACTGCCAGATGTACGGCGGGGGATATAACAAAGCCTATTTTAACGAAGGCTCCAATCCCAAAGACAAGCTCGTATTCTACTGGATTCGTGTCCAGAATGACTACTTCTTCAGCAATGAGACGATCACTTACGATTATCTGATGGAGCTCGCGGATAACTCTTTCGCGACGCACAGCGATCTGAAGAGCTATCTGAAGCAGTACTCGGGAAAGGGGTATGGCTTTAAGTATAACGAATCTGCCGGTACCATCAAGTTTGAGCCGACCGGCGGCGCGGGAGGCTTTACCTATACGCTGAAGCCCGTGAAGAATAACCTGAAGCACGGAAGCGGGTATATGCTCTGCAAATGGATGAAGGGCAAGAAGGCTGTACAGAACGTTCTGATCCGGTTCGAGAGCGGCGCCATGGTCTCCTTTACCAAGACGAGCAAGGCAGCGCTGCCGGAGACCGGCTTTACGATGAAGCGGGATAACAACAACTTTATCAATTCTGACAGTGCAAGCTTCGAAAGATCGGGATTCCAGAAAATCAAGGGATATCCTCTTGACCGTGTTTACTACAATGATATGGTCCGGAAACTGACCAAGAGCCAGCGTAAAGACCTCGATAAGGAAATTGCAGAAAAATGGGGCGGAAGCTGCTACGGAATCGCCTCGACGATGGCACTGGTCTATAACAAACAGCAGACGGTCAGCGGCATTTCGACCCGCAACAATGGAACGTACTATTCCATGGACTTCCCGTACAAGGACCGGAAACTCCTGAACAACATTACCTATTGTCAGCTCGGGCAGAGCTATAGCGGCGCGGGATCTCAATCAGATGCCTCTCTTGGCCGTTTTGTCAAATTAGAATATGGCGGTCTGGCAGAGACAATGCTGATTCTTTCCGGGTATTCTATGGAAGATTTTACGCCGAGCGTCTTCCTGGAGAAGATGGTCGCGAATATGAAGGCTGCGGAGAAAAACGATAAAGTATTGATTTTCGCATACAACGACCATGCGATCCTGGCGACGGGATATGATTACGACAAGAAGACGAAAAAGCATATCATCTACCTGTATGATGAGAATACGACAGGCAAAGCCGGGACGGAGAGCCATATCACAGAAATGGAGATCGCGGACGACTATACTTCTGCGAAGTATACGGTTAACTCGGGCAATTACTACATCAGTGATATCGGACACGACCTCGGAATCACGAATGTGTACCGCATGAACCTGATCGACCCGGAGCGCATCAACTGGTATGGAAATGACGCTGGCGTTTCCGGCAGTGCCGTTTCGGAAACCACCTTCATCAAGTGCCCGCTCGGCAGCTCCTTCACCGTCACCAACGCAGAAGGAGAATCACTCCATGTCCGTCCGGTTTCCGAGGACAGCTCGCTTGACTTTGACGGCGACATGGAGCTCAGCGGATATGACATGATTACGCTGGACGACAGGAGTTATCAGGTATTTACCGTAGATAATTCCGATTCCTTCACAGTAGATGAGATTGAAGGTCTGCATGACGATGCGGCTGAGATCACCGTCTCAGATGAGCCGGCTGCTTTGGATATCCGCATCGGAAACGGCGACAGCTATGCGGCTGTCACGACAACAGACATCGAAAGCGCGACCTTCGAGTCAGACGGATCGGTATCCATCGTACCGAATGAAAAAGACTTCCGCTTTGACGCGTTCATTCCGGTCGATTCCGCACAGCCCGCTTCGCTTGCGGTAACCGGCAGCGCAGGTTCGCAGACAGAGCTCTCCGCAGAGGGGGACGATGTCCTCGTTACCGCGGAGGCAGCAGACGGCCTGCAGATCGAGACCTCGGAATGCTGGTCCGGTGGAGCTTCGGAATCCGCGCAGGCAGTACCGCAGGAGAACGGATATCAGATCGACGGAAGCGAAGCGATCCAGCTTCTCTCGCTGATCGATCTGTCAAAGGAAGCAGTACAGCTTGACAGCAGCGAAGTGACGTATAACGGAGCTGCACAGACGCCGGCCGTAAAGGTTTCCGATCTTACAGAGGGAACCGACTACCAGGTCGAATACCTGAACAACGTGGACGTCGGCACTGCAACCGTCAAGATCACTGCGACCGGAAACAGCCGGAACTCTACCGAAGCGACATTTGACATCCTGCCGAAGGGCACTTCCGTGAAGAAGCTGAAGAAAGCTAAGAAGGCCTTTACGGTCACATGGAAGAAGCAGACTGAGAAGATGGCCGAAGCGCAGATCACAGGTTATCAGATCCGCTACAGCACCAAGTCTTCCATGGCCGGCAGCAAAACCGTCACGGTGAACGGATTCAAGAAAGCATCCAAGAAGATCGGCAAGCTGAAAGCAAAGACCAAGTATTATGTTCAGATCCGCACATTCATGAATGTGGACGGAAAGCAGTACTGCTCTGCATGGAGCGGCAAGCAGTCCGTCAAGGTGAACTGATACGCAGATGATAGAGGGCTGCCGCAAGATTTCTTGCAATTCAAAAACCCCGCGTTTGACGCGGGGTTAGTTTTATCGGTTCAAACTAGTTCTTCGGACGAATCAGCACGTGAACGGTCTTGCCATTGTAGCTGTTCTTGTGGCGAGGACCGACGTACGGGTCTGCCACATCGCCAGGGCCGGCCGAGTACCAGAGGCGCTGGCCGCTGGAATCCTTGCCGACGTAGACCATCGTGTGGACGCCGCCGTGCCATGCGTATCCGCAGATATCACCGGGCTGCAGGTCCAGGGAAGCGGTGGAAGCGTGCGGGTAAGAAATCGTGACCTTGTCACTGTTCTTGATATAGCCCGCGCCCTTGCCGTTGATGCCGGTGCTGAGCCAGATGCAGACGCCGTGCGGCAGCAGGCCGTAATCCTGCATCGCCCAGGAGACGAACTGCGCGCAGTTCGTCAGGCGCGAAGTCGCCAGCGAATGCTCGTAGCTTCCGAGCGAAGCTCCGCCGTTATAGTGGAAATTGTTTGCCTTATACTGCTTCTCCATGTTGTAGAGGTAGTACAGGAAATCCATGTTCAGCGTGGAAGTATCCGACGCGTAGGTCTCTCCCTCGTAGTCATAGAATGCGGTGACCTTGACCTCCTGCTTGGCTGCTGCGAGGACCGGAACCTCTGCAGAGGTGTCCGTCGTCACGATCTCCTTGGTCGTGGTCTCCGTCATCGAGGAGGACTCATCCGCAAGGGCGGAGTACTCCACCTTGTAGTAAACCTCTTCTCCGACATTGGACTTGCTCTTGGTCCATTTAATCTTATTGGTGCCGTCGCCGTTGGACTCAGTCTTGGTGATGTCCGGTTCCTTTGGCTTCTTCGGCTCGGTCAGCGCGATCTGAACGGTATCACTGAACTTGCCGTAAGCGGTCTTCCAGGTGTCACCGTTACTGTCCGTAAACTTCTCCTTATTCACACCGCGTACGCGGAAGTAATAGGTATCACCGTACTGGAGAGGGAAGGAGCAGGTCGCCGTCTTCTTATTGACATTCTGAACCTCTTCCCAGGTTCCTTTCTCCGTTCTCATGTAGATCTGATACGATTTGATATTATCCTTCAGCTGCTCCCAGGAAAGCGTAACGTGATCCTGATAGCTGTCGACGTTCACGACGGAGATCTTAGCCGGTTTCTCCGCATGTGAAGACGTGTAGGTATCCGTCCGGAATGTCATCATGATAATGATTCCAAACAGGACGGCCGCTACTATGAGGGCAGCTAAGACTCTTAATTTCAAATCTAATTTCATCAAAACCTCCTTGTGAACCAAGCGCAGGATACCCCCGCCTCTACAGGCGGTGGGAGGAATGCGCTCAGTTCCTAAGCGATACTGTTGTGCCCACGGCCCCGCGACAGTCATCCGGCATGTCCCAAGAAGCGCACGCATTTCGAGAACGTGTGTTTGCTTTTGCGTTCGTTTTCTGGTATAATATACTTATGGAACAAACACTTACC
>JAFOML010000037.1 GCA_017425345.1 Eubacterium sp. | reverse complement strand
GAGCTCCCGCTGCTTCCTGCTAGGGTATGCACGATACCTGTATCCTCTGATCCGTTTCATGATACACCTCCGAACGTATGTTCTTATTATATCATGGAACGCTTGATATTACAATGCTTTCAGACATTTTTTTAAATTCTTTTCTTCGACACTTTATCACTGAAATCCGGCAGTTGAATATGCCTTTTATATGCGTTAGAATATATGCGGGCGATTCATCCCATCACCTACAAAGGTGAGGGTTTTCTCGCCAAGTTTTAGATAAAGTAGTTAAGCACGCGGGGAACGAGATGGAACGCATCTCCACAGCCCAGGACCAGGGCTGCAATTCCCATGAGCTTCTCTGTTTTATCCCTGCCCTTTCCAAGCAGCACACATCCGCTGATGACCGCAAACAGCAGATACAGGATGTCAAATGTCGATTCTCCATATCTCATCTGCGTTACTCCTTCTCTTTCACGGAATCTGCCATGATACGTTCGACCTGATCTCTCTTCTCAAACAGGGTGCATCCGCCCGGATGATTCTCTAAAAGATATCCGCCGTCCCGCAGTTCCCGGAACAGGCGGGAACGCATCGCCTCGCGAAGAGAAGTATCTCTAACGTTGATGTCGGTATACGGAGAGAACGGACAGGGCTCAGCTCCGCCGTGAGAATTGATGTGAAAGAATCCCCGGCCAGCCGCCACACATCCTCCGGAGCTCTTCTCATCTCCGGGGAAAGAGATATATACCATCTCGGGATGGTCTCTTCTGAGACGTTCGATCTCCGCCTTCAGGTATTCCCGCTCGGCCTCGTCCGGCGCAAGATCACGGCTTTCCTCTGTGACAGGGACAAATTCAACAAAAACTACAGCTTTACATCCCCTGTCTGAGAGCTTTTTCAAAAAAGCATCCGAGGAGACCTCCCGCAGATTTTGTGTCGTAACCGTAACAGAATATTCTGCTTCCATCTGTACAAATAACCGGTATACCCCGTACGCAAGATATACCGGTTAGATTCCTGTATTTTAGAAACAGATCGTCTCGGGCGCAGCGGTAAAGGAACTGAACGTTGCCTCAGCATTCCTGAAGTACAGCATCTGCATGTTGTCATCGTCAGCGCTGTACATTCCCTTAAGGTTCGGCATCTTCTCGAGCATCGCGACTTTTACATCGTGATCATCATCGTTCACGAGCTCTCCCGCGATGCGAAGCCATTCGCCGCCCTTGCAGGCGCAGATCTCGACCTTTGGATTTGCCGCGATCTGTCTGGAGACATCTTTTACTTTCCCGGTCTGAATATAGAGCTTCCCTTCGTACAGAAGAATGGTTCCGAAAGGTCTCACTCTCGGCTGATCTCCATCAACGGTCGCAAGATAATAGGTGCCTGTTTCGTTCAAAAACTGATATACCTTTTCGATTCCTTCCATGAGTTTTCCTCCTTATTCTCTCAGCATTTCAATTCAGATCTTTGCAACGATTATAGCACAAAACCCGAGCCAAATCCGCATTCGGTGAATAAAACAAAAAAATAACAATTCTCTATTGTTTGTTCACAGAAAGATGGTATAATAAGAATCTGAAAAAGTTCTATATGCGTAATTATCTGTTGCCCGTTCCGTTCAGGCCAGTGTTGAGAAAGTAGAGTTAAGGCGAGGAATGAGCATGCAGTATCTGCTGCCGCATTTTCCTTTTGGAGCATCGCAGCAGCGGAAATATTAATGTCAGACCCGCTTTCGCTCATGACGGCTGAGCCTGACAGAAAGAAGTATCTCACAGATTTAAAGGAGGATTATTACATGAGCATTAAGTTAGCGATTAACGGATTTGGCCGCATTGGAAGACTGACCTTCCGTCAGGTGTTTGACGACGAGGATTTTGAGGTTGTAGCAATCAACGACCTGACCAGCCCGGACATGCTCGCATATCTGCTGAAGTACGATTCCGTACAGGGCGGATTCCATGGCCATACTGTAGAGAACGATGAGAATTCCATCACCGTAGACGGAAACCAGATCCGCATCTACGCAGAGCCGGATGCTAAGAACCTTCCTTGGGGAGAGCTGGGCGTAGACATCGTTCTGGAATGCACCGGATTCTACACATCCAAGGAAAAGGCACAGGCTCACATCGACGCCGGCGCCAAGAGAGTTCTGATCTCTGCTCCTGCGGGCAACATTCCGACGATTGTATTCAATACCAACCACGACTCTCTTAAGGCAGAGGATACCATCGTATCCGGCGCTTCCTGCACCACCAACTGCCTGGCGCCGATGGCTAAGGCTCTGAACGACCTGGCTCCGATCTCCAGCGGACTGATGTCCACGATCCACGCTTACACAGGCGACCAGATGATCCTGGATGGACCGCAGAGAAAGGGCAACTTCCGCCGCAGCAGAGCTGCTGCTGTAAACATCGTACCGAGCTCCTCCGGCGCTGCTAAGGCAATCGGTATGGTTATTCCGGAACTGGACGGCAAGATGACCGGATCCGCAATGAGAGTTCCGACTGCTACCGGCTCTGTCACCATTCTGGAAGCAGTTGTTAAGGGTGACGTCACAGTTGACAGCATCAATGCTGCAATGAAGGCCGCTGCAAACGATTCCTTCGGATACACAGAGGATGAGATCGTTTCCAGCGATACCATCGGCATGTCTTACGGCTCCCTGTTCGACGCAACACAGACCATGATCATGGACAATGGCGACGGCACCAAGCTCGTCAGAGTCGTATCCTGGTATGACAATGAGAACAGCTATGTAAGCCAGCTCGTTAAGACCCTGAACTACATGGCTACCCTGTAATCGATACAGAAAGTACTAAAAAAGGAGGCTGCGGCCTCCTTTTTCTTTGCACATATCCAAACTGCTATTCTGCCAGCGCCTCCGGCATTTGACACAGATCTGACAGGGTGATTCCATCGAAGAAAGAGTCCGTGACCTGCTTAAAGCGCTCCCACATGTCAATCGTCCTGCATTCTTCCCGATGCGGGCAGGTATTGATCTCCTGCGCAAGACAAGCGACAGGAGCCAGATCCCCTTCTACGAGACGAAGCACCTCGCCGACGGTATACTGTTCCGGTTCCCTCGCCAGCCGATAGCCGCCGCCTTTCCCTCGCTGTCCGATCAGATAACCAGCCTTGGAAAATGTCACGATGATACCTTCCAGATACTTCTCCGAAATATCCTGACGTCCTGCAATTTCCTTCAGCGGAATATATGCGCCGGTGTTGTGTTCGGCCAGATCGATCATGACCCGGAGTGCATATCTTCCTCTCGTCGAGATTCTAAGTGCCATGGGACTAACCTTCTTTCATTTTCATTCTTAATCATCCTCTTATTTCCCCTCATTATAACAAATATGCGGAGAGAAGACAAACGGTAAAAATCAGCAATTTCCAACAAACACGTTCTCCAAAAAACGGCGCGCCACATCTGCGAGGCGATACACGAGCTGCACGTCCGTGGCCGGTTCCTCTGCCCGGTACCGCGGGAAGTAGCGTGTCACATGCAGCGGGATCTTCGGATCCAGAGACGCGATCCAGGTTGCTTCCTGCTCCATCGCGTCTGGACTGTCGCTGAGGCCCGGCACGATCAGCGTCGTGATCTCCAGATGTGTCTCCGAGCAGGCTGCCAGCTCAAGGAACGTTTTCACCTGCGAAAGATCTCCGCCAAGCCGCCGGTACCCTTCTTCCGAAAAGCACTTGAGATCGATATTCATTGCATCGGTCTCAGGAATAACCTCCCGCGCGATGTCCTCCGAAACGCTGCCGTTTGAAACCAGTACGCTTTTCATGCCCGCCTCGTGCAGAAGTGCAGCCGTATCCATCATATACTCAAAGCTGATCAGCGGCTCGTTATACGTGAATGCGACACCGATGTTTCCTGCGCTTCGATAGTGTTCCGCGATCCTGCAGAGCTCCTCCGGCCGGATTTCCTCCCAGCGGACATGCTCCGCGCGCGCCCTGGAAATCGAATGGTTCTGACAGAACGGACAGTCCAGGTTGCACCCGTACGATCCGACGGAAAGGATCATCGCGCCAGGTTCGTACATGGCCAGCGGCTTCTTCTCGATCGGATCGAGGGCCAGCGATGTGATCCTTCCATAGTTTTCGGGAACCGTGCGGTCTCCAGCGCGTCTGCGGGCGCCGCAAAACCCCAGGGCTCCCTCCGCAAGCTCGCATCCTCTTGCACAAATCCTACAGCGCATATCCCCTCCTGCTTTGCTGTAAACAAACGCCCCGGCTCAGTCGAGCCGGGGCAGCGATTCTCTAATAATGCCGAACGACTTCAAACCGCTCAAGCTGCACCGGCTCCGATTCCCGGATCCCGGCTTTCTGTCTGGCGATCGCGATCTGCTGCTCCACATCCCGGACACCGTCCAGATTTGGAAGCAGAAGCCCTCGTCTGGCTCCGTTTGTCACGATTACGCCATACCGTTTCACATCCAGCTCTGACGGATCAGAAACCGGTTCTGTCTCCCCAAGCACATCCACGCTGTACTCCAGGAATGGAAGCTCCGCTTCCGTGACAGGACTGAAACGCGGGTCACGCGCACAGGCGCTGACTGCGTTGCCGATGATCTCCGCCGCGATATTCTCGCGTACTCCCTCGATCGTTCCGATACACCCTCTGAGCTGTCCGTCGATGTGCAGGGAAACGAATACGCCGGCCTTCCGGTCCTTCATCTCCTGCGGCACGTCCATCTCAACGGATGCTTCCGGGCCTTCCTTTACATAAGTCTCCACCGTCTTTCTGGCGAGCTGCACGTAAGCATCCTCGTTCGCCTTTCTCTCTGCCAGGTAAGCGTCATGGCGTTCCACATACTGCTCCCCGAAGTTCCGAGAGGCATCGTATCCTTCCGGGTACACGGAAATGATTCCGTATCCGACGCCGGTCACATCCTCGTGCGAGTAGACATGTGTGCGCACTGCCGTGCAGTCAAACGCGCCTGCCATAATCGTAAAGGACCGGTGTCCGCACTCGCCCGCCATTTCACAGAAATCCGGGCTGTAATCAAACAGTTCTCCAAAGTTTCCTGTGCCCATGGTCTTCATGATGCGCTCATCATAAACAGGTCCTTCCTCGCGGAAGCCATAGGGGCCTTCCTCCTTCAGATAGTGGGAAAGGTCTCCGCTCGCGATGAACACCGCGCGGCGTCCCAGGTCGTTTACCGCCTTCGCAAGAAGGATTCCAAGCGCATAGTGATCGAGCAGGCTGAGGCCGGAGAGGCCGACGCGCAAGACTTTGTACGATACATCCTTTTTGCGTTCCCGATACGCCTGTTCGACAAACCAGAGCGGTATGAATGTCCCGTGATCCAGATGCCGCTCCCGCTCGCCGGCAGTCCCGGCTCTGAGCCCGGCTTTCTCCGCATCGCTGCACACCTTCCGGCGCACTTCCTCATCGTAGGCGACCTGCAGGGAAAGTCCAGGCGCGCCGAACCGGCTCATATCGCCGTAAGCGCCGTGACCCGGGCTGATGTGGTTGTAATCCTGATACATGACCGTATGCGGGGACGATACGATGATCGTCTCCGGTTCGAGATCCGCGATCTCGGCCGCTACGCTCCGGTATGCATCGATGGTCGTCTGAATGTCCGCTTCCGCTCCGCGGCCCACCTGCGGCAGAATCATCGGAGGATGCGGCACCATATATCCAGCTAAGATCGCCATGTCAGTTCTTCCTCATCTTCCGAAGATCATCCAGGTCCATGATGTCCCCAAAATCATCTTCCTCCATATCAAAAGCATCCGGATTCATCATCAGGCGTTCCGCAAAATCAGCTGTATAGGCGCGGATCTTCTGGATCAGATGACTCGCCGGACCGGCCGGGTCGAGTGAATTGACGATCCCATCGTACCCGAATACCAGCTCATAACACTGGTCGATATCCATCTGCTCCGGATCATCCAGCAGAGGCAGGTCGGTCATAATGTCGATGATCGCCTGCGCCATGATCATGTCTCCGAACAGCGCCGTATAATGTCCTTCTGAAGTCTGGGCCACCGCCGTCTCCACGACCATCTCAAAGATGTCCGTCAGCGGCATGCCTGCGCGGACCCGGATCTCGATCGGCTTCCCGGACAGATCTTTCACAATGACAGACTCCGTGTCACTCCACGCGAGCTGCGCGCCTTCAAACGCAGCTCTGGTTATCTTCTGACTTTTCTTTATCATAATGCGCGTTACTCCTAGTTAAAAGCGAAGGAAAACATGTACGGATCCATCGACCAGTACTCCTCCATCCGGTACTTGATATACTCTGCGGATTCAAATTCCGCGATTCCAAAGAGATGGTGCTTCTTTCCGTCGTTTTCCGAAATGACATTATGCGCTGCGTAAACGCTGAACCCGAAGAACAGCTTGGCCTTGCGGTCCATTTTACCGCAGGAAGCGGGGAAATGATCCATCCGGTCATACATCGCGCGCATCTTGTCTCTTGCCGTGACGATCGAGCCATCCTTCATGATCTGCGACATTGCCGCAAAGGTGGCGACACGCTCCGGCACCGTCAGAACCTCTTCAATGAGTTCTCCAATCACATCAAACATCTGAATATAGTCCGTGACCTCGTCCTCATAGAAGGGCAGCTCAAACTGCTGCAGGAGCTCCCGCATCTGCCCGAAGCGACCCGCATCCATCTTCTCCTCCGGCGCCGAGAGCTGTTCCAGAACATTCTCAAGCGTTCTGCGCTCATTCCGGCCGTCAAATCTGCCGTACGACATATAGCCCAGGTGCTCGTCCCATCCGAAGAGCTCGTGCCCTCCTTCCGGGGAGATCTCTACGGTCAGGAAGCGCTGCGGTTCATAGTCTTCCGTATAGATCATGTACAAAATCACGCACTCCGCCGGCATCGAAGCGCCCGGCACAAATGCCCGGTAAATGCGCTGCGCGCCTTCTGTCTCCAGAAGCCCGGCGTCAAACTCTTCCAGAGCAAATTCCCCGATCTGTCCGTACAGACGGGCCAGACTGCCGGCGCCTTCACGTTCCAGCGAGCTCATCAGCTCCCGGCAGCTCCGGTAGAACTGCATCGGGATCTCTACATGTTCCAGTTCATATCGATTCATACTTGTTCTTCCTTCATCTACTTCGTCCGCCTACAGAGTTTTTCCGGTCAGAAGCGTGTAAGCTTCCTCGTATTTCTCAATCGTACGGTCGATCACGTCCTGCGGCAGCAGGTAATCGCTGTCCGGATTCGCTTTCAGCCAGTCTCTTACGAACTGCTTGTCGTAGGACGGCTGCGAATGACCCGGTTCATAGCCTTCCAGCGGCCAGAAACGGGAGCTGTCCGGTGTCAGCATCTCATCACCGATAATAACGTTTCCATCCTCATCCAGTCCGAACTCAAATTTGGTATCCGCGATGATGATTCCCTTGGAGAGCGCATAGTCCGCGCACTTCTTATACAGAGCGATCGTAAAATCGCGCAGCTTCGTCGCATACTCCTCGCCCTTTCCAGGGAAGATCTTCTCGATCACATCGATGCTCTTCTCAAAGGAGATGTTCTCATCGTGATCGCCAAGCTCTGCCTTGGTGCTCGGAGTATAGATCGGCTCCGGCAGCTTGTCGGACTCTTTCAGACCTTCCAGCAGTTTGATCCCGCAGACCGTTCCGTCTTTCTGGTAGCTTGCCCAGCCGCTTCCGGTGATGTAACCGCGCACGATGCACTCGACCGGCATCATCGTGAGCTTGCGGCAGAGCATGCTGTTTCCATCAAACTTCTCCTGGCGGAAGAATTCCGGCATATCCGCCACGTCAACGGAAAGCATGTGGTTCGGACAGATATCCTTGGTCAGGTCAAACCAGAAACGGGACATCTGTGTGAGCACCTTGCCCTTGCCGGTGATACGGTTCTGCAGAATGTGGTCAAACGCAGAGATGCGATCCGTCGCGACCATGATCAGGCTGTCGCCGTTATCATAGATCTCCCGTACTTTTCCTTCTTTGATAGGTGTATATTCCTTCATGGTAATCCTCCTTGTAAGTGTATCGGCCTTTCTTTGCAGTTTCTTTATTATAGCATAATTCACAGAATAAACATTGAAATCCGCTTCTTTTTTTTGTAGAATTAATGGTAGTATTGTGTAAAGGGGTATTATTATGCATGGTATGATCGTAATTGGGGTTTACGTATTAGTGTGCCTGTATGCTTTGACGCAGGTAGACTTCCATCTGAAGAATATTTTCCGGATCAAATTTTTCCGTTTTTTCTTTGACCTTGTTTTCCTTGCGCTGGAACTGGTACCGCTTCTGGGCGTACTGCTGCCTGACACCATGATCGAGACGGCGCAGCGCAATCTTTTATTGCACTACGGGAATATCTGGCTCGGCTTTTTCGTATATTTTACCGGGATCATGTTCATCCTGCAGATCGTCCGAATCATCACGATTCCCTTCCGCGACCACGAGGATCCCAAGGCCAGGAACCCGCTCGGTGCATTTCTGCTCCTGCTGATCTGCATTTTCATTTCCCTTTCCGTGAACATCTACGGCAAGGCCAACGCGCAGCATCTGTGGTTCACGCAGTATCAGGTGAATATCGATAAGATCGTTTCCAATCACGGCGAGATGAAGATCGCTCTGGTTGCAGACCTCCACATCGGCGCCAACTCCAAGCCTTCGCTCATGCAGAAGATGGTGAACACGATCAACGAGCAGGAGGCGGATGTCATCCTGATCGCAGGCGATATTTTCAATGCTGCCTACAGCGAGATTGAGGATCCGCAGGAATACATCGATATCCTGAAGCAGTTCAAGAGCAAGAACGGTGTCTACATCGTTTACGGCAATCACGATGTGGAATCCAAGATGCTCGGCGGATTCAACATCACGGATTACGCGGAGCAGCGCCGCAGCCCGGAGATGGATAAGTTTATCAAGAAATGCGGATTCAACGTCCTGGATGATAAGATGATCATTGTCAACGGCGTTCAGATCGCCGGCCGCCTGGACGGCATGGTCACCGGAACGGATGCGACACGCAGAGCCACTGCAAGTGAGCTGCTCGGCTCCTGCGATGTGACGATGCCGATTATCGTACTGGAACACGAACCGCTGGATTTTGACGCTCTCAGAAAGAACGGCGCCGACCTGGTCCTGAGCGGACACACGCACGGCGGACAGATCTTCCCGGGCAATCTCATCTCCAAGGCATTCTATGCCAACACCTACGGATTCAAGACGGTCAAGGGCTGCAAGTCCCTCGTCACTTCCGGCGTCGGCTATTACGGCCCGCCGATCCGTCTCGGCACACACAGCGAGGTCGTAGTCCTGGACGTCTCCTACTAAAGAACACGAAACCCGGTCTGCTTGCAGGACCGGGTTTTACTATGCAAAAAAGAGCTGCCTAATATTATGAGGCAGCCCGTCTCCATCACTTCTATTTGATCACGACCTCCGGATTATCTCTGGTGATTACGGTCTCTGTGAACACCTTGGCTCCGAGATCCGCTGCAGCCTTCTCCTTGATGTATTCCATGATCTTCAGCAGATCCTCGTGGCGGGAGGTATCGACGCTCTCGATGATCAAGAACGCATTTCTGGTCTCGCCAGTCAGCATGGTGCGCTGGCCGTCACGCCAGTTCCAGCAGCGGCAGACTGCGCCGGCATCGTCCAGGTAGCAGAGCTCACCGGGCAGGGTCGGGTTGTTCTCCTCATCGCCCAGCGCGAAGAACTCGTCTCCGCCCTCGGTGATCGTCAGGCGCAGATCGCCGACGAAGGAGTCCAGATTCTCACCGCCTACCGGCAGCGCATACGTCAGCGAAGCCGCATTGTAGATATCTACCAGCGGATTGATTCTGCCGACATAATTGCCCTTATCAACACGGGCCAGAAGCGCCTCGATGGAAGCGCGGTTTCCCTTTTTCTTCTTGAACAGTTTGAACGCGTCACGCCATACAGCAACTACCGGGTTCTTGGACAGCGGGCTTGCCGGGATCCATTTAACCGCAGCCTGGTTTGCAGCTGCCAGTTCGTCGATGATCTCCTCGTGCGCTGCATAGACAGCATCGCTGTTGTCCAGATCGTTCAGTACTACTACGCCAATTTCTGCATCCGGAAACAGTTCCCAGAATGACTTATCTGCAATAAATTTAGACATATGATGCTCTCCTTTCATATACGTCTTTCATCTTAGCACAAAATCTCGCGCTCCGTCAATCCGAACTCTTCAATTGTTTCGCTTCCTGTACGCTGATCACGCGGGCGCGGTCCTCCTCGCTGAGACGCAGGGTCCGCATGGAGTTGAGGATCGCGATAACTGCGACGCCTACATCGGCGAATACAGCCGCCCACATATTGGCGATACCCAGCGCGCCGAGAACCAGTACGACGAGCTTGACGCCGAGCGCGAACACGATATTCATCCGGACGATGCGCATCGTCTTTCTGGCGATGCGGATCACCGCCGGGATCTTGCTGATATCATCATCCATGATCACGATGTCGGCAGCTTCGATCGCAGCATCGGATCCCATGCTTCCCATGGCAAAACCGACGTCTGCGCGCATGATGACCGGCGCATCGTTGATGCCGTCACCGACAAATCCGAGATACTCTTTTTCATTTTCTGCGGTGAGGAGGGTTTCGACGGCACTGACTTTGTCCCCCGGGAGCAGTTCTGCCCGGACCTCCGTAATGCCTGCAGACTCTGCGATGGATGCCGCAGCCTCTCTGCGGTCTCCCGTGAGCATGACGACGTTCCGCACGCCTTCGGCCTTCAGTCCTGCGATCGCCTCCTGAACCCCCGGTTTTAACGTGTCTGCGATCGTCACGGATCCGGCATAGACGCCGTCACAGGCCAGATAAACAATCGTATCGGTGCCTGCGGATTCCGCTTCAATGCCCTCCCGGGCAAGCAGCCTAAGGTTTCCGGCGAGGACGCGGCGTCCATCGATCACGGCGATAATTCCGTGCCCCGCGATTTCCTCCGTCTCCGAGACGCGGTCCATGTCAGGAGCCTTTCCGGTCTGCTCTGCATAAGCCTTCCGGATGGACTCCGCGATCGGATGCGTCGAATAGCCCTCCGCATGAGCTGCCAGCTCCAGCAGTCCGGCCTCGCTGAGAGAGCCTGCCGGCTTCACCTCTGTAACGCGGAATTCGCCGCGTGTCAGCGTTCCGGTCTTGTCGAACACCATGGTCACAAGGCTGGCCGCTTCCTCCAGATAGTTCCCGCCTTTTACAAGGATGCCGATGCTGGAGGAGGCGCCGATTCCTCCGAAAAAGCCCAGCGGCACAGAAATGACAAGCGCGCACGGACAGGAGACGACCAGAAATACGCAGGCGCGCTGCATCCAGTCCAGAAATCCGCCGCCGAGGATCAGTGGCGGGATCAGTGCCAGGCAGACTGCGGCGATCGTGACTGCCGGCGTATACACACGGGCAAAACGCGTGATGAACTTCTCCACCTGCGCCTTTTTATTTCCAGCGTTCTCTACGAGCTCCAGGATCCGCGCGACGGTGGAATCATCGAATTCCCTGGTCGTACGGATCTTCAGCGTATTGCCGCCGTTGACGCAGCCGCTGCTGACTTCCTCTCCGGCGCGCACGCGGCGCGGCACGGATTCACCAGTCAGGGCGGACGTGTCGATCATGGACTCGCCCTCTTCCACGATGCCGTCCAGTGGAATCTTCTCGCCGGGTTTGACGACGATGACAGTTCCGACCTCCACATCATCCGGATCGACCTGCGTCAGTTCGCCGTCCACTTCGATATTCGCATATTCCGGGACGATATTCATCAGATCGGAAATGGAGGCGCGGGACTTGCCGACGGCATAGCCCTGGAACAGCTCTCCGACCTGATAGAAGAGCATGACCGCGAGCGCTTCCGCATATTCCGCTACCACGAACGCTCCAAACGTCGCAATGATCATCAGGAGATGCTCATCGAAGATCTGCCCGTGCCGGATGTTATGAAACGCGTCTTCAAATACGTCGGCAGCCACGATCACGTACGGTACGCCGTACAGAACCAGCGCCAGAAGCACATTCCCGTGAATCACATCGTGCAGCGCGGTATGCTCCAGCACCTCGAGGATCACAAAGCAGATTCCCGCTATGATGATCCGGATCAGCATTTTTTTCTGTTTCTTCGTAAGCATTGCTATTCCCCGTCTTTTCACTAAAACTCCGCACACGCAAACAGGCCGCCTGCCGCGGCCTGTCCTTCTCTTAATCCATCAGGATCTTTGCTTCCTTATCTACATTCGAAACACAGACCTGCGCCTTCGCCATGATCTCATCAAACTTCTCGTCGTCTGCATCGATGGTCAGCTTCTGCATCATGAAGTTCACGCTCGCATCATTCACTCCGTCGATCTTCTTGATCGCATCTTCCATCTTGGCTGCGCAGTTCGCACAGTCGACATCCTGCATCTTGAATTTCTTCTTCATCGTATTTCTCCTTTTTGCTATTCACTACTCCAGCACGTGCTCCATGCCGTTGCTGATGATCGTCTTGACGTGGCCGTCCGCTATGGAATAGTAGACGACTTTCCCTTCTCTGCGGTTCTTCACAAGGTTGCTCTGCTTGAGGATCCTGAGCTGGTGCGAGATGGCGGACTGCGTCATTCCGAGCAGCGCCGACAGGTCGCAGGTGCACATCTCAGCGTGGATCAGCGCGAGCAAAATCTTCAGCCTTGTCGAATCACTGAACACCTTAAACGCATCTCCGAGATCCATGATCGTATCATCGTCCGGCATCTTCTCCCGGACGTCTGTCACCACATCATCGTGGATCGTCGTGCAGTCACAGCTGTCTGCATATTCACGAACTTGTGCCATCTTGCGTCCTCCTTCCGAACGTTTGAACGATTGAACGATTGAATCATCGTTCAATCGTATTGTATGCCTCTTTCCCGTTTCTGTCAATAACCTTTGTGAAAAAGAGTTGTTCATTCCGGTAATTTGCAGTCAGCCCTCGCCGGGAGGCAGGCCCTGCATCGACAATTCCCTTCCACTGTGCTATACTGACGGTAACCTGCCAAAACTGGACCGGCGTTTGAAAGACGCCTGCGAACCGAGGTGATCCCATGAGTTATGTACGTTTCGAGAACGTGAAGAAGGTCTACCACGTCGGAGAGATCGACATCGAAGCTCTTCGGGATGCCTCTTTTTCCGTGGAAAAAGGCGAGACCGCAGTCATCGTCGGCGCTTCCGGCGCCGGTAAGACCACGCTGCTGAACATCCTCGGCGGCATGGATACGCTGACTTCCGGGAAGGTCATCCTCGACGGCCGGGAGATTTCCGGCATGAATCAGAGAGAGCTGACGACGTACCGGCGGTACGAGATCGGTTTTGTCTTCCAGTTCTACAATCTGGTGCAGAATCTGACCGCGCTGGAAAATGTCTCGCTGGCAACGCAGATCTGTCAGGATCCGCTGGATCCGGCAGAGGTTTTGAAGGAAGTCGGCCTGGAAGACCGCATGAACAACTTCCCGGCCCAGCTCTCCGGCGGAGAGCAGCAGCGGGTGGCGATCGCAAGGGCGCTCGCCAAGAATCCCAAGCTTCTGCTCTGCGACGAACCTACCGGCGCCCTGGACTACGCCACCGGCAAACAGATCCTGCAGCTGCTGCAGGACACCAGCAGGCGCACCGGAATGACCGTTATCATCATCACTCACAACCAGGCGCTGACCGCCATGGCGGACCGGATCATCCGCGTCCGAAACGGCAGCATCTATTCCGAAGAACAGAATCCATCCCCCACTCCGGTAGAACAGATCGAATGGTGATCCTATGCTGAAACGAACCACGCTCCGGGAAATCCGAAATTCCTTGGGAAGGTATCTGGCGATCCTGGCGATCGTTGCTCTTGGCGTGGGGTTTTTTGCCGGTCTGAAAGTCACCAAGGAATCGATGATCCGGACCGCGGACAGTTATTATGCAGAGTATGGTCTTTTTGACGAGCAACTGATCTCTACGCTCGGCTACGACGATGACAGCGTCGCCATGCTCCGGGAGCTCCCGGAGGTTGGCGAGGCGGAGGGCTCGATCAGCCAGGATGTGATCATTCGAAGCGAAGACACGGACCGCGTGTTTAAGGCCATCTCCCTTCCAACAGACATCAACCGTCTCAGGCTCATGGCCGGAAGGCTTCCGGAAAAGCCGGACGAATGCGTACTGGACAGTGATGCCGCGGACAAGTCCATGATCGGACAGACCATCACCTTCTCAGACAGCAACGATGAAGATACGCTGGATATGTTCCGCTACAGCGAATACAAGGTGGTTGGGATCGCGGCAACGCCTCTTTATATCAACTTCGAGCGCGGTTCCAGCGAACTCGGGACCGGCATCGTCTCTGCATTCTTTTGTATCCCGCGCAAGGGCTTTGACACCGATTACTACACCAGCATCTACGTCTCGTTTCCGGAGCATCCCCAGATCTATTCGGAGGAATACAAGGACCTGAAGGACCGCTCCGAGCCGAAGATCGAAGCTGCCGCCAAGGCTGCCACCAAGGCGCGTTATGAGGATGTAGTCGCCGAGGCGCAGGAAAAACTGGACAAGCAGATCCGCAAGTACGAGGACGGTAAGAAAGAACTCGAAGAAGAGAAGATCAAGGTCTACGGAGAACTGGACGACGCGCGGAAACAGATCGAAGACGGTGAGAAGGAGCTCGAGAAGAATAAGAAGAAGCTGGCCGCAAACAAGAAAAAGCTGCAGAAGCAGGAGAAAAGACTGAAGAAGCAGAAGGCCAAAGCGAAGAAAAAGAAGGCGGAGCTTGTGGCCGGCAGAGCACAGATTCGGGAAGGTCTTGCCGCAGTAGAAGCCGAAGAGGCGAAGCTTGAAGCGTCCAAAGACATGATGCCGGAAGAGCAGTATGCTGCCGCCAAAGCGCAGCTTGAGGCGCAGAAAAAAGAGCTGCAGGGCAAGCTAAAGAAGGTGAACGGCGGTCTCCGGAAGGTGAATGCCGGCCTTTCTAAGGCCCGCGCCGGCGAAAAGCAGATCGCCTCCGGCTGGAAGCAGATCCGGGACGGAGAGAAGAAGCTGAAGCAGGGCGAAAAAGACCTGAAGGACGCGAAAAAGCAATACGAGGAGGGGCTTGCAGAAGCAGACCGGGAGTTCGCCAAAGCTGATCAGAAGCTGGCGGATGCCAGAAAAAAACTGGACAAGGCCCAGAAAAAAGTCCGCCGGATCAAGCAGGGAAAGACCTACGTTCTGGACCGGAACACGAACATCGGTTACGGCACCTTCGATAACAACGCGGAGATCGTAAACAGTATCTCCACGATCTTTCCGTTCTTCTTCTTTCTCGTGGCGGCGCTGGTCTGCATGACCACGATGACCCGCATGGTAGATGACGAACGGACCCAGATCGGTGTGCTGAAAGCGCTCGGCTACAGCAACCGCGCAGTCCTCGGGAAGTATCTGTTCTACGCGGGAAGCGCGTCCGCGATCGGTGGAATTGCCGGATTCTTCTTCGGGTGCTGGATCTTCCCTGCCGTCATATGGAAAGCCTACGGCATGATGCTGAACATCGCGGACCGGGCCTGCACCTATGTAGTGAATATCCCGCTCTTCTGGGCATGTCTCGCGGTCGCGCTGCTCTGCTCCATGGGCTCGACCTGGCTGAGCTGCGCAGCGGATTTCAGCGCAGTCCCGGCAGAGCTGATCCGTCCCAAGGCGCCGGCCGCAGGGAAGCGCATTCTCCTCGAGCGTGTCGGCCCGCTGTGGAGGCGCATCGGTTTTTTGTACAAAGTCTCCATCCGAAACATCTTCCGCTACAAGAAGCGCTTCTTCATGATGGTCATCGGCATCAGCGGATGCACAGCTCTGATTATTGCAGGGTTCGGGATCAATACGTCGGTAAAAGATTTTGCCGAATTCCAGTATAACGAAGTCGCGAAGTACGACATCGCGCTCACCTTCGACAAAAACATGAAGCCGAAAGATCAGGCCGATTTTCTGGAATACGCTGCGGAATACAGGATTGCTGAGCAGAACGTATGCTTCGTGCATCAGCAGAGCACGGATATCGTCTGCGGCGGCAGCACGGTCACCGCGACGCTGATCGCGGCAGATAACGGGAATTTCCGCGATTTCATCGATCTGCACAGCGGAGAAACAGATCTGGACTACCCCGGCAGCGGCGAAGCGGTGGTCTGCCGCAAGATGCAGGAGCACTACGACGTGGATCCGGGTGACACCATTACGATCCGAAAAGGCGTAAAAGAAATGAAAGTCACAGTCTCTGCGATCTGTGACAATTACGTTTACAACTATATTTATGTGAGTCCGGAAACCTACCGGGATGGATTCGGAACGGATCCGGCGGTGAAGACTGCCTTCATCAACGTGCCGGCATCCGAATCAGAGGAAGCTGTGGCAGAACATGCATCCGCTGACGATATCCGGCAGAAGGCAGCGAACCTCTCCGGATACGACCGGTGTGTCGGTTCTTCTGCGAATGTGGACATGCGGGAGAATGTGCAGGACATGATGACCAGCCTGAACGCAGTCATTCTGCTCGTGATCGGCTCTGCCGGACTGCTCGCCTTCATCGTGCTGTACAATCTGACGAATATCAACATCACCGAACGCATCCGGGAGATCGCCACGATAAAAGTCCTCGGCTTCTACCCGGGAGAAACCTCCGCTTACGTGTTCCGCGAGAACTTCTTCCTGACCGGTTTCGGCGCGCTGGCCGGAATCCCGCTCGGGTACTGGCTCCTACGCTTCGTCGTGAGCGAGATCAAAGTGGATATGGTGTTCTTCGAACCCCGCATCACAGGCTATGATTATCTCTGGTCCGTGCTGCTGACCTTCGCCTTCGCAATTGTGGTCAGTCTGGCCATGTACCGGAAGCTGGCAAAGATCAGCATGACGGAATCGTTAAAATCGATCGATTAGCAGGCTACCGGTTCAGCTCTGTCAGCAGCCGCAGCAGATCACTGAGAATGCCGTACGCGGTATGATTGATCTCCGGCTCAAACGGATGCTCTACCATCGTCACATCGCCCATCAGGTCTGTCGTAAATGTCACGCAGGAGCATGTGCCGTTCATGGAGCTGTAGATGCTGTCAGAATCCACGAGCTCCGGCGCTACAACGCCGGAGATCCGGCCTGTCTCAGGATCCGCGGATCCTCTGCAAAGAAGCTTGTATCTCTGTCCGTTCTCGGCAGCCGCCACGATATCCTCCGCAGACAGCTCTCCGATCCCGGTGCAGTCGATCGCGTCCGGCGTGATCCCTGCATCCATCACGACATTCATCAGCGCGGTCAGTTTGGCTGCCGCATCCCATCCGTCGATATCCATCGACGGATCTGCTTCGACAAAGCCCTGCTCGCGGCCGGAGGCGATCGCCTCCTCAAACGTGCGGCCGGCTTCCATCTCGCCAAGAATATAATTGGTCGTCGCGTTAAAGATGCCGGAAACCGCCGTGATGCGGCATCCCTGAAGCGTCTCTCTGACCAGATTGTAGACTGGCACCCCGTCCATCAGCGTCGCTTCATAGAGGAAGTGGACGCCCTTCTCTTCCGCCAGATCGGCGAGCGCGCGATAGGACCATGCGATCGGTCCTTTATTCGCCGTGATCACGTGCTTGCCGCGCAGGATCGCATGCCGGATATGATCGATCGCCGGCTGTCCGGTCCGGATGTTCAGCGGTGTCAGCTCGACCATCACGTCATAATCCGCATGGTCGATCACATCCATCGATCCTAGCAGGCGGTCAAACGAATCGCCTCGCACTGTCTTCATATCGATTCCGGCAGGATCCGTATATCCGCCAAGTCTTCTGGTGCAGACCGCGGTGATCAGCACCTCGGTATCGTACTTTTCCTGTATGTATTCCTGGCGGAGCGCCAGCATGTCGATAAACCCCTTGCCGACATTTCCGCAGCCGATCAGGGCAAGTTTCAGTGTCTTCATCGTAATCTCCTTCTAGTTCTGATCAAAAACGGTTTCCTGTTCGTCGCCATGCAGGATTGCAAGCGCCGAGCATACTTGTTCCGGAGACGCTCTCGTTCGGCCTCCGGCATATCCGGCGGACGACGGGTCTCATCCATATTGTGTTCCAGGTCTGCCAGTTTGACGGTATGTGCTACCGGATCTTTCGAAAGCTCACGCACATATTCCAGATACGGAACGCCTTCCCGGTGCGTCATCAGCGCGACACCGTGTACGACCTCCGGCGGAAACTCCTTAGCCAGATCCTCCAGCGTCACATCTGTATCCTCCACCACATCGTGCAGAAGCGCGACGCAGGTCGTCACTTCATCCGGCATCTGCTCCGCCACGTGGAGCGGATGCGAGATGTATGGCAGCCCCGCCTTGTCAAGCTGTCCGTGGTGTGCCGCATAGGCGATCCTCATCGCTTTCTTGGTGAGTTCCGTATAGATCATATTGTGCTTCACGTCCTTTCTGCCTTCCAGCTCTTTCATAAACTCTGCTGTTACAATTCCTGCCGGCAGGGCGATCACTACGAGTCCGAAAAGCGCCGAAGCCATCGTCACAAACTTACCGATCTCGCTGACAGGATAATAATCACCATAGCCGATCGTGGTCAAACTGATCAACGACCAGTAGATGGCATCATAAAAACTATCGAAGGATTCCGGTTCCACATTGAACATGATCAACGCGCAGATCACGATATAGGCAATCACCAGATTGAAGACGGCAGCCATCGGCCGTCTGGAGCTGCGCAGCACTTCCACGATCAGAAGCATGCCTGCGGAATAGCGGAATATGCGGAGCGCGCGAAACGCACGGAACGCGCGCAGCATCCGAATGATACGAAGGGTCTTAAAGGCCTTGCTGATTAGAATCAAGGATGGCAGGATCGAAATCAGATCGATGACTGCCATAAAGGTGAACGGATAATAGAGAAAAGACGAGATCGAGCGGCTTCCGAACTTATAGTCCGCTGTCATCCACCGCAGAGCGTAGTCGATGATAAAGATCGTTACAGTCGCATAGTCCAGAAACGTCAGAAACGGCCCCTCGTCGCGAAACATCAGGGGCAGCAGACTGAGCACGATCACAATGATCATAAAAATATCGTAAGAACCGCGCCTGCCGAACACATCTCCGGATTCGAGCATATCATAAACCCGCCTGCGGAATGATACCCGCATTTCCTGCGGCGTCTCCATATTTCTGTCCGGTTCCCGCTCGTTTTCCGGAGTGTTTTTTTGCTGAAGCTCTGCCATGGTTGGCCTCCTGCCGTCAATCAGAAACTACGCGATAGAAAGGTCGCGGAGCGCGATAATGAGTTCCTCTGTCGAATCCACATCCGGGATCGTACGGCCGTCCATGCGGAAGATCCAACCCTCCGGCGTTCGAAGCAGGAATCCGGCCACAAAGGCAAGTTCACTTCCGCCATCACCGAGAAAACTGTATTTGCAGATCTCTTCTCCGCTCTCCTGCTCGGTCAGTCTCACGTAGACATTCTGCACGCGCCCGACCGAAAGCGCAGGATTCCGGTCCTTGAACAGATCCATCGTCAGAGCGATCCCGCAAACCTCCTGCGGAATCCGGGAGAGATCGATCTCCATCGTCTCGTCATCCCCTTCTTTCGCGCCGGACTGGTCGTCACCGGTATGGATCAGCGCGCCATACATCGAAAGATTATCGTAATACACACAGCATGCGGAAGGATCGCTGGCAATCGGCTGTCCCATCTCATCGAGCAGTGTCGCCGCTCCGTCAAAATCCACATCCGTCCGCCGCCTCGACTCCAGAAGTCCGCTCAGAAGCCCGCCGGAGCGCTGTCTTGCAAACGCATCCCAGCCAAACCCGACGATGATCCTGTCCACATTGATTCGGATATCAAACTCGTTCATTCTCTCCTCCAACCTCTCACATCGTCCGTACAAACCAGACAAACAGGTATCCGACCATGACGGCCGTCAGCGTAAATGGCACGCCGATCCGGCAGAAATCCATATTGCTGACTGTCTCGCCTTCTTTACGCAGTATCCCGACACCCGCGATATTCGCCGATGCTCCAAACGGGGTCAGATTACCGCCGAGCGTAGCGCCGATCAGAAGGCCGAAATACAAGAGACCCGGATCCGCGCCTGCGCCGCTGCAAAGTCCCTGCAGGACCGGCAGCATCGTCGCAACGTAAGGGATATTATCGATAAACGCGGAGATCACGACAGACCCCCATACCACGATCGTGTACAGCAGGAAGAGATTATTGCCGCCCGCCTTTGCGATCAGGTGTGCCAGATCGCTGATCAGTCCGACCTCCGTTACTGCCGCAATCACCATAAAGAGTCCGGTGAGCAGCAGAAGCGTATCGGTGTCGAGATTGGCCAGCGTTCCTGCGATATCGGACTTCCGACCGTTACGCTTGGAATAGATCACATCCCAGAGGATGCTGCAGACTGCGCCGGCCAGGCAGATCAGACCGTTTGTCAGATCCGGCTTATTCGGCAGGAAGGATGCGCAGATGAGCGCCGTGATCTGCAGGAGCAGGATCACCGTCGGCCCAAGGTTCGTTACTGCCGTCAGCTCCCCGCCCTGCACCGGTTCCTTATCCTTCCGGAACAGGAACATCATGATCGGGACTGTAGCAATCGCGCCGAGCTCAACGGCGAAGAAGATGCCCGGTCTGCCATCCATCCAGAAGAACTCCATAAAATCCATCTTGGCATACGCGCCCAGCATCACGCTCGTCGCGTCGCCGATCAGCGTGGCCGCCCCCTGCAGATTCGAGGAGACTGCAATACAGATGATCATGGGCACCGGCCGGATCTTGAGCTTCTTACACACGGCAAGTCCGACGGGCGCAACCATCAGAACCGTAGAAACGTTATCGATCAGCGCGGAAATGACGCCGGCAAACAGTGACATCAGGATTGTGACCCACATTACGTTCGGCGCGACCCGAAGAAGCCGGTCTGCAATGCGGTTCGGCATTCTGGAGCGTATAAAAAAGTCCACGGTGATCATCGTTCCCGTCAGCATCAGCAGGACATTCACGTCGATATTCCGGAGCGCGTCCAGCACGGGGACGGCGCCGATCACGATGAGAATGACCGCGGCAGAGAGCGCGGAGAGCGCCCTTTTCGACGGGAACAAAATCATCAGCACATACATCGCTATAAAAATAAGGATCGTAATAATCTTAAGCACAATAGTTCCTCCTTATCTGAAAATTATATCATATTCCGTATGCATCTGCCAATTGTATCCGCCATGCATTTTTAGTATAATAATAGCAAATTGCATATTAGGATAAGGAGAAGCACTTATGTTACAGTGGATTAATTTAGACAAACTCGAGAACTTCAAGAAATTATGCGGTCTCCCGAAGGTCGGTATCCCGGCTGTCATGGCTGGCGCAGAAGGCGCTGCCCGCGCGCGCGGCTATCAGACAGAGATTGCGGAAGGACTGTCCTTCAACTATGCGGCAAGACCCGTCGATGAACAGATCCTGGACACCCTCGCTGCCCTTGCGGACGAGGCCCAGCTGACAGAAAAATACGCGGAGCTCTATAACGGAGCCATGATAAATACCGGTGAGAAGCGTCTGGTCCTTCACCAGCTGACCAGAGGGCAGCTCGGAGATCCCGTCATCGCAGACGGTGTCGACAAGCGCGCGTTTTACACCGAGCAGCAGAAGCGCATCGATGCTTTTGCTGAGAAAGTACACGCAGGCGAGATCACCAATGAAGCCGGTGACAAGTTCACGACGGTCGTGCAGATCGGCATCGGCGGAAGTGACCTCGGCCCCCGCGCGATGTACATCGCTCTGGAAAACGTGGAGCCGGTCCTGATGCAGGCCCGCTTCATCAGCAACGTAGACCCGGATGACGCGGCAGCGGTTCTTGCCGGGATCGATGTGGCGCATACGCTCTTCATCCTGGTCTCCAAATCCGGAACCACGCTGGAGACACTGACCAATGAGGCTTTCGTCAAAGATGCCCTCAAGGCAGCCGGTCTCGACCCGGCCCGCCACATGATCGCCGTCACCAGCCAGACCTCCCCGCTCGCAGGCAATGCGGACTATCTGGACGTGTTCTTCATGGACGACTACATCGGCGGCCGCTACTCCTCCACGAGCGCAGTCGGCGGCGCAGTGCTGTCTCTGGCATTCGGTCCGGACGTCTTCGCACGCTTCCTGGCAGGCGCAGCAGCTGCTGACAAGGCTGCCTGCGAACCGGATCCGCGTAAGAACGCGGCCATGCTGGATGCGCTGATCGGCGTCTACGAGCGCACCGTACTGGGATATCCTGCAACCGCGGTTCTGCCGTACTCGCAGGCTCTCGCCCGTTTCCCGGCGCACCTGCAGCAGCTGGATATGGAGTCCAACGGAAAGAGCGTAAACCGCTTCGGTGAGCCGGTCGACTACGTGACCGGACCGATCCTGTTCGGCGAACCCGGCACCAACGGCCAGCACTCCTTCTATCAGCTTCTGCACCAGGGAAAGACTATCGTCCCGCTGCAGTTCGTCGGCTTCCGGAAGAGCCAGCGCGGCACGGACGTGGTGATCCAGGGTTCCACAAGCCAGCAGAAGCTCAGCGCCAACGTCGCTGCACAGATCATGGCTTTCGCCTGCGGCAAGGAGGATGAGAACCTCAATAAGCACTTCGACGGCGGCCGTCCGAGCAGCATCATCATCGGTGAGCAGCTGACGGCAGAGAGCCTCGGAGCGCTCCTTGCTCACTTTGAGAACAAGGTTATGTTCCAGGGCTTCCTCTGGAATCTGAACAGCTTCGATCAGGAAGGCGTTCAGCTCGGCAAGACTCTCGCAAAGAAGGTTCTGGCCGGCGATACTGACGGAGCGCTCGCAGTCTATGCGGAGCTTCTGGGAATCTGATTTAAGACATGTAAAAGGCTGACCCTGCGGTCAGCCTTTTTGATTACTCATCCTCCAGCACGAGATAGATCACCTCGTCCGCCGGCAGCTTGTCCGCCGCTTCCGGCCCCAGAATGGAAGCCAGCATCATCGGCGGCATCTTGTAAAACGTCGCAAGCGGATAAGCGCCTGCCTCTTCATATACTTCGATCAGGTCCTCCCGAAGCGAAGCATCCAGTATGAGCCGTACGCCGTTCGGTTCCCGGAGCAGCGTCATTGTAAGCAGCTCATTCTCATAGAGCAGCGGCACTTCGATGCGCTCTTCCATCGGAAGATCTTCCGCATGGAAGAATACCTTGACGTCCTCTGCCAGATAGGTCTCTGCCGTCCGGATGAAGCCGTCATCCGTGTGACGGATCACGTGTCGTTCTGAGCCCACTTCCCAGCCGAATTCCAGTTGATTCTGCGCCGGAAGCGACCAGTGCTCCGGCGGAAGATCACCCGGTACGTATCCGGTCGCCAGTGCCATCGTGTGGTC
>JAFOML010000005.1 GCA_017425345.1 Eubacterium sp. | reverse complement strand
GTTCCATTTCCGACTTTCAGTGGTGGGTTATAATCCCCCACTGAAACCCGGAGGAGCTGAAGCTCCCGGCGCCCGTTGCAGTCGTTCGCTACGTCCTTGACGTGCGAGCACGCCAGGAGCTACGCTCCGACTTAAACGGAAGGCTGAGCGGAATTCAAAAAACAGGGCGCTGCCACGGCCATCCTAAAGTCGCTTGCAGCACCCTGCTCTATTCTTTCGATTTGCCCTATTTCACCGCTTCTGCTACCGTCTGCGGCATCTCGCTGATCTCGATCACGCCCTTGTGACGGATCTCCTTCTGATCCAATCCCTTGAGTCCTGCCGGCACGCGGACACCGGTCTCACGCGCGACCGCCTCGATATAGCGGAAGCCGTCCTTCTCTTCCGGAAGGCCGATCGCCTTGGCAACGCTCTCCGCGAACTTGTATGCGCTCGCGGTGGAAGCGATCAAAGTCGGCGTCTCATCACCGGTTGCCTTGCGGTATTCCTCATAAACGCGGTATGCAACCGCCGTATGCGTATCAATGAGATATCCATGCTCTTTATACATGCGGCCAATCGTCTCATTCGTCATCTCTACGTCTGCGGATCCGCCGTAGAAATCTGCCATACCCTCGCGGATGTGGTCGGAAACCTCATAGAACTTCTTCTCGCCGAGATCCGCCATGAGCTTCTGGATCTCCTCGCCGTTATTGCCGCTGAGGTGATACAGCAGACGCTCCAGGTTGCTGGAGATCAAAATGTCCATCGACGGCGAATTGGTCAGATAGAAATCACGATTCATATCATAACGTCCGGTCTCGATGAAGTCCGTCAGAATCCGGTTCTTATTCGACGCGCAGATGAATCTGGCTACCGGAATTCCCATGCACTTCGCATAGTAAGCGGCCAGAATGTTTCCGAAGTTTCCGGTCGGCACATCGATGTTGATCGGGTCGCCATCCTGAATGATGCCTCTCTCGATCAGCTTGATGTATCCGTAAACGTAGTACGCGACCTGCGGCACGAGTCTGCCGATATTGATGGAGTTCGCGGAGGAGAGCTTGCAGCCATGTTCCGCCAGCATCTTTCCAAACGCCTCATCATTAAAGATTTTCTTGACGCCCGTCTGCGCATCGTCGAAGTTCCCCTGAATCGCGAAAACGTGCGTGTTCTCGCCGTCCTGCGTGATCATCTGACGCTCCTGCACCTGGCTGACACCCTGGTTCGGGAAGAACACGATGATCTCGGTGCCCGGCACGTCTGCGAAACCGGCCAGCGCAGCCTTTCCGGTATCGCCGGAGGTTGCGGTGAGAATGCAGATCTTCTTGTCCTCATGTTCTTTCTTCGTCGCGGTGGTGAGCAGATAGGGCAAAATCGACAGCGCCATATCCTTAAACGCCGCCGTCTTCCCATGGTACAGCTCCAGGAAGTAGGCACCGCCCGCCTCTGTTACCGGCACGATCTCCTTTTCCTCGAACTTGGAGTCATACGCGCCGTCGATGCACGCCTTCAGCTCTTCCGCCGTGTAGTCATCGAAGAACGTTCCGATGATCGCATAAGCAACTTCCTGATAGGACTTTCCGACCATGTCGCCCGGTTTGAACGGCAGTTCTGGAATTTCCACTGGAACATAGAGGCCCTTGTCCGGGGCAATACCCTGAATGATGGCCTGCGCACCGGTGAGTTCGGCACGGTTTTCGCCTGCACTGCGGGTGCTTATATATTTCATCATAGAAAAAATACTCCTTTTTTTAAAAAATCTACTGGACAATCGTCATTTCACAGTATATAATAAGACTCGTCAGTTTTCAAGGGACGAAAGAAAAATGTGTCGCCTTGGTCAAGTGGTCAAGACGTAGCCCTCTCACGGCTGAATCAAGGGTTCGACTCCCTTAGGCGATACCAACGGAAAAACAGCACCAAATGGTGCTGTTTTTTCGTTACTTATTTAGCCTAAGGGAGGAGAACCCGAAAGGGCATCGGCCGCCATTCTCACTCGAGCGGCAGGATCATCTCCATATCCGCCGACTCATACTCATTATCCGTCGGCGGCACTTCCACAAATCCGAACTTCTCATACAGCCGGATCGCCGGAACGAGTCCGCTGTTCGTCAGCAGGACGACGCGGTCGCACTGCTTCTCTCTGGCAAAAGCAATCGCCGTCTCCATCAGCTGCTCCGCAATGCCCTGCCGCTTGTAACTTTCCGTGACGGCAAGCTTGGCGAGCTCGTAATTCCCATCTCCCATCGGGATCATGGAAACCGTACCGACCGGCGTCTCTCCGTCACAGGCGAACCAGACCATGCCGCCCGGATCCAGAATGATCCGGTGAATATTGTTAAAGATCTCGATATCTGCCGGTTCTACACAGACATACTTCTCCAGCCACTCGACCGACAGGCTGACATATGCCTCCCGGTCCCCTTCTCTCCATTCTCGGATCGTGATCATCGCTTGTTACCTCACTCTATCTTTTCTCCAGTCTCATACACGAAACCGGTCTCCGTATCCAGCACACAGGATTTCCAGCAGTTGATCAGCAGCGCGCTTTTCCGTATTCGCCTGCCATGCTCAGTCCTTTCCGGGCTCTTATAATGCTCAGTAGATCTTCTCTATCGGCTCCGTGATATCGTATGCTTCCATGAACTGCTTCAGGTCCTCCCCGGTGCGGATCAGACATACTTCGCTGAACTTTCCGGTCGCGAGATTCTGAAAGCCTGCCACCTGCTCACCGGTACAGATACTGCAGCGAAGGACCGGCCGCTCATGTTCCCGGTCATAACTCTTTTTCTCGATCTTCGGCTTACGGTGAAATAATCCCATTCCGTACTCCTTTCCACCGGTTTTCGTTCTTAACAGAAGTATAACACAGACCCCACAGCCTTGCACACGAAAAAACACCTTGTCGCCCCGCTTCCCCTTCCTCTATAATGAAATAGAGTTCTGATGACCCTGCAAACAATGTGTTGCTCTGTGCGCACAATGTGAAACCGGTCAGAAAGAACCACATAAGGAAAAGTGGGTTAAACATGACGATTTCCGTCAGTCAGAAAGGACCTCCGCAGCATGCGCGACTACCTGAAACAACACCTATATTCGTTTCTGACCATCCTCATCTGGGGCACCGTTTACGTGATCCCCAAGCTGGTCGCACCGGACGCTGCCGACGTCGGTTCACTGCGCTGCATCATTGCGGCCCTCTTAATGATTCCGATCGCGGTCCGCACAAGGCCGCGCATACCTGCATCGGTCTCCGAATGGGCGCTCGTCTTCTGCGCCGGCGGCATCGGACAGGGTCTGTATATGTATGTTCTGAATACCGCAGTCGTAAATACGCAGGCAGCCACCGCAAGCCTGCTCCTTGCGATGTCCCCGATCGCGACTGCGATACTTGCAAGGATCGTTCTCGGTGAACGCATCCGCCCGCTTGGCTGGGCTGCGATCGGCATCGGTTTTCTCGGGGTGGCTGTCGTTCTGTTAAAGGATGGCGGTCTGGATCTCAGCGCGGGAGTCATCTGGGCTTTCGGCGCCATGATGCTCTTCGGCTTCTACAACCTGATCACGAAGATGCTGACCACCCGCGGCTACCGCAGCATGGAGATCACGATCTGGGCCCTGCTCTTCGGCGCTCTGGTCTCCCTTCTTCTGAATCCGAGCTGCATTCCAACCTTCCTTCACACGGATCTGCCATCGAAGCTCGGCTGCCTCTTCCTCGGCCTCATGGCCTCCGGAGTTGCCTACATTCTCTGGAACCGTGCCATCGAGCTGGCTGCTAAAGTATCCGAGGTCACCAACTACATGTTCCTCGTCCCGATCTCCGGTGCCGGCATGGCCTGGGCGATCCTGCACGAAACACCCGGCCCGAACGTCTTTCTTGGCGGCGCGCTCGTCATTTCCGGCCTGATCCTCTTCAACAGACAAAAATAGAGGACTGCCCTTGGCAATCCCCTATTTCTAAGCGATTCTTATCTCTTCAGTATATCCATGAACTCCTCGCCCGTGATCGTCTCCTTCTCGTACAGGAACTGCGCGATCTCATCCAGCTTGGCGCGGTTCTCGGTCAGGAGCTGTCTGGCCTTCTGATGCTGCTCCTTAACGATTGAAACGACCTTGTCGTCGATATCGTTGGCCGTGTCCGTGGAGCATGCCAGCGAGGTGTCCCCACCCAGATAACGGTTGTTCACGGTCTCCATCGCGACCATATCGAACTCCTCCGTCATGCCGTAGCGCGTGATCATCGCGCGGGCGAGCTTGGTCGCCTGCTCGATATCGTTCGAGGCGCCGGTGGTGATGCGGTTGAATACCACTTCTTCGGCGGCGCGGCCGGCGGTGAAGGTGCAGATTTTGTTCAAAATCTCTTCCTTCGACATCAGATACTTATCGCCCTCATCCACCTGCATCGTATAGCCGAGCGCCCCGGACGTGCGCGGAATGATCGTGATCTTCTGAACCGGCGCAGAGTCCGTCTGCAGCGCGGCTACCAGCGCGTGACCGACCTCATGGTAAGCCACCGTCTTCTTCTCGTCATCCGAGAGGATCGCGTTCTTCTTTCGGTAACCGGCGATGACGACCTCGATACTCTCCTCCAAATCCTCCTGCGTCACTTTGGAACGTCCGTCACGAACTGCACGCAGCGCGCCTTCATTGATAATATTGGCAAGCTCCGCGCCGGAGGCACCGGAGGCCATCCGCGCAATCGTGTGGAAATCCACACCCTCTGCGAGCTTGATCTTCTTCGCGTGAACTTTCAGGATCGCTTCGCGTCCCGCGAGATCCGGCAATTCTACCGGCACACGGCGGTCGAAGCGGCCCGGACGGAGCAGCGCGGGATCCAGCGATTCCGGACGGTTCGTCGCCGCCAGGATGATCACGCCGTTATTGCTCTCGAATCCGTCCATCTCCGTCAGCAGCTGATTCAAAGTCTGCTCACGCTCATCATTGGTGGACAGCTGATTGTCTCTCTTTTTTCCTATTGCGTCGATCTCATCGATGAACACGATGCACGGCGCCTTCTCCTTGGCCTGGTTGAACAGGTCGCGCACCTTGGACGCGCCCATACCGACAAACATCTCGACAAATTCCGAACCGGAGATCGAGAAGAACGGAACATTGGCTTCGCCGGCGACCGCCTTGCCGAGCATCGTCTTACCGGTTCCCGGAGGACCTACGAGCAGAATGCCCTTCGGCATCTGAGCGCCGACATTGGAATACTTCTCCGGATGGTGCAGATACTCGACGATCTCCATCAGGCTCTCCTTCGCCTCGTCCTCGCCGGCCACATCGTCAAACCGGATGCCTTCCGTCGACTGGACGTACAGCTTGGCGTTGCTCTTTCCCATGCCGAACATCAGAGAACCGCCTCCGCCGCCGGCCCTGTCCATCATCCGGCGTGAGAGATAATTACCCAGCCAGAGGAAAATCACGATCGGCAGCACCCAGCCGAGGATATTCACGAACATATTGGAACGGTTGCGCGACGCCAGATCGGAAGTGAACTCCGCGCCCGACTTATACAGGCGTTCGGTAAGTCCCGGATCTTCCATGATCGAAGTTCGATACAGATTCCCTTCTGCATCCTCGAACAAAATCTGACTCGCCTGCACCTCCACTTTACTGATCTGCTTCTGCTCCGTCATCTTCATGAACGTGCCGTAATCAACATTTGAAATGCTGGTCTGCGAAATGCTCGGCATCAGCAGGAAATTGATCGCCATGACTACGATCAGCATAACAATGTAGTAGAACAACATCGGCCTTCTGGGCTGTTTGACCTCTTTCATCAAAAACTCCTTTTTCTAACTAAGCTGTGGGCTGTGCATCCAGACTGCAGGCCTCCTGCAGCACCGGGAGATCCGGACCGATCGCCTCGCGGAGCACATCCTCCACCGTATCTACTGCTATCACAACTATATCAGAAAGTACGGTTTCTGGCAATTCCTTCAAATCTGCCAGGTTCTCACGCGGGATCAGGACCTTCCGGATTCCGGCGCGGTGCGCCGCAAGCAGCTTCTCCTTCAGCCCGCCGATCGGCATCACCACGCCGCGCAGCGTGATCTCGCCGGTCATGGCAAGATGGGAATCCACCTTCCGGCGGCTCAGCAGCGAAGCCAGCGCCGTCACGATCGTAATGCCCGCCGACGGTCCGTCCTTTGGAACCGCGCCCTGCGGTACGTGGATATGGAGATCCTTCTCCTTCAGGTCCGCCGTGTACATCGGCAGTCTGGATTTGACCAGACTCAGCGCGATCCTTGCCGACTCCTGCATGACGTCTCCGAGCTGCCCGGTCAGGATCATCTGTCCGCTGCCCGGCATATCTGCCGCCTCGACGAACAGGATCTCCCCTCCTACCGGCGTCCATGCGAGTCCGGTCACGACCCCTGCCGGATTGTCCGAAGTCGCCTTGTCATGGAACGCCATCTTCCGTCCGAGCAGGTCTTCCAGGTCGCTGACCGTCACCGTCTTCGGCAGTTCCGCCTTGCCGGTCACGATCTCTGCGGAGACCGCTCTCGCAATAGTGAGAAGTGCCTTCTTCAGACCGCGGACACCGCCTTCTCTCGTATAGTCCTCGATGATCGCGTGGATAACCTCATCCCCCACGATGAGCTGCTGCGGCAGCAGACCGGTTTCCGACATGACCTCTGCCAGCAGATGCTCCTTTGCGATATGATATTTCTCATCTTCTGTATAGCTGGAGATCTCGATCACCTCCATGCGGTCGAGCAGCGGCGCCGGGATCGTCTCCGTCGTATTGGCTGTCGCAATGAAGAATACATCCGACAGGTCATACGGCAGATCAAGGTAATGATCTTCAAACGTGCTGTTCTGTTCCGGATCCAGCACCTCGAGCAGCGCGCTGGCCGGATCCCCGCTGAATCCGCCTGTCATGAGCTTATCCACCTCATCCAGCACCATGACCGGATCCGTAACGCCGGCCTGCTTGATCCCGTTCAGGATCCTGCCCGGCATCGCGCCGACATAAGTCCTTCTGTGACCGCGGATCTCCGACTCATCCCGGATGCCGCCAAGCGACAGACGCACATATTTCCGTTCCAGCGCGCGGGCGATACTCTTTCCGAGGCTGGTCTTGCCCGTTCCCGGAGGCCCTACGAGGAGCAAAATCGATCCCTTCTTATCCTTCCTGAGCTTCATCACCGCCAGGTGCTCGACGATTCTCTTCTTGACCTTATCCAGACCGTAGTGATCCGCATTCAGGATATCCTCCGCCTTGCTGAGGTCCGGATCCTTCGCTTCCGGCCGCTCCCACGGCAGCGAAAGCATAAAGTCCAGGTAATTCTGAATCACGCTCGTTTCCGCAGAGCCCTGCTGCTGTACCGCGAGCTTCTCCACCTCTGCAAGAGCCGCCTCGCGGATATTCTCCGGCATTGCGGACTCCTCGATCCGTTCCTTATATCCCTTCTTACCGTGACCGCTTCCCGGCTCATCCTCCGCGAGCTCCTCCTGGATCGCCTTCAGCTGCTCCCGGAGCATTTGCTTCCGGTAATAACGGTTGTTCTTGTCAGTGATCCTCTCGTTGATCTCGATGTTCCAGTCCACAGCTTCCTTCTGCTTCAAAAGATCATCCATGAACCGGAGGCTCCGCTCGCGCAGCGAATCCGTCTTCAGATACTCGTACTTTTCCTCCGCGCCGATCCGCATATACCGGCTCAGCCAGACGATCATCGAGTTGATATCACGGACATTGTTCAAAAGCTTCATGTATTCCTCGCCGCCGCGGAAGTGGCTGCTGATGCCCTGCACGATATCCTTGAGGTAATGGAGCATCTGCTCGTGCATGGCCTCGTCCAGGTCGTCCTTATCGGGATCTTCGACAAAATCTGCATACACGATCCTCCCAACCCTGGAAACCGACTCAATATGCACGCGGTCCATCGTCTCAAGCTGAAGCAGGACGCCTTTATCCATCTCCTGCGCGGATTTGACGCGGAACCTTACGCCGGTATTCTGCAGATCATCATCTCCGCTGCCGTCCTTTCCGGGCTTCAGCGGCACAGCTACCTTCTCCGTGCCGTTGCCTTCCAGATAGTTGCGGTAGGCGCTTCCCAGCTCTTCCAGCATAAAAAGAATCGTTGTATGCGGCAGGATCATCGTATCCTCCAGTGCAAGAACGATACCGTTCATGACCGTTCTATTCTCTTCCATCTATATTGTTCCTCCTTGTTGTCTTAACTGAATGATTATTTTCTTTCATACCCGTCTGCCAAAAGTTCAAACAGACTGATGACATTAATAGTTGATGATCAGCGCTCTCTGTACCATCTCGATCACCTCGCAGAGGCGCTCCTCCTTCTGCGCGTCGGTGAGGTGCGTATCCGTAGCGATTGCTTTGACCGGATGGAACATCACAGCTGCCAGCGCCTCATCGCTGAAGGGACGGATCTCCCCCCGCTTCTTCCGCTCATCGATCATGTCGTAAAGCCGGCAGATCTCCCGCTTTCCGGCGCAGTGCGCCGCAAGCGCCGGGCACTGTGAGAACTGCTCGACAAAGCTGAAAATCTCCCGATTATCCCGGATATACCGGTAATAGCTCCGGATCAGTGATTCGATCAGGTAGCGGGTCCCGCAGCCGGGAAGCGTATTGGCGATCATATAGTCGAACACGTCCTCGGAATACTCCTGGTACATGTCCCGCAGCATTGCTTCCTTGCTGTCATAGTATATGTATACTGTAGCCGGCGAAACCGATGCCGCCCGCGCGATCTTCGCGATCGAAGTTCCGGTCAGGCCTTCGGAAAGAATCAGATTCATGACGGCCGCCTTGATGCGTCTCTGTTTTTCATCATCTTTTCTGCGCATAAAAACCTCCCTCTTTGCCCTTATAATAAATGATCATTCACTTATTGTCAACAGGGTGTCCGTTTCTAAAAACATATTTAAGGCGGAGCGGAGCTCCTGACGTGCTCGCACGTCGAGGACGTAGCGAGCGCCTGCAACGAGCGCCAGGAGCTTCAGCTCCGCCGGGTTTCAGTGGGGGATTATAACCCCCACTGAAAGTCGGAGATGGAACCCGCCGCCTACAGAGGCGGGGGACATCTGGCGCTCGTTATTTCAATATTTTTTATAAAATAGCACCAAAAACATGTCATTTTATAGTATAATGAGTATTATCAATATTCAGAAAAGGAGAACATTATGGCTAACATTAATCTTTGGGATCTTGTAAACGAACTAAAAGGCCCTGGTTATAAGTGGGTCGATCTGACGCACCAGCTGAGCCCTGAAACCCCGCACTGGTTCGGGTTTGCTCCGATGAAGGGTGATCTGCTTTTCGATTATCTGGAGGGAACACCAGACGATAAGATGGCGCCGATGCGCTGCCATCAGTGGAGCGTTGCCAGCCAGTACGGCACGCACGCCGATGTTCCGATCCATTTCCACGGTGACGGACGCGACATGAGCCAGATCACCGTGAAGGAGCTGATGTATCCGCTCTGCGTGATCGACAAGTCGAAGGAATGCGCGGAGAATCCGGACTTCATCCTCCGCACCGAGGACATTCAGGCGTGGGAAGCGGAATACGGCAGAATCCCGGAGGGCGCATTCGTTGCATTCCGTTCCGACTGGTATAAGAAAGAAGACCTGGAAAACAAGGACGAGAGCGGACAGCCGCACTATCCCGGCTGGGATGTGGATGCGATCCGCTGGCTGGTAGAAGAGAGAAATATCGGCGCGATCGGACATGAACCGGCTGATACCGACCCTGCTTCCGTCACAACGAAAGAAGATGCCTATCCGTATCCGGGTGAGCAGTACATTCTCGCCGTCGACCGCATCCAGATCGAGGTCATGCGCAATCTGGACCAGCTGCCGCCGACCGGCGGAATGATCCTGATTGGATTCCCTGCGCTGAAGGAAGGAACCGGATTCCCGACACGTGTCTATGCAATCGTTCCGGCTTAAAGGAGGCTTAGTATTATGGCATTAGTATTTGATGAACAATTATCGTATCTGCAGAAACCCGACCGTTCCGAGATGACCGATGAGGAATACGCGGTCTTTGATACCAACGTGGAAGCAATGATGAAGAACTGGGGATTTATCAATAATCTCTTCAAGGTTCTTCCGCTGAACGCGAAGGAATATATCGGCTTCCTGAATTTCAAAGGATCGCTTTTCAATGACACCTGCTATCTGACCGATGCGCAGAAGGAGATGATCGGTGTAGTCGTCTCGTCGTACAACTGCTGCGCTTACTGCCTGCAGACGCACGGAGACAACCTCCGCGGCATGTGGCAGAACGCTTCGCTGGTCGACAGACTTTCCGGAAACTTCCGCGCCTGCAAGGACGAGCTTTCCAAGGAGGATTACGCGCTCTGCGAATATGCGTGGTATGTAACGGCGAACCCGCGCGACATCACGAACGAGCAGATCGATAAGCTGCGCGCAGCCGGATTTGACGATCATCAGATTCTGGAGGCAGCGTTCACCGCCGGATTCTTCAACTACACGAACCGCTGGGTCAGCACGATCGATCCGGTGATCAATCCGGGACACTATAAGCATAACAGGGATTTTGAGAAGTAAAAAGCTCACATAAAAACTGCCCGCAGCCCGCGGGCAGTTTTTGCATGCAGTTAGATATCAAGTGTATATGCCGCCTCATACCCCTCGCGCACGGCGGTCGCGATGCGGCCGGCCTTCCTAGCGTCGCCGCAGATCCGTACCGGAATGCCCGGAAGCGCCTTCTTAAGCGATGTGACGAGCCTTGCATCCGGACGAACACCCAGCGCCAGGATCACGGTATCACAGGGCTTCGAAACCGTGCTGCCATCCGCCTTCTTCAGGACGATGCTGCCCTCTCTGATCTCCGTAAGCTGATTGCCCGGCAGCAGTTCTGCCTTCGCAAGGCGGCTCAGCTCATCGTTTTTGATCGCCGGGAAGATGCCCG
>JAFOML010000004.1 GCA_017425345.1 Eubacterium sp. | reverse complement strand
GTCGCCTGCCATGTCGTTGTTCGCATGGTCGCCGGCAACGACCATCATCGGACGGAGGATGACCTTCTTGAATCCGGCATCCTTGACTGCCTTGAAGATGACCGGCAGCGCAGTTGCCGGCGGGTTGCCCTCAACGGTGCCGACGAATACGTTCGTGTAACCGAGCTTGTTGATGGTCTCCTGCATCTGCGTGTAGGTTACGTTTGCTTCGTGAGCTGTACCGTGTCCCATGTAGACGATGGCAGCGCCGTCCGCCTTCATGGCATCGATCGTATCATAATCGGACTTGGCAACCGTCTCAGCGATCAGTGCTTCTGCAACGGTATCCTTATCTTCCTGCGTGCTCAGCAGCGGCTCAGAGACGGTGATCGTCATCTTGTCCTGATACGGAGCCAGTGCCTCGACCAGTTCGTCGTACTCAGCGCCGTGCATCAGGTGTGTCGGCTGAACGACGAGGTTCTTGACGCCATTTGCAACGGCTCTGTCGAGCGCCTGCTGCATGTTGTCGATCTTCTCGCCATCTCTTGCCTGAACGTGGTTGATGATGATCTGAGCGGTGAAAGCTCTTCTGACGGAGTATTCCGGATAAGCTTCTGCCAGTGCCTTCTCGATGGCGCCGATGGTAGCCACTCTGCTGCCATTGAAGCTGGTTCCGAAGGAAACGACGAGCAGCTCGTTCTCACCGATCTCATCCTGGTTCAGCGGATTATCCTTAGAAGCATCACCGGTGTCCAGACCGAAGTAGTCCGGATCATCAACTTCTTCTTTCTCTTCATCACTCAGGGCATCCCAGAATGCCTTGGCAACGGCGCAGTACTTGTCTGTGTTCTCGTCGCGTACCTGGACCTGGATCGCCGCTATCAGCTCATCGACATGCAGCGGAGAGGTAAGCTCAGAAGCTTTCGCGATCGCTTCTTCCTCTGTCATGCCGTCGATGACATCTACAGCCAGCGTCGTCGGATCGAAGAGGAGTGTTCCGGCTTCTTCGTCCACGGTCATGGTACGATTATAGAAATTACCGTTATTCTTGGAACGGAATGCGACAACCTGCGTTTTCTTCTCTACCGGGATCGCAAATGTCTTATTGCTGTCAACCGGGATCAGCTCATCTGCTTCCGCTTCCGCTGCGTCTGCCGCGTAGCCGACATAAACAGCGTCCATGGAATCGGATCCCATCGTCAGGTACACCACATCGTTCTCGCCGAGAACGGCGCTCGCAGGTTTGAACATGTTGACATTGTTCGTGATGGCAAGTGGCTTAGCAACGACGGTCAGATACAGCTGATTGCCGCTGGAATCCTGGCAGTACCATTCCGGGGTTTCAGACCCTGCTACGGTACGCTGGATCGCAAACGGGATTCTCTTTCCCATATCAGCTGCCGGGATGTTGAAGGTGAACACCGAACTATAGGTCATGTTTCCATTCTTGTTCGGTCCCATCTCGTTGATGCTGGCGGCATCGATTGCAACCGCATCTTTCTCCTCAGCTGTGGCTTCCTTTTCAATCAGAGCCAGCTTGGGGTACTTGTTCGCATTGGCGTTAGTCGTGATCGTGACGTCATAGGACCCGTCTTCCTTAGGAAGGACATAAGTACCGGCATCATTGCAGCGAACCATGCCGATGTTTGTGTATACGACATGCATGCTGGTATCGTTCTCCTTGGAACGATCCCCGTCATCATCCAGTGCCGTATATGCAAACGCCGTAGCGCTGCAGCATACGATGACCGCCATAGCAATGAGCAGCATCGCTGCTCTTCTTACTAATTTGCTCATTGTGTGATAACTTCCTTTCCACATCATATTACTATAATTTATTAGAATATCTTCCCCGATGATCCTTACCGACGCGATAAAAAACCGCTTTCCGAGGAAAGCGGGCGAACACAGACATAAAAATAGTATTATCTGCCGGCTCGAACTCTCGCGGAAGTTACTCACCAATTGATCTCAGCAGGCTTCCTGACTCAGGTTCGTCGGATAGGCTTCCCTTCTCAAGTCTTTCGACTCAATGGTGCGAAGTACCCTCCCCATTACAGTGACCGGATCGTTCAGGATTTTCACCTGATTTCCTATTATCCTGTGTAAAAAAACAGGCACTGAGGTCGGCTCTATTCAGTTCCTTAACATTCTATCAATTTGGACTGGTGTTGTCAATTAAAAACGTCGAAAATGCAGACTTCAAAAACGTCCAAATTTCAACAAATTAAATTGTTACAATCCCTTCGTCGCAGAGCCTCTGCAGAGACATCATGACGCCGATTTTAGAATGCGCGTAAGTAAGTCCTCCCTGGAAATAAACAATGTATGGTTCCCGGATCGGACCGTCCGCGCTGAGCTCGATGGAAGAGCCCTGTACAAACGCGCCGGCTGCCATGATCACGGGATCTTCATACCCCGGCATGGCCCATGGCTCCGGCGTGACGAAAGAGTCGACCGGAGCAGCCGCCTGAATCCCGCGGCAGAAAGCAGACATCGCTGCCGGGCTGTCCAGCCGGACTGCCTGAATGATGTCACTGCGCTCGTCGGTCACTTCCGGACAGACGGCATAGCCCAGGCCGTCGTATACCGCACCGCACAGCATGGCGCCTTTGACCGCGCCCGCTACCGTGACCGGGGCCATGAAGAGGCCCTGCAGGATCGTTCTCGTCTGGCCGAACGTCAGGCCGCATTCCCCTCCGATGCCCGGGCATGTAAGACGGTACGCGATCTGATCGATCAGGTCTTTTCTCCCGCAGACGTAGCCGCCGCTCAAAGCAAGGCCGCCGCCCGGATTCTTGATCAGAGAACCGGCCATCACGTCGACGCCGACATCCGTCGGTTCCAGGCTATCCAGAAACTCTCCATAGCAGTTGTCCGCCATACAGATGATATTCGGGTTGATCCCGTGTACCATATCCGCCCATTCCCGGATCTGTGGGATCGTCACGGCCTTCCGCCAGGCATATCCCGTCGCGCGCTGCACGCAGACCATGCGGGTCTTCGGTGTCAGCGCATTGCAGACGGCTTCCAGATCGATCGTTCCGTCTTCCGCGAGCTCTACCTGCTTATAGGTCACACCGAACTCCGCCAGAGAGCCCATGCCTTTGCCGCGGATCCCGATGACTTCTTCCAGCGTATCGTAAGGACCACCCGTGCAGTAGATCATCTCGTCGCCTGGCCTGAGGATGCCTTGCAGTGTGATCGCCAGCGCGTGCGTGCCATTTACGATCTGCGTGCGGACCAGCGCCGCTTCCGTGCCAAACACATCCGCATAGACACGCTCGACGGCATCCCGTCCGGCATCGTCATAGCCGTACCCGGTATTCCAGCCGAAGTGCATGTCCGCGATCCGTTCCTTCTGGAACGCAGCCAGCACCTTATACTGGTTGGCTTCCGCGATCTCGTCGATCGCAGCGAACGGTTCAGCAAGCTTCTTTTCCGCCTCGGCAGTGGCTGCTGTGACGGCTGGCCGTATATCAAACTTTTCTAACAAAATCTTCTCCGCAAGTTCCATCTATCGTTTCCCCTCTCCTGTTGATTGTTGTGTTTCTGCAATGATGACCGCCGCAAAGATCAGCGCGCATCCAAGGTATTCCCTGCCGAGCAGGTGCTCGTGATAAAAGACCAGACCCGCCAGCATCGAAAACAGCGATTCCGTGCTGAGCAGGATCGTTGCCCTGGTGGATTCCACCGTCTCCTGCCCGATCATCTGGAAGGTGTACCCTGCCGCGCATAAGATGATGCCGGCGTACAGGATCGGCCAGATACTGGCCGTGATATCCGCAAGCGTCGCGTGCTCCAGTATCAGCGCGAACGGCAGCGTGATGAGTCCGGTCGCCAGGAACTGGATGCAGGTGAAAGCGGCCGCTTCGGCTTTCGCCGCAAAGTGATCCATCGTATAGACAAAGAACGTCAGCGACATCGCCGTCAGGAACATCAGAAGATCTCCAAGGCCGAACTTCTCGATTCCGCCGCTGAAGCTCAGGAAATAGAAGCCGACCACCGCGATGAATACGCCGAGCCAGATCCTTCTGCTGATCCTTCGGCGGAAGAAGATGAGGCCCGCGATCGGCGTCATCAGCACGTAGAGCGAGCAGATAAAGCCGGCTTTTCCGACGGTCGTGAGCGGCAGACCGTACTGCTGGATGATGCAGCCGACCGCCAGGTTGATCCCGCTGATCACGGCCCCTGGTATCATCTGCCGGATGGAAAGCTGCTGCGCCAGCACTTCCGCCGGCTTCCGGCTCCGGATCATTCCGGCGACCGGGATCAGTACGATCCCTCCGAGAAGAAACCGGATCGTCGTGAAGGTGAATGGTCCCAGATGATCCATTCCGGCCTTTTGCGCTACGAGTCCGGTTCCGAAAATAAAGGCGGCTGCGATCAGGATCATGTCGCCTTTCAGTTCCTTCGCTGTCAGTTTATTCAATGTCCTCTCCCTTATCTGCATACTGGATCGATTCCAGCCGTTCTGTCTCCCATTCCATATCACGAACGAGATCGCGCTTGACGTTTGCCTGATGCTTGGCGTATAGCTGCGTCGTGGTCACCTGTTCGTGATCGAGAAGCGCAGCCACATCGTAGATCGAGTTGCCTCTTCCGATCAGGCTCGTGGCAGCGGTCGCTCTGAGCTTGTGCGGGCTGTACCCCGCGCTGCGGCTCGTTTTCAGCGCGATCGAAGTATATTTCTTGACCAGCTCCCGGATCTGTCTCTGCGTCATGCGTTTGCCCTGCAGCGACAGGAACAGCGCGTCCTGCTGCTCCGGAAGCAGCTCGCTGTCATCCTTCCTCTCATTATCAATATAATCGTGGAGAACCATTGTAACGCTCTCATTGAGCGGCATGATGGACTCCTTGCCTCTCTTGCGGAAGATCTTGAACTCACCGCGGCTGAAGTTGAAGGAAGACAGGTTCAGCTGCTGGAGTTCGGACAGTCTGAGGCCGTACGTCAGGAACAAAATCAGTATCGCCTTATCCCGCTTCTTCGTCTTCTCCCAGTAAGCGTGTTCGTGATCGGTCAGTCCGGTGCCTGTCGACACTGCATCGAGCATGATCATGACTTCATCATCCTGCAGGGCTTTGATCTCTCTCTCCCCTACTTTCTGGACGCGGATCGGATCAAACCCGTCTGTAATGTTCTTAGAGACGAGACCATCTCTGTAAAGCTGTTTGAAGAGGACGGAGACCGAGGACTTCTTTCTGGCCAGCGCCTTGCTGTGATTCTCGTAAACGGTGATGTTCTTCTCCGTCTCCACGCGATATTTACGGCAGTAGTCAATAAACATATTTACGTCAACCGCCTGGACCGCATCCAGCTCATTTTGCTTGATGTCCTTCATCTCCTTCGCTTCGGTCAGATCCGTCTCGTTCATCAGATACTGGAAGAAAAAGCGGACATCCTGCAGATAAGCCAGCCGGCTCATCGGCAGTACATTTCCCTTCAGGTAGGAAAAATAGCCGCGCAGAAACTTAGGCATCTCCCTTTGGATATCCTCGCAGGCCATATCGATCTCATTCTCATGTTCGACGATATTATCCGGCTTTCCGCTCTTATTATGGACTTTTATCTGCTTATTTCCGTTTTCAGCCAAAGTATCATCTCCTTGATACATGCTTCGTCATTCTCGTACGTAGATATATCGAACCATTTCGCATCTTCCAGCCTGCGGAACCAGGTCATCTGTCTCTTGGCAAGATGTCTGGTGTTGCGCTTGATCAGTCTTACTGCCTCGGGAAGGTCATATTCTCCTTCCAGATACCCGATCAGCTCCTTATATCCGATCCCTTTCATGGAGATATCGTCTGCTGTGTGGCCGCGGGCAAGAAGTCCTTTCACCTCATCCAGAAGTCCCATCTCCATCAGGATATCGACCCTGCGGTTGATCCGGTCGTAGAGCTCCTCTCTGTCTCTTGTGAGAACCACAACCACTGCGCGATAAGTCTCTGTCTTTTTCAGGTCTGTACGGAAGTTGCGAACGGGCGTTCCTTCTTCTGCTGCTTCGATGGCGCGGACCACTTTTTTGATATTGTTCGGGTGGATCCTACCGGCCGCTTCGGGATCCGCTTCCATCAGCTTCGCATGGAGCGCTTCCGGTCCCTGCTCTTCCGCGATCGCGTACAGCTCTTCCCGATAACCGCTCTCCTTCGGCGGCGCGCTGAAATCCATATCATAGAGGATAGAGTTCACATAAAGTCCGGTCCCCCCGGCGATTACCGGAAGCTTCCCTTTCCGGAAGATGGTCTCGATCGCATCCCGCGCCAGCTTCTGGAATTTTGCGACAGAGAATTCCTCTGCCGGATCGATCTCATCCACCAGATAGTGCGGTACAGCAGCCCGTTCTTCCGGAGTCGGCTTGGCGCTGCCGATATCCATGTACTTATAGAGCTGCATCGAGTCGCAGGACACGATCTCTCCGTCCAGCGCCTGTGCCACGCGTATCGCATATGCTGTTTTCCCCACTGCGGTCGGCCCGCAGATCACCACGATCGTTCGGTCCATGCTTATGCCCTCTTGAACATCTTTTCCACGTCGTACAGCGAGAAACGGATGCAGGTCGGTCTTCCATGCGGACAGGAGAACGGATTGCGGCATGCGGCAAGGTCTCTTAGAAGCGCTTCCATTTCCGCATCAGAAAGCTTATCATGCGCTTTGATAGCTGCCTTGCATGACCTGGTGATCAGCTTGTCGATCACGACCGTGTTCTGCATAGCCGGATTGGTCTCTGCCTGATCAATATAGTCGTGAAGGAAGTCTTCCGCCTCTGTAAGCTCCATGAAATAAGGTATTTCCTTGGCCGCATAGGTGTTCGGACCGAAGGATTCGATCCGGTAGCCCATTTCCGTGATGTGCGGCAGCCACTCCTCCTCCCGCGCGGCAAGCGCGCGCGGAACGTCGATCAGAAGCGGTGTCAGGATCATCTGGGACGGTTTGTCATCCGCGAGATATTCGCCCACGAGCTTCTCATAGAAGATTCGCTCCTGCGCAGCGTGCTGATCGATCAGATAGAAGTGGTCGGCATCCACCGCTGTGATATAGGTGTCAAAAATGACACCGGTAATGTGCAGGTCATGGAAATCAAAGGGTTTGATCGCAGGCGGTCTGAGGTCAAAGTCAGCCTCTGACCCGGTACGTCTGCCGGAATCACACACGATGGACGCGGGAATCTCCGTCTCTGCAGGTTCATAGACGGATTCCGAGCGCGTAAAGCTCTGCGCTTCCTTCAATTCCTGTTCAGCACGCTTGGCTGATAATATATTTTTTATGTCAACCTGTTCCTCGGATGATGAATCCGAAATGCTCATGGAAAAAACAGTCTTCTTAGCAGGTTCCTCCGGACGGACGAAGTAATCCCCCGCTTCGACGATTACGGCATCCTGGGCAAGCGCCTGCACGACGGCCCGCCGGACTGCCTCTATGACGGCCGGTTCATCGTGGAACCGCACTTCCTTCTTGTTCGGGTGGATATTGACATCGATCGAAGAAGGATCTACGTGAAGAAACAGGAATGCGACCGGATATCTCCCGGAAAACAACCGTTCCCGGTATCCCTGCGAGAGTCCTCGCTCGATGACTGGACTCTTGACCACCCTACCGTTGATGAAGAATACCTGATCTCTTCTGGAACTTCTGGATAGCGAGGGTCTGGAAATATATCCATTCACCTCGATTCCATCTTTCTGATAGGCGACCTCCACAAGCTGCTGGTACTCACTGCGCTGATAGATGGTCTCGATCGCGCGGAACAGGTCTCCGTCCCCTGCTGTTGTGAAGAGAACGTTTCCATTATTGATCAGCTGGAAACGGATGTGACTGAATGCCAGCGCGATTTCCGACATAAAGTCGATGATCAGACCGCTCTCCGCTGCGTCCGTCTTTAAAAACTCCCGTCTTGCCGGCGTATTGTAGAACAGATCGGTCACGATCATGGTCGTGCCGTCCGGGCATCCCACCGCGGAATGCTCGATGATCTCGCCTCCGTGGATCGTAAGCCTGGTACCGACCGCGCTCTCTCTGGTCTTTGTGATCAGGGAGACTCGTGTCACCGCTGCGATACTGGCCAGCGCTTCGCCGCGGAATCCGAGGCTCTGGATCGCGATGAGGTCGGAAACCTTTTCGATCTTACTGGTCGCGTGCCGCAGAAATGCGGTCTCCGCTTCTTCTGCCGGGATCCCGCATCCGTCGTCCGTTACGCGCAGGAAGGTCTTTCCGCCGTTCCGGATCTCACAGGTGATGTTATGGGCGCCGGCGTCGATCGCGTTCTCAATGAGCTCCTTCACGATAGAAAGCGGCCGTTCGATCACCTCTCCTGCCGCTATCTTATCCGATATGCTCTTTTCTAATACTCTAATCATCGATCATTTCCTTCAGATCTTCCAGAATGCGGATCGCCTGTGAAGGCGTGACCTCCATCAGGTCCAGCTTTCTGAGCTCCTCAATCGCAGGATTGGCCTGCGGGGCGAAAAACGACAGCTGCTGCTCTTCTTCTTTCGTTTCGGTAAAGGCCTCCGTGACGGTACCGCTCATCCCCTCTTTTTCCAGGCGCTGCAGCTTGTCCTCCGCGCTTCGGAGGAGAACTGCGGGTACTCCGGCAAGTCTGGCCACGTGGACACCGTAGCTGCGGCTGGCGGAGCCCGGTACGATTTTGTGCAAAAATACGATATTGCCGCCCTCTTCCGACACGTCGACGTTCAGGTTCTCCACGCCGCGGATCTGGTCTTCCAGGACCGTCATCTCGTGGTAATGCGTCGCAAAGAGCGTGCGGATCCTGCGCTTCTCATTGCACAGGTATTCCACCGTCGCCCATGCGATCGAGAGGCCGTCGTAGGTGCTGGTGCCGCGGCCGATCTCATCAAGGATGATCAGGCTGCGTTCGGTGGCGTTCCGCAGAATATAGGCGAGCTCGCTCATCTCGACATAGAAGGTCGACTGTCCCTGTGCGAGGTTGTCGGACGCGCCGATGCGCGTGAAGATGCGGTCGCAGACGCCGATATGGGCGTAATCTGCAGGGACAAAGCATCCAGCCTGCGCCATCAGCACGATCAGCGCTGTCTGCCGCATGTAGGTGGATTTTCCTGCCATGTTCGGACCGGTGATGATCAGCATGCTCTGCGCATCCCGATCCATGTAGGTGTTATTGGAGACAAACAGCCCTGCTTCTGTCGTCTGCTCGATCACCGGATGGCGGCCGCGGTCGATCTGGATCACGGTGCTGTCATCCACGATCGGACGGACGTAGCCGAGTCTGCCGCTCACGACGGCGAAAGAACAGAGCACGTCCAGTGATGCGATCGCACGCGAGGTCTCCTGGATCTCCCGGATGTAGGCGCCGACCTCCTCGCGCACTTCCGTAAAGATCTCATATTCCAGCTTATTGATCTTGGCTTCGGCGTTCAGGACCAGGCTCTCTTTCTCTTTCAGTTCAGGTGTGATGAACCGCTCGCCGCCGACCAGAGTCTGCTTGCGGATGTATTCCTCCGGAGCCATGGAAAGGTTGGAATTGCTGATCTCGATGTAATATCCGAATACCTTGTTATATCCTACTTTCAGGTGCTGGATCCCGGTGCGCGCCTTTTCAGAGGCTTCCAGCCCGGCGATCCAGAGTTTGGCGTCCCGGATCGAATCCTTCAGATCGTCCAGCTCCCGGCTGCAGTGATCCCGGATCAGGCCGCCCTCCTTGACGGTATAGGGCGGTTCTTCCACGATCGTGTCGTCGATCCTCGTGAAGACCTGACGGAGCTCGGAAATATCGCAGGAAAGCTCCCTAAGCAGGCTGCTGTCCGCATCTGCGAGGTCCTGCCGCACTTCCGGCAGGAATGAGATGGAATTGCGCAGCGCGATCAGGTCTTTTCCATTGGCGTTTCCGGAGGCGATTCGTCCGGCGAGCCGCTCAAAGTCATAGATGCTCTTCAGCGCTTCCCTGAGATCGTTCAGAAGAAGCGGATGAGCGACCAGATCCTCCACGGCATCGAGCCTGCGGTTGATATTCGTGACACTGTTCAGCGGCTCGCGCAGCCACTGCTTGAGTTTGCGTCCGCCCATCGCGGTGCGCGTCTTGTCCAGGATCCCGAGCAGCGAGCCCTGTACTTTTTTATCGTACAAAGTCTCGGTGATCTCAAGATTCCGAAGCGTTGCCTTATCCAAAGACATCTGGTGACCGATCTCATAGAACCGGCAGCCCGTGATCTGCTTCGACTGCTGCTTCTGTGTTTCCAGCAGGTACGAAAGCAGCGCCCCGATCGTCCGGATGCAGAGCGTTCTGCCCTCTACGCCAAGGGCGGTCAGGGAAAGACCGCCGAATTGGGCTCTGATTGCCGCTCTCGCGGTTTTTTCCGTAAAGGATGACTCTTCGCCCGTGTGCACAAAAGCGCCGGTCATATCGGCGATCTCCTGTGTCTCATAGGCTTCCGCAAAGGTGGGATGAACGAGAACCTCCCTGGCGTTGATCTTGACCAGCTCGTTCAGCAGATCCTCGTAGAGATTGCCGCCGTCGGTCTTCTCTGTAACACAGAACTCCCCTGTCGTGATATCACAATAAGCGACCGACATGCCGGACGGATCCAGCCATACAGCCGCCAGATAGTTGTTCTCTTTCTCTTTCAGGATCGCGTTGGATGTTACCGTGCCGGGTGTTACGATCTGCACGACGCCGCGCTTGACCATGCCTTTCGTATCCTTGGGATCTTCCAGCTGTTCGCAAACGGCGACCTTATAGCCCATGGAAACGAGCTTTTCGATATATGAATCAGCGGCATGGAACGGGACCCCGCACATCGGGGCGCGCTCTTCCAGGCCGCAGCTCTTTCCGGTCAGTGTCAGTTCCAGCAGGCGCGATACCAGCTTGGCATCGTCAAAAAACATCTCGTAGAAATCCCCGAGCCGAAAGAACAGGATACAGTCGTTATACTGCTCCTTGATCTCCATGTATTGCTGCATCATGGGGGATAATGCCACTAGAGTTCCACCTTTCTGTTTCTTAAAAGTCAGTGCTATTCGTTCTTATAACGGGCGCCGGATGTCCCCCGCCTCTATAGGCGGCGGGTTCCATTTCCGACTTTCAGTGGTGGGTTATAATCCCCCACTGAAAGCCGGAGGAGCTGAAGCTCCCGGCGCCCGTTGCAGTCGTTCGCTACGTCCTTGACGTGCGAGCACGCCAGGAGCTACGCTCCGACTTAAAAAACAACTGGAACCGATGCAGGTCGAAGCGGTGAAGCCGCGGTTTGCATCGGTTCCCGGTTTTCATGTTTCAGTCTGCATGTACCTTGCAGTCTTATTTTCCGAGCTTCTTGTTGTAAGCCTTCAGTCCGAGGTCGATCAGCTGAGCTGCTCTGACCAGATCCTCTTGCTTGAGGATATAAGCGATACGGATCTCATCCTTACCGATGTTTGGAGTCGCGTAGAAACCGCTTGCCGGAGCAAACATGACGGTCTCACCATTGTCGTCAAACTCAGTCAGCAGGAACATCAGGAAATCTTCCGCATCCTCTACCGGCAGCTTGACGGTCATGTAGAATGCTCCACCCGGCTTCTCACAGATGACACCAGGGATCTTCATCAGCTCTGCATGAACGGTATCTCTTCTAGCGCAGTATTCCTTATTGACTTCCTCATAATAGGACTGCGGTACAGTGTACAGCGCAGCAGCGCCTACCTGGTCGATCGTGGAGGAGCAGAGTCTGCCCTGCGCGATCTTCATAACGCCAGCCATCAGCTCTTCGTTCTTGGAGATGATGCAGCCGATACGAGCGCCGCATGCGGAGAATCTCTTGGAGACAGAGTCGATCAGGATGATTCTGTCGAGATAATCTGTCATCTGTCCGAAGGATGCCAGCTCACGTCCGTCATATACGAATTCTCTGTAAACCTCATCTGCGATGATCCAGAGATCATGCTCCTTAGCGAACTCGCAGATGACCTTCATATCTTCATGAGTCAGGACATTTCCTGTCGGGTTGCCCGGTGTGATGCATCCGATTGCCTTGGTGTTCGGAGTCAGGCTCTTCTCAAGAAGGTCCTTCTTCGCATAAGCAAATCCGTCAGCTGCTACCGTCGTGATCGGAGCTACGCTGCCGCCTGCCTCTTTGGCAAATGTATTGTAGTTCGTGTAGAAAGGCTCAGCCATCAGGACCTGGTCGCCATCGTTCATAACGCTCAGGAATGCCATCAGCAGTGCTTCTGAACCACCAGTGGTGACGATGATGTCTTTTCTCTCAAGCTCTACGCCGATCTTTCCATAATACTCGATGATCGCATCCTGCAGGATCGGAAGTCCTGCGGACTCGCCGTAAGCGATGACCTTCGGCTTGTAAGCGCGGATCGCGTCCATGAATACGGCCGGTGTCTCGATGTCCGGCTGACCGATGTTCAGATGATAGACCTTCTTGCCATCAGCTTCTGCCTTGATCGCGATCGGATTGAACTTACGGATGGGAGAAAACTGCATCTCAGAAACTCGCTTAGAAATGTTCATAACTCTAAATCTCCTTTTTTCTTAATTTCTAAAAATTCAGGAATTGATTGAAATATCAATGCCCCGAGAGCTCCTTGTGGGAACTCAAAACCACATTTCTGATTATATCGTCATTATAACGCAGATTTGGGTTTTTGCCAACATGTAATAAATATTCAATATTGCCTTTTGCGCCGGTCACCGGAGACCAGGTCAGGCCATATGGGACAAGTCCGTTCTCCTCCGCGTAAGAGGCGGCATTCCGGATCACTTCTTCGTGAACGGCCTTGTCTCTGACGATCCCGTTCTTTCCTACCTGTTCCCTGCCCGCTTCGAACTGCGGTTTGACCAGGCATACCATGCTGCCCTCTTCTTTCAGGTGCCTTGCGGCAACCGGGAGGACCAGTTTCAGGGAGATGAAGGATACGTCGATGCTGATAAAGTCGATCGGATCCTGAATCAGCTCCGGATCCAGATAGCGGACGTTGCATTTTTCTATGTTTACGACACGGTCGTCGGTCCGGAGCTTCCAGTCGAGCTGTCCGTAGCCGACATCGATGCTGTAGACCTTCGATGCGCCGTTCTGCAGCATACAGTCCGTGAAGCCACCGGTCGAAGCGCCGATATCCATACAGATCTTTCCGTTCAGATCGATCGCGAACGTCTCGATCGACTTCTCCAGCTTATAGCCGCCGCGGCTCACGTAAGGACAGGTGCTGCCGCGGACTTCGATCTGACATTCCGTATTGATCTTGGTTCCGGCCTTGTCGCTGCGCTGTCCGTCCACGAACACGATTCCTTCCATGATCGCGATCTTGGCTCTCTCGCGGGAGGCAAAATATCCCTGCTGTACCAGCAGTACGTCAAGTCTCTCTTTCAATTTCTTTTCGGATCCTTTCTGCAATGGATGCGCTGTCCAGTCCGTATTTCCGGTACAGATCGACCGGAGAACCGTGTTCGATGAAGCGGTCCGGCCATCCGAAGTGAATTGCGCGCACGCCTTCCGGAAGGAAGTTCGCAAGGTGCTCTCCCACTCCGCCGTAGATATATCCGTCTTCGACAGTTGCGATTAGACGTATGCCGCTCATCACGGAGCAGCTAAGAGGCTTTGCAGAGCGCACGCCGAGAACGCCCGCGTCGATCCCGCTTTCTTTCAGGATCTCTGCCGCGTCCAGCGCGGCCTGCCGTCTGGTTCCGACTGCCAGGATATCGACGTCTTTCCCTTCCTTCAGGCGGATATCCTCGCCGTTGAACGGCGTTTCCACCGAAGCGTCGAAGCCGCATTCCCCGCGGGAATACCGGATCGCGACCGGTCCGTTCTGGCGGAACGCCCATTCCAGCATCGCTTGCAGCTCGTTTCCGTCTGCCGGTGTCAGAACGGTCATATTCGGGATGGACGTCAGATAGCAAAGATCCAGTGTTCCGTGATGCGTCTCCCCGTCCGCGCCAACGATTCCGGCGCGGTCGATGGCGAAGACGACCGGTAGATTTTGTAAACAGACATCCTCAACGATCTGGTCGTACGCGCGCTGCAGGAAGGAGGAATAGATCGCGACCAGCGGATGCATGCCGCCCCGCGCGAGTCCCGCCGCGAATGTCACCGCGTGAGCCTCCGCAATGCCTACGTCGAAGAACCGGTCCGGATAGGCTTTCTCGAACGGTCCCAGTCCTGTCGCAGAGCCCATGGCAGCGGTGATCGCCACGATGGCGGGATTTGTTTCGGCCAGCCTGAGAGCGGTCTCCCCCATGACTTTTGAGAATGTGACGCCGGAGGGTTTCAGCGGCATTCCGGTTTCGACGTCGAAGGGACCGATGCCGTGGAAGCGGTCCGGATCCGTCTCTGCGTTGCGGTACCCCTTCCCCTTTTCTGTGATCATGTGGATGAGCACAGGCCCATGTACATGCTTCGCCTGCTCCAGTGATTCGATCACGTCTCTGATCTCGTGACCGTCGACGGGTCCGAGATAGGTAAAGCCGAGCTCTTCAAACAGGACGCCTTCCTCAAGGATCGCATACTTGACACGGTCGCGGGCGCCGCGGAGTCCGTGGTAGATGCCCTCTCCTACGTATGGAATGCGCGTAAGGGTCTGCTTCATCTTCTCCTTGGTCTCCTGATAGGAGTCGGATGTACGGAGCTTTCTGAGGTGGTTGCTGATGCCGCCGATATTTCGCGCGATGGACATGCCGTTATCATTCAGGATGATGATGACATTGGATTTGGAAGCCCCGATGTTGTTCAGCGCTTCAAATGCCATGCCGCCGGTCAGGGATCCGTCCCCGATCACGGCGATCACATGATAGTCTTCCCCCTTCAGGTCTCTGGCGCACGCCATGCCCGCCGCTGCGGAAAGAGACGTGCTGGAATGCCCGGTCTCATAGCAGTCATGGGGGCTTTCGCAGGTCTTGGGAAAGCCGCTCATGCCGCCCGTCTGCCGCAGGTGCGAAAACCCTTCTGCCCTTCCGGTCAGGATCTTGTGAACGTAAGACTGATGTCCCACGTCCCAGATGATCTTATCCTCCGGTGTGTGGAATACACGGTGAAGTCCGATCGTCAGTTCCACCACGCCAAGATTGGAGGCCAGATGGCCTCCTGTCTTTGATACGCTTTCCACGAGGAAGTCCCGGATCGCATAAGAGAGAAGATTCAGCTCCTTCTCATCCATCTCCTTCAGATCCTCGGGGAAATGATAGTCTGTCAGTTTCTTTCTCATTATATCTGCCTTCAATAGTCTGCCTTCTCTAGCTGCTCCTGTTTTCCAGTTTGAGCACGAGTTCCCGGAAGAACAGCGCATTATCGTAGTATTCCGCGATCGCGTCGACCGCCCGCTGTGTCAGCTCATGCAGCTTTTCCCGTGCTTCCTCGATGCCGTGCATGGAAACATAGGTCAGCTTGTCGTTTTTCGCGTCTTCTCCGACGCCTTTTCCCATCTCTTCCGCGTTGCCGCTGACGTCCAGGATATCATCCGCGATCTGGAATGCCAGACCGAGACATTCCGCATAGACCGTCATGTTCCGGATCATATCCTCGTCCGGATCTCCGAGGTACAGCCCTGCTTCGATCGCAGCGCGGATCATCGCGGCAGTCTTATTCAGGTGGATGTAATCCAGCACTTCCGCGGAGGCTTCCTGGCTTTCTGCTTCCAGATCCGCGACCTGACCGGCGACCATGCCGCCGATCCCGGCGCCCTTTGCAATAGCATAGGCCGCATTGATGCGTTTTTTCAGCTTGTCCGGATCGTCAAAACGGATGTACATATTCTTCAGCATGATCTCGAATGCCGTATTCAGCAGCCCGTCTCCTGCCAGCGTTGCAATGCCTGGCCCGTAGACGATGTGGTTCGTCGGAACGCCGCGGCGCATCTCATCATCGTCCATTGCCGGCAGATCATCGTGGATCAGAGAGTACGTGTGGATGTATTCCATCGCGCAGGCGAACGGCAACGCGGCGGTGCTGTCCCCGCCTGCAAACTCGCAGGCCGCGAGGAGGAGCACCGGTCTGAGGCGTTTTCCGCCTGCCATAAGGCTGTATTTCATAGAGTCGTACAAAGTCTTGCTGATCGGATCCACCGCGGGAATAAAATCCAGCAGGTGTTCGTCTACCATCATTTTGTATTCGTCATAATTCTCTCTCATGCTTTACCTCAGTATCTATTACTCTTCGGAATAGGTTTCGATCTTCTGTCTGGCTTCGGTCAGGATCCTGCTGCAGATCTGGTAATACTGCATGCCTTCCTCATAGCACTGCAGTGAATCCGCAAGTCTCGTATCCGGATCCTTGATCTTTTCCGATGCTTCCTTCAGCTTTTCCAGCGCTTCTTCGAAGCTGAGCTCGGTATTCATTCTTCATCCCCCCTGACTTCTGTGATGCGAGCGGCTGCAGCGCCTGTGCGGAACTGCAGGCGGATCTGATCGTCCGGTGCTAACTGCCGGCTGTCCGTAACGACCGTTCCGTCTTCGGTTTCTGCGATCGCATAGCCGAGCGAAAGGATCGCTCTCGGATCGTGCGCTTCCAGCAGGCGTTTTTCGGCTTCCAGCTTCTGCTGCGCCGAATCGATCCGGTTTAAGCAGGTCTGCCGCATGGATTCCGCTAGATTCTCCGCGATCAGAGACTGATACATCACCTTGTTCTGCAGCTGCTGAAGCAGTTCCTGTTTCCTTTTGCGAATCTCTTCCAGCAGTTCACCGGTGTCGGGAACGGCGATCTGCGCGGCTGCCGTAGGTGTCGCAGCCCGGACATCGGCAACCATATCCGAGATCGTAAAGTCGATCTCATGGCCGACTGCCGATACGACAGGAATCGCGGAACGGTAGATGCTTCTGGCCACGGCTTCTTCGTTGAACGCCCAGAGGTCTTCCGCAGAGCCTCCGCCTCTTCCGACGATGAGGATCTCCGTCTCCGGGAATTTCTCATTAACCATATCGATCACCTGCGCGATCTTCTCGCCTGCGCCCTCCCCC
>JAFOML010000001.1 GCA_017425345.1 Eubacterium sp. | reverse complement strand
GCTGTCGTGGTATCTGACACTGAAGAAATAACAGAGCAGAGACCGGAATGAAGCGGATTGAAAAAAGAACGGGGGTGTCTCTTTCCTTTTGAGACACCCCCATATTCATTGTTCCCGAAATATATCGTCCCGTCACCTCTTATCCCGGTCGATCAGCTCCAGGCTCAGGACACATATCAATCCATAGATGAAGGTGAACATAATCAGATTCCACCATCGCTTGAGCACCAGATCCGGCTCATACCGGTAAATCTTCCGGTACGTGTAGTCGTGCAGATAGTTCTGCAGCTTATCGTACATCGCTTCATCGAATGCTGCCACATCCTCCTCCGAAAGCGCATCCCGGATATTCGCAATGTCTTCCTGCTCGTTGAACATCTTGATCTCCTGATCAAGCAGCTCTGACGGCAGCTCGTTCAGATTTGCCTCGATGCAGAGCACGCGCTGTCCCCACTTGGCGATCGTAAAATCGGAGACCGTCTTGGCAGCTCCGGTCAGCGGGAAAATCGTCCCGGAGAAGATCAGCTGTACGATCAGGATAAACGGCATGACCGTCATGGCTGCAGTCGTAGATTTGACGATTGCAGAGATTGCAAGTCCCAGCACATCGGAAGAGTAGATCACGAGCAGCATCGTGATGTAGAAATCCACAACAAAGGATCCCGTGATCAGCCCTGCTGATGGGAAGCTTGTAGCTGCTGCGTATATTGCGGTCATGATCAGCGCCTGGATCGCGCAGACGATGAGCTGAAAGATCATGTGCGCCGACACGTAAGATGTGATGTGCATTCCGGTACGATGCTCACGCTTGATAATGCTCCTCTCCCGGCAGATCTGCTGGATCGAATTGAAAATACCGATCCAAAGGCATGCGCAGATAATCGCAAAGAAATCGGTCCGCGTTGCCTCCTTGACCACGAACATATCATCACCGAGAACCAGCGCGATCAGCCCTGCAACGATCCCGGCGAATATGAACAGCTTCCAGTTTTTCTCATTCATGAAAAGACGGTAGAACTTCCCCACATAGATCTTGATCTGCCCGAGGCGTCCTGTCCGGTTGGTGCCAATCGATTGTTCCATACTCCCCCCTTCTAACTCTGTTCCCTCTTAATCTGAGATCTCATCAAACTTCTTGACGTAGTAGTCCGCGAGTCCCTCTCCGCCTTCGTCCTTGCGGTTGACCTTCTTCACGATGCCCTCCATGGAGTCCGTTCCGAAAAAGTCTCTTGCCTCATCAATTCCGCCGTAGAACGCAAGTCTGCCGGTACCGGTTTCTTCGCTTTTGGCGAGGACGATAATTTTGTCAAATATATCCGATACGCGGTCCGGCGAATGCGTGATGACCAGAATGATCTTCTCTTCATCCGCGATCTTGCGCAGGTTATCCATGAGCGAACGCGCCATAACGCCGTCCAGTCCGGAATCCGGCTCATCCAGGAAGAACAGGCTCGGATCTGCGATGTACTCCACGGCGATGCTGAGGCGCTTCCTCTGGCCGCCAGACAGCTTGCCGACGAGGTTTCCGGCCTCCGTCTCGAGACCGAACATCGCGAGGACCTCTTTGATCCGTGTCTCCCGCTGCTCGTCCGTGATCGAAGTCGGCAACTTGAGGCTCGCCGCATTCTCCAGCGTGTCATAGACCGTATCCTCCAAACGGAGCAGATCCTGCTGCGGCACGAATCCAATCCGGTATTTCATCTGATCGTAATTCTGATACACGTTGACATCGCCTGCGAGGATCTGACCGCGCGCCTTCTCGTAGCCCATGACCGCGTTGATGAAGGTGGTCTTGCCGGCGCCGGATCCGCCCAGGATCAGCACCATCTCGCCGCGGAAGATCTTCATGTCGATATCCTTGAGCAAAGTCTTCTTCTTAAACATATTCCACACAGCCCGTTCCTCAATATTGATGCTGAGGGAGCCGTTTAAGAAGGTTTTGTGATTATACACCAGGCTGCCGCCATCCAGGACAAAGAACGTATTCCCGATCCGCACGATATCCATGTCGGAGAGCGGATGATCCTGTACTCGTACGTTGTTGACGTAGACACCGAAGATCGTGCTGTGGTCGCGCGCATGCCACACGCCGTCTTCCAGCGCAAGCTCCGCATAGTGCTTGGGCAGATTGGCGGACCGTGCCTCGCTCAGCTCACGGTCATCGGTCTTTTCCTCATGTTTGCAGATGATGTAACGGCCTGCCTCGGGGTGCAGGTCTGCGGTCTGCCATACGTTATCCGGGTCATAGATCCGGTGGAACAAAAACCGCATCTTCGTCTCCCCCTCCGGGCTCCGGAACGAAAGGATATCGCCCTCCCGGAGCTGGACCTGCCGAGCGCCCTCCAGCTCGTGACCGCCGATCTGCTTTCCGTTATACATGGTCATTCCCGGCAACAGATGGTCGCGGTAGATGTAGTCGTCGCCATCACGGTATATCTCACACGCGCAGTCCGCATCGTTCATATAGTGAGGATCACTCTCTTCCTTGTATCCGAACTTCCGGCGGCCGGCAATGCGGATCTGTACCGGCAGCTTGCCCTTTTCGATCGCAACGATCATCGCAGCTGCGTTTTCACCGTCTCTCACCTGATTGTCCGGCTGTCCCTCCTGATTCAGCTCTGTTGTCTGCCCCTCAATGGTATTCATCAGATCCTGGTTTCCCATTGTCTCCTCCACTTTTTTCTTGAAACTACCCTATTGCTATGCTATTGTAAATATATGGATACTAAAAAATATGCTACACAATTAAACACGGATATGGAACCGGTCGACACGCTTGAAATGGCAACGCTCGAGACCGAAGATCCGACGGATACGATCATCACGCAGCAGCATAAGCAGAACTCGATGATCAATGAGCAGCTCATGCTTCTGCGCAAGCAGCTGCGCTTCACACAGATCTCCTGTGCGATTCTGGCTGTCATCGTTCTCATCATGCTCATCTGCGCAGCGATCATGATCCCGCAGATCTCCGATACGCTGGAGCAGCTGAACATCACGCTTGAGAAGATGGACGCCCGCCTGGACGATATGGAGAAACTGACGGAAGCGCTGGAGAAACTCAGCGGCGTCCTCAGTCATCTGAATCCGTTCGGCTGATTTAAGCTGCTTTTCTTTTACAAGCCGTTCCTACAGGTCCATCGTCAGCTGTTCGGAATCCACGTCCAGTCCCAGCCTGCGGAAATACCGCTTGTAGTTTGCGTGGAAAATATTCAGGTATTTCGGGTCCTTGGAGTGATGCAGATTATGGATGTACTCATGCTCCTGTCCGATAATATCCGGATTGAAACGGCTGATCATGAACACAGCCAGATCTGAGCACTGGTCAGATACGCGTTCCATGTTCGTCAGGATGTTCTCATACAGGATTCCGTTCAGGATCTCGCACTCCTGTCTGGTCACGCGATCGATGTGCCGCGCCTTCATGACCTCGACCAGTTCATCGATGACCTCTTCCATCGGCTCGACCTGCCAGATCTTCTCTACGTTATTCTCGATATACCCCTCGTAAGTGATATTCAGTATTTCTCTTACCGCATCAGATACAATATCAAGTTCTTTCATCGCGTGTTCTGAGAAGAACACGTCGTTTTCATGTACGTTCTTCACATCACGGCCCATGTTGACTGCCAGATCACCGATCCGCTCAAAGCTCGTAAGCGCCTTGATCTGGAAGCTCTGATTCCGTGAATCGTATTCATTTGTGATATAGGGCGACATATCCACCAGATACCGGTTCGAAGCATCCGCCATCCGGTCAAGCAGTTCCTCTCTCTGCGCCATGCGCGTATTCCGGCTCTCCTCGTAGTCGAAAACCTGATCGAGCGAAGCCTCGAAATTATGCAGCGCAACCTCCGCCATATGTCCGATCAGCCGGGTCACCTGATCCAGCGCCAAAGCCGGGTTGGTTACGAGACGGCTGTCCAGCTCGCGCAGGCTCTCTTCGATGGCAGCATCCTCCTCATCCAGCGGTTTATCCGGAACCAGACGTTCCGCAGTTCTGGCCAGAAGGCCGGCAAAAGGCAGGAAGATCACAGCCGGTATCAGCCGGAAAATCCCGTGCACATTGGCGACCCCGCCGGAGTGCAGTACCATGTTCCAGAGCTCATCGTCCAGAAGACCCGTCTTGCGTCCGACGATCAGCACGACAATGATCAGCAGCGCCGCAAAAATGTTATAGATGACATGCACCAGAGCTGTACGGATCTGCACAGGCTTGGCGCCGATACTGCTCACGATAAAGGTTGTGAGACAGTCTCCGATGTTCACACCGATGATGATGGCGAATACAGCACAAAACTTCAGCCCCATCGAACTCGCCATCGACTGCAGTATTCCAACGACTGCTGAGGAGCTCTGAATCACAGCCGTTGCGCCGACACCGGTCAGGAAGCCGAGCAGGTAGTTGCCCTCAAACTTCATCAGAAGTCCGGTCAGCACATCGGAAAGATCACCGACCGAATTGCTCATGTAGATCAGACCCATAAAGAGAATCCCGAAGCCGATCAGTATGTTTCCGATATTTGTCGCCCGCCCGCTCTTCAGGAACATGATCAGGATGATTCCAATGATCAGGGCGATCGGCGCCAGATTATCTGCTTTAAACAGGTACAGAATGCTCGTCTCGCCTGCGCTGATATCCATCAGCCGGATGATCTGCGCAGTGATGGCCGTTCCTACATTGGCGCCGAGCACAACGCCGACCGACTGGCGGAACGACAAAAAACCAGCTCCAACAAGACCCACCGTGAGTACGATCGTCGCAGTGGAGCTCTGAATCATGCACGTCACGAGCATGCCGAATAAAAAGCCGAGCGCCGGATTATTCGTCACCTTCTGCAATGCCACCTTCATCGCGCCGCCGGAGGAACTCTTCAGAGAATCCCCCATCAGCCGCATACCGTACAGAAACATCGCAAGTCCACCGGCAACTGCTAATATTTTATAAAAAATAACCAATTCTTTCTCCTACCTTCCGGGATCAACCCCTTTATTCACCGTTAATCGCATCAACTAATTCTATTCAGGGAAAAAAGCGAATTGTATCCACTACTACATTATCATGTTTTCTGTCAAAAATAAACCTATTTACTCAAGCAAAAACAGGAATGCGGTTCCACATTCCTGTTCGTATTCTGTTGCTTTAGACTTTGTCCCCGCTAGACCTCCCAGGCTTCCAACGATACCTTGATGGAATTCCCGCGCACCCACTGTACGCCGACTTCCTTAAACCCCATCGCTGCGTGAAACTTCAGGCTCGCGTCGTTGTACACGGGTTCCGTATCGATCTCAGCCGTCACGATTTTAACGCCAGTCGCGCGCGCATGAGCGGCCACGTCCTCGTAAAAGGCGCGCCCGACCCCCATTCCGCGGAACGCCTCATCGATGACAATGCGGTCGATATAGAGGAATTCCGGGTATTTTTCTGAGAACCAGACGTAGTTCTCACTGTCGTAATCCGTTCCTTCGCGGACTGCGATCAGAAATCCGGCGATCTCTCCGTCCACCTCAGCCACGCGGAACATTTCCGCAGTCCTATGGAAATATTTGGTCTTTTCCAGGTCCATCGGGGAAAGGACCTCCACATTTTCTTCATTTACATTCAGAATAAAGGGATAATCCCTCTCCTCTGCGTCACGAATGATGATCTCAGCCATAACGCGCTCCTTTCTTTGAAACCTGCTTTCTGCGCTTTGGTGCGGGCACGTTCACCCGCACCTCCATTCTAGCAGAGCGGCGCGACGCTCCGCGCGAGGATCCCGTTCATCTCCGCGATCAGCACGCCGTAGTTGAGGAACGGCACGCCCTGCCGCGCTGCAATCTGCATGCGGCTTACGACCTCGCGCTCGTTCAGCATGCAGCCGCCGCAGTGGATGACCAGGCGGTAACTGCCAAGGTCTTCGGGGAATTCCTTCCCGGAGGCAGTCTCTATGACAAAATCCACATCCGCGAACCCCCTAAGCCACCTCGGAATCTTCACCGTCCCGATATCGTTGCACTGGCGGTGGTGTGTACAGCCTTCTGCGATGAGGACCCGGTCCCCGTCTCTCAGATCGTTGATTGCCTGAATTCCTTCGAGCGAAGTCTCCAGGAACCCCTTATACCTCGCCATCAGAATCGAAAACGAAGTCAGCGCCACATCTTCCGGCACGATCTCCGCCACCTGGCGGAACGCCTGGCTATCGGTGATAACCAGCTTGGGCGGCCGGTTGAGAATGGGAGCCGCACCGCCGGCGCCCAGCACCTGCGCAAGCTCCGTATCCCGGCATACGACCGGGATCGCGCCGGCTTCCAGCGCGTCGCGGATCACCTGCTGCTGCGGCAGGATAAGTCGCCCCTTCGGTGCCGCCTCGTCGATCGGCACCACCAGAACAACTGCGTCGCCCGGTGCAAGCAGGTCCGCCACAAGCCGCCGGCGCTGCTTCGCGGCGCCCGGCTCTTCCAAAAGCGCCGCAATCTGCTTCTTCAGATCTTCGACGCCTTCTCCGGTCACAGCGCTGACCGTCAGATACGGTTCGTCGTCATCCGCCGCAAGGCCAAGATCCGCCTTATTCCTTACGATCAGATACGGTATTTTTCGCTCTTGAAATTCTTCGATCAGCTTCCGGTCCCAGTCCTGAAGCGGGGCCGTTCCGTCCACGACGAGAACTGCCACGTCTGCCCGGCGGAGAACCTGCTGCATCTTCTCCACGCGAAGACCTCCCAGGTCGCCCACATCATCCGCTCCCGGCGTATCGATGATGACGACCGGTCCGAGCGGCAGCAGCTCCATGGTCTTATACACCGGATCCGTTGTCGTTCCCGCATGCGGCGAGACCACCGAAAGGCTCTGCCCCGTCACGCGGTTGACCAGACTCGATTTTCCTGCGTTTCTGCAGCCGAAGAACGCGATGTGTACGCGTTCTGCGGCTGGGGTTTCGTTCATCATGCTGGCTGCTCCTTTGAATTGCTATATCAGAACCGGAAATCGCGGCGGCCTTCGTGAATATTCTCGATATATTCGGTTGCTTTGGCGCGCACTTTCTCGTTCGGAATAACGGTGAGTTCACGTTTGATGAGCTCGTCACCGATCTCGCGCGTGGCTGGCGACGCGTAGTCTTCCAGATACTCCTTCAGCGTCATCAGCGCGTTCGGATGACAACAGTTCACGATCTGACCGCTCTTCAGAAGGCTCATGAAACGGTCACCCGTCCGTCCTTCGCGGTAGCAGGCCGTGCAGAAACTCGGCACATAGCCCATGCCCATCAGCCAGTTCACGACCTGATCTAGCGTCCTGCGGTCGCTGACATCGAACTGCGCGGAGTTGTCCTCTTCCGCCTCTTCTTCCACGTAACCGCCCACACTCGTGCGGGAACCACCGCTGATCTGCGAGATGCCCAGATGAAGCACACGCTCGCGGCTCGCTTTCGACTCGCGCGTGGATACGATCATGCCCGTGTACGGAACCGCGATGCGGATGCAGGCCACGATCTTGGCAAACGTGTCGTCACTGATTCCATTGTCAAACACCGACGGATCGATGTCATCGGCGCGGCGGACACGCGGCACGCTGATGGTGTGGGGGCCGCAGCCTTTGTACGCTTCCAGATGCTCCGCGTGCATGAGGATGCCGACAAAATCATACTTGTAATTATTCAATCCGAACAGAACGCCCAGACCCACATCGTCGATCCCGCCGTCCATCGCGCGGTCCATCGCTTCCGTATGCCACGCATAGTCATGCTTCGGGCCGGTCGGATGGAGCTTCTCGTAGTTCTCCTTATGATACGTCTCCTGGAAGAGAATGTACGTGCCAATGCCCGCTTCCTTCAGGCGAGTGTAGTTCTCCACGGTCGTCGCGGCAATGTTCACGTTCACGCGGCGGATATCGCCGTTCTTGTGATGGATGCTGTAGATCGTCTTGATCGACTCAAGGATGTACTCGATCGGGTTGTTGACCGGATCTTCGCCCGCCTCGATGGCCAGGCGCTTGTGACCCATATCCTGCAGCGCAATAACCTCGGCGCGGATCTCCTCCTGCGAGAGCTTCTTTCTGCGGATGTGCTTATTCTTCAGGTGATACGGACAGTATTCACAGCCGTTCACGCAGTAATTGGAAAGGTAGAGCGGTGCAAAGAGAACGATCCGGTTCCCATAGAACTTGTCTTTCAATTCCGCTGCAAGCTGATAGATCTGCTCGTTCAGATCTTCAAGCTCGCAGTTCAGGAGGACGATCGCTTCCTTGTGGCTGACTCCTTTGCCGAGACGCGCTTTAGCAAGGATCTCTTCGATCAGCGCGCGGTCCGCCTTATGCTCTTCTCCGTATGTCAGACAGGCCTGAATCTCCTCGTGACTGATGAATTCCTCTGCCTTTGGCGACATCATATTGTACATAGTTTTACCTCATTTCCGGGTGGTCTCCACGAGCCACCACGATTTCATATCCGATTTTCTGCATCCGCTGTTTGAGAGAGGCCAGGCCTTCGGCGGCTTCTTCGGCGGTACAGATTTTGTTATCATATAGTTCATACTTCCGGCGGACGGCCACAGGCGAAAGGTTTGGCATCACCACGTTGGCCCCTGCCAGGATCCCCTTCTCGCGGCCCTCCGGGTCGATCGTGCCGAGCGCGGTCGTCGCAGGGAGCAGCGCCTTGGGGAAGGCCAGTCGGAGCCTGGCAATCCACTCGAGCGTCTGCCGGACCGTGCCGGCAGGCTCGTTCCTAAGCGGCGTGTCCCGGTGCGGGACGAATGGACCGATGCCGATCATGTGCGGCTGCAGGTCCATGAGAAAGGCCAAATCCTCGGAAAGCGTCTCTTCCGTCTGCCCCGGGCTTCCGACCATAAATCCCGCGCCCACCTGATAGCCGATGTCTTTCAGCGCATAGAGACATTCTTTGCGCTGATCCAGTGACAGGCCCGGCGGATGCAGCTTCCGGTAATGGGCCGCATTCGCCGTCTCGTGCCGCAGCAGGTACCGGTTCGCGCCTGCTGCGAACCACCGGCGGTACACGGGCTCGCTCCGCTCGCCCAGCGACAGCGTGACCGCGCAGTCCGGATAACGTTCCCGAATGGCAGCTACCGTCCGTTCTACCCATTCATCCGTAAGCCCGGGGTCTTCCCCGCCCTGCAGGACGAAGGTGCGGAATCCGCACGCATACCCGTACCGGCAGCAGTCCAGAATCTCCTCCCGGGTCAGACGGTACCGCTCAGCATTCCGGTTGCCGGCGCGAAGTCCACAGTAATAGCAGTCATTCCGGCAGTAGCTGCTGACCTCGATCAGGCCGCGGATGTAGATCCGGTTTCCGAATGTGGCGATCGAAGTCTCACGTGCTTTCTGCGCGAGCTGCTCCGGGCTCATCGTCCGAAACCACTGCTCCAGCTGTTCTGCGTTCATGCCTTTATTTTGCGGTTCCAGCGGTTTTTTGTTCATGCTTCTGACTTGGTGTAGACTGCCTTGGCCGAAACGCCCGCAATGGCGCCAATGCGGCCCGATACGGCGCTGATCGCATCGGACGGACCGTCCATTGCGACACTGATCAGGCTGATGCCGCGCTCTCTGTGCGGAATGCCCATTCTGCCGATGATGTAGTCTCCGTTTTCATGCAGGATCTTGTTTACTTCCTCTGCTTTGCTCAGGTCTTCTACGACGATCGCGATGACTGCAACTCTGTTTTCCATAATGACCTCCTTTTCTTAAGACAAGCGGTTTTAAGTCGGAGCGTAGCTCCTGGCGTGCTCGCACGTCAAGGACGTAGCGAACGACTGCAACGGGCGCCGGGAGCTTCAGCTCCTCCGGGTTTCAGTGGGGGATTATAACCCACCACTGAAAGTCGGAAATGGAACCCG
>JAFOML010000036.1 GCA_017425345.1 Eubacterium sp. | reverse complement strand
TCAGGTCTGCGCTGAGCGAAATATCGTCCTTCCCGATCGTCTTCAGATCATCCGCCGTTCCGCTCACGGTGACGGTAATGCCCTCCGTCGCAGAAGAGGCGCTCAGCTCCTCCGGCACGTTTTCCAGGCTCACATCACTCCCGCTGAAATTGAACTTCTTCATGTCTGTCTCGGTCTGAGTCTCATTCTCCTTGACCTTGACCTTCATATAGAGACTGGAAGCTCCGCTCGACACGGTCACATTCTCCGCCATGATCGGCTCGATATGGATCGATGTGTTGGATGTCACAGAAGACAGATCGATCGTCTTGGCTCTGACCGTCTCAATCCCGTCCACGATATCCTGCGGGCCCTTGATCTTGATGCTGTTCGGGCAGGTATACGTTCTGGTGTATCCGCCGCTGTTCTTTCCGGTCACCGGCACATCCAGCCCTACGATCTTGGTATAGTACAGGACGGAAGTGACGGTCGCCTTACTGGTGGAAAGGCTTACATTGCTGACTTCCTTTCCATTCTTATTGATCGGAATCAGGTTGGCTGAAACAGAGCTCTCGGTCTCCGTGATCTCGCCGACATCGATCTCCGCCTGTAGCGATACCACCTTTTTCACCTGCGATTTGGCGCCGCTGACCGCGACCTCTTCCGGATCCACACTGACCGTGGTCGCCTCAAGGCCGGGTCCAACGTTGCCGGTGTAGAGGACGGTAACCGGCTTATTCTCTTCTGTGCTGCCCTCCACCGTGACCGTGACACGGTTGATGGACTGATCCTCGATATATACGTTATTCGGGACCTTGATATTGATCCTGAGCTGATTGTTGCCCTCTGCAGCCTCTGATACATCTACTGTCGCTGTGATGTCATAGGCGCTGATCCGGTTGATCTGGTTTCTCTTTCCGGTGAGAGTGATGTTCATCTTGGACTCACTGGTAGAGACTACCGCAAGCCCATCATCGGCCAGCGTCTGCTCGTTCATGATCGTGATCGGAACGTTGCGGAACACGCGCCGCGTCTCCGGATTCAGTTCTCCCACAACGTAGACCCAGAGCACAGCAGCCAGGATCAGGGAGAGTGCAAAGTTCGCCTTTTTACTTTGAAACATGCTTCCCCCTTCCTGTCAGCAGCTGTCCAAGCTTCTTGAGTCCGCTCGTTTCTTCTTCCTCCTGCGGAAGCAGGACATTCAGAAGCGCCTTCTCCACGCTCTTTTTATCCATAAATCTCTGGATCTTTCCACCGCGCGCAATGGAAATGATGCCGGTCTCCTCGCTGACGATGAGGACCAGCGCGTCCGAATTCTCGGTAATGCCGATACCTGCACGGTGTCTGGTTCCAAGGCTCTTGTTCAGTTCTTTGTTTCTGGTCAGCGGAAGCACGCAGCCTGCCGCATGGACCTTTCCATCGCGGATGATGACCGCGCCGTCATGGAGCGGCGATCCCTCGTAGAACAGATTCCCCAGCAGCTGTTCCGAAATCTCCGCATCGATGATCGTTCCGGTCTCCACGATATCCTCGAGTGTAACTTCCTGTTCGAATACCATCAGCGCGCCGGTCTTGGTCGCGGAAAAATCCGCAACTGCCGCGCCGATCTCGTCTACGATATGCTTGGCCTTTTCCTTGCCGGTCGGGGTAAAGCGCAGCGAAGTGAGCTTGCTCCGTCCGATATATTCCAGTCCCCGTCGAAGTTCCGGCTGGAACAGCACGACCAGCGCAAATAAGCCGACCGTGAACGCTCCACGCATGAACCACTGGATCACGTGGAGATTGAACAGACCGGAAAGAAAGTAGACCACGACAAGAATCAGCAGTCCCTTCAAGAGCTGCTGCGCGCGGGTCTCCTTGATAAATTCCAGAATTTTGTAAATGACAAGGGCAGTAATGAGAATATCAAAAACATCATTAACCCCAAACCCCGTCATGGTATCTGATATCATGTCAGAAATGAGTTTCATCATTCGTAGTCCCCTTTTAGCCTGAGGAGCGATCCCCTTTCGCTCCCTTTGTACAATTATATTAGAAACAGCGACATATTTCAAGGCAGAGAATCGCTGCGCCGCGACATTATTTTTGAATTTTGCTCCCCGTTTCACAAAATCCGTTTTGTATGTACTGCATAAAAAACATAGTCCCTCTTTGTTGACTTTCACTAAAAACAGGTTCATAATAAGACCATAGTTTAGTCGGCACTATCGTGCCTAACAGTGATAAAGCGTTAAAGCGCTTCAATCAGTTATCTTCATAGGAGGTGGTCCTGTCATGATTTTAAAGGTTATGCTGCTTGTCGGGTTTTTCTGTGTATTTATCGGCATCGGCATCTATTGCAGAAGACATGCCACGGATGTGAACGGATTCGTACTCGGAGGCCGTTCAGTAGGTCCCTGGCTTACCGCGTTCGCCTACGGAACCTCCTATTTCTCGGCCGTTATCTTTGTCGGTTATGCCGGCCAGTTCGGGTGGAACTTCGGAATCGCCTCCACCTGGATCGGACTTGGCAACGCGTTTATCGGGTCGCTCCTCGCCTGGGTCATCCTCGGCAGGCGTACCCGTATCATGACACAGCATCTCGGCGCGCGCACGATGCCCGAGTACTTCGGAAAGCGCTATGGATCCAGAAAGCTGAAGGTGCTGGCGTCATTCATCACATTTGCATTTCTGATCCCTTATACGGCATCTCTTTACAACGGACTTTCGCGCCTGTTCCGCATGGCGTTTGATATCGATTATACATACTGCGTGGTCTTCATGGCGGTGCTGACCGCGATCTACGTGATCGCCGGCGGCTACATGGCAACCGCGATCAATGACTTTATCCAGGGCATCATCATGCTGTTCGGCATCTGTGCGGTCATCGTCGCTGTCCTGCAGCAGAACGGCGGCTTTATGCCCTCGCTCTCGAAGATGTCTTTCGTGGAATCGGATGTCATGCAGGGCGCTTACACATCCTTCTTCGGTCCTCAGCCGCTGTACCTTCTGATCGTCGTCCTTCTGACGTCGCTCGGCACATGGGGCCTGCCGCAGATGGTGAGTAAGTTCTATGCGATCAACAGTGAGCGCAATATCAAAACCGGAACGATCGTCTCCACATTCTTCGCGATCATCGTGGCGGGCGGCTGCTATTTCCTCGGCGGATTCGGCAGACTGTTCACAACGCAGGCGGATGTGGATGCAAACGGGTTTGACAGCATCGTTCCGACGATGCTCTCCGGACTTCCGGATATCCTGATCGGGGTGGTTCTGATCCTGGTGCTGTCCGCGTCGATGTCGACTTTGTCCTCCCTGGTGCTGACCAGCGGATCCACGCTGACCCTGGACTTTATCGATCCGCTCCGCGGAAACAAGATGACCGAGGCGCAGAAGATGCGCACGATGCGTGTTTTCATCGCCGTCTTCATCGTGATCTCCGCAGTGATCGCGATCGTGCAGGCCAAGTCGCGCATCACCTTCATCGCGCAGCTGATGGGCGTCTCCTGGGGTGCTCTGTCCGGTTCCTTCCTGGCGCCGTTCCTGTACGGTCTCTACTGGAAGAAGACGACCAAGGCCGCCTGTGCCGTGACCTACGCGTTTGGAACCATCATGATGATCATCCAGCTCTGCATCTCGCTCGGCTGGCTGGCAGCGCCGGCTTCCGGCCCGCTCGCGTTCATCTTCACCAACTCACTCTATTCCGGCGTGTTCTCGATGGTCGCCTCGCTGATCATCGTACCGGTCGTGAGCCTGCTGACGCAGGGAACGACTCCGGAGGGTGTCGATTCCATGTTCAGCTGCTACGACTATAAGGTCACGGTAAGCGCACGGACGGCGCTGAGCGACAGAGATCAGTAAGCATACTATCCGGCCGTTTGAACGTGAACGGCTGAAACGAGTAGTATTGCTCCCAAAAAGTAAGCTAGGCTGCCGCATTTGCGACAGCCTTTTTCAAATCACTCCATCGGCACAGCGATATCGATCCCGTTCACCTCGACGGTGTCATCCGCCGGGATCAGGATGAACCGGCGGCCGTCGATGACGCGCGTCTCGATCTCATAGGCGTATTCCGGTTCGACCTGGATCTTGATCCCGGTCGTCGTAAGGTCAAACCGCTTGGTGTTGACCAGATTGCCGGGGTTCAGGACAGGGCTGTCGCCGAACTCTTTCTCGCAGGATTCGCGGAAGGATTCGATCTTCTCCTCCGGAACCCCGTTTTCTTCGAGAAGCTCCTCCACTTCGGTGAGGTAGAGCTCGGGGAGTTCGGGGCTCTTGCTTTCCTTGTGGATCTCCAGGCGGTCCGCGATCTCTCCATGGAGAGCCTTTACGACCTCCAGATCACAGGCATCGCCGAGCTTTGCGGACAGCATATTGCCGAAGACCGCCTTCTGCACACCCGCGGACATCGGCGCGCGCTCCGCGGCGAACATGTTCTCGATGAACTCATCGTGGATATCCAGCGTATTTCTGCTGTAGTAAAGCAGATTGTAGATATTCGCGCTGCGGTCGTCAAAAGCAGGGAACATAAAGCCGAGCTCCGGCGCCGTCAGCACGCGTCCCATCGTCGCGCTCCGGAAATTGTGCTCGGAGGGCTTGTAGCTGAGGGCGACCTTTGCATCTTTGACCGGGCAGATCACGCAGACAAAGTAGTGGAAGACTTCCGACGATCCGTCGCTGAAGACGGAGTCATCGACCCCTTTGTACGGCACGTCGTAGGAATCCTCCGCGATCAGGATCACGTAGCTCACCTCGCCCATGTTGACGGACTCGATGACGCGTTCGTAGAAGGCCTTGCGCAGACCCGCGTCCCTGAGGTGAGAGTCGCGGAGCGCCATCAGGAGACGGTGCTCGTCACTGCTTTCGACCTGCGCGGTAGTGAATTCGATATCGATGAGATTCTTTCCCATCGTCCCGGAGAGCGTTTTCTTCAAAATCTTCAAATACATCTCCGCCTCCTCGGCCTCCATCAGACCGATGCCGAGATCGACTTCCGTCACGATCTCTCTGGCGGCATTTACATAGCATCCGAAGATCTGGCTGATATTATCGTAGTCCGGCTTGAAGCGCCGGCGGATCTCACTGATTTCTTTTTTATTCAATGGTATTCTCCTCCCGTTTTGAAGCTCAGGTTCTATCATAGCACAAGGTGCGGACTGCGCTCAAGAGGCTATGCGCGCAGATCCATGTTGCTTTTTTGATGCAGGATTGTTAGAATAATCTTATCCGCCGTACAGGTCTGTGGTTGCAAATCCATGCCAGGCGCGGGCGAAAGGATCCACGTAAGCCGCAGAGCAGGAAGCCGCGGTGATCATGGCGCGCTCTAGAGGTAAGTCCTCGGGAAAATCCCGGTAAAGGCAATTGTGGGGGCAAAGACCAGGTCAGCTGCACGGCGGTTTTCTCGTGTCGAAACCTCCGGACTTTTTCACTTTGAAGCGCGAAAATGATCCATGTATACCTCTCGGATTACATTGCAGGAAGAACTTACCTGTGATATAATAAAACCATCAAATAACGGCTGCGGCTCATGAAGGTACTGAATACTCCGTGATCCGCCGCAGGCAATTACGGAGAGAGGTGCTTCCATGCGGCTGCCAACCGGAAGGAGGCTATAAATGAAGGTAAACATTACAGGCAAGAATTTCAAGGTTTATCCTGCACTTGAGGATAAGATCGAGAAGAAGTTTGAAAAACTCGGTAAGTATTTTTCAGATGATATTACGGCCAATGTAGTGCTGTCCCAGGAGAGGGGGAAGGATAAGATCGAGGCGACGATCAATGCCAAGGGAACGGTATTCCGCTCTGAGGAAGTAACCATGGAAGTCCATGAGGGCATTGATAAGGTCATTGACAAGCTGTCTCGCCAGATGAGCAAATATAAAGGGAAACTGCAGAAACGGTATAACGATAACAAGGCGCTGAAGTTCGAGTTCGTACCGGAGCTTGAGACGGCCGAGGAGGAGGCTGCTTCAGAAGCCAGAGTCGTCAAGACCAAGAAGTTCGACCTGCGTCCGATGGATACAGAGGAAGCGATTCTGCAGATGGAACTGCTCGACCACAATTTCTATGTATTCCTGAACATGGAGACAGACAGTGTCAATGTAGTATATAAGAGAAACGACGGAGACTACGGTCTGCTGGAGACCAGCTACTGATTCGATAGATCGGGGGGCTGCGAGGAATCGCAGCCCCTTTTTTAGTACCTTGCCGCAAACGCATAGAACAGCACGGAAGCAGGCTCCGCCGGCGCGATCGCCCGGCAGCACTCCTTCGCGGTCGCGCCGGTAGTGAAAAAGTCATCCAGAAGCATCACCCGCCTCCCGTGAAGCTTCGCGCCAGCTCCTTCGCAAAGGGCCATACTTCCACGGATATTCGCCTCCCGCTCCTCCGGGGAGAGCCCTCGCATCGCCCGCGTCTCCCGGGTACGGAGCAGCGCATCTGAAATGATCGTCTTCCCCATCTCCTCCGCCAGATACCGGCCGATCAGCGCCGCATGGTTGAAGCCGCGCGCCTTTTCCTTTTTCCGGTACATCGGAACCGGAACGATCACATCAAAGCAAATGCGGGCCTCCAACAGGCGGTCCCGCATCATTTTCGCAATATCCTTCGCAATATACTTTTTTCCGTTATACTTCAGGGAAAAGATCAGAGTTCTCTCATAGATTCCGTACTGGGCGCAGCGCATCATTGCCACGCCTCCGCGGTCCTCCGGAAGATCGTGATCCCAGCGGATGTGCCGGATGCAATGATCACACAGATTGTACACCCTCGTCTCATCGATCACGTTGCCGCAGCAGATACAGTAGAGCGACGGCGGATAGAGGAGATCCAGGATCGATTCTGATAGTTTCCTGATCTTCACATGAACTCCATCATATTGCTGAGCCTTGCTGCAAGCCCGGAATACCTTAGACTCGTCCGGTCGTTATCGACCATCGCCGCAAGGCGGTTTTTCATTCCAACCAGCACGACGACCCGCTTGCCGCGCGTGACAGCCGTGTAGAGCAGATTCCGGGTGGCAAGCATCGGCGGAAACCACGTGACCGGCATGACCATGATCGGGAACTCCGACCCCTGGCTCTTGTGTACCGTGACCGCATAGGCAAGCTCCAGCTCTTCGAGCTGCGAATTGTCGTACTGCACGTATTTATCCTCGTCGAACCGGACTGTCAGCGTGCCGTGCTCCGTGTCGATCCCGGTGATGAATCCGACATCCCCATTGAAGATCCCGGATCCGCCCTGGGCTTCTCCGGCAACACGCCATTCCAGCTGGTAGTTGTTTTTGATCTGCATGACTTTGTCCCCGGTTCGGAAGACATGGTCACCGAACCGCTTCTCCGCTTTCCGCTCATCCGGCGGATTGAACGCGTCCTGCAGCCTTGCGTTCAGCTCCGCAACGCCGACGATCCCCTTCCGCGCAGGCGACAAAACCTGGATATCCGAAAGGCCGTCGATTCCCTCGTAGTACGCGGGAAGCCGCCGCGTGACCAGCTCGACGATCAGATCCTGCATATCCCGTTCGTTTCCGCGCTCCATAAAGAAGAAATCCGAATCCCCGCCCGTAAACTGCGGATACTCGCCGTGATTGATCCGGTGCGCGTTGACGATGATCATGCTCTCCTGCGCCTGGCGGTAGATCTCCGTGAGCCGGGAGACCGGAACCATACCGCAGTCGATCAGATCACAGAGCACATTCCCTGCGCCAACGGATGGCAGCTGGTCACTGTCGCCGACCAGGATCAGCCGGGTGCCCGGGCGGATCGCGTCTGTCAGAGCCTTGGCGAGCATCAGATCGATCATGGAGGCCTCATCCACGATGACGGCATCCGCTTCCAGAGGATCTTCCTCAGTCTTGCCAAACAGCATGTCCCCGGAGTCCTCAGAATAGTAGTATTCCAGCAGGCGGTGGATCGTCACCGCAGGGGTTCCGCTCGTCTCCGTGATGCGCTTGGCCGCCCGTCCCGTGGGCGCCGCGATGGAGACCCGGAAATCGCTTTCCCGAAATATATTGATGATCGTATTGATGATCGTGGTTTTTCCGGTACCGGGTCCGCCGGTGATAACAGAGATCCCGCTTGTCACGGAACGCTTCACGGCTGCTTTCTGGGTGTCCGAAAGGACCAGACCGGTCTCCTTCTCCGTCATCTGAATGCTGGTGTCGATATTCGTGAGCAAAGTCTTCAAAGACGCATTCCGAAGCGACGTGACATTCAGACAGACCTTCTGCTCTGCGGCATAATAGGCATACAGATAGACGACCTCTTCCCCCTTGACGTTATCCAGATGAAGCGAGCCCTCGAATGCCAGTGTGATGAGCTCCTCGTCCACCTCCGCGCGCGTCAGATCGAGCAGCTGCGCAGCCTGTTCGCACAGGAATTCTCTGGGCAGATACGTGTTCCCGTCGGAAACCGCGTACTGCAGCAGATACTTGATTCCGCTCTGGATGCGGAACGAGCTGTCCGGCGCGAGGCCGATCTTTTCGGCGATCTCATCCGCTCTTCGGAATCCGATCCCGTGGACCTCATCGATCAGGCGGTAAGGATTCTCCATGATCAGCGTCGTGGCGCCTGCCCCATAAGCCCGGTACAGCTTCAGCGCCTGTGACGCTGTGATGCCGAACTCCTGAAAGAACAGCGCCACTCTGGCAAACTCCCTGTGCGCGCTGAAAGAATCCGCGATCTTCTTCGCCGTCTTCTTTCCGATTCCGGAGACTTCCGTCAGGCGGTCCGGCTCATCCTCGATGATCCGAAGCGTATCGTCTCCAAACGTCCGCACGAGCAGTCCGGCCATTTTAGGGCCGACGCCTTTGATCACGCCGGAAGCCAGAAACGCCTCGATCCCGGCCGAAGAAGAAGGCATGATCTCGGTCGCTTCCGTAAACGCAAACTGCTCCCCGTACCTCGGATGGATCTTGAATTCCCCCTTCAGCTCGTAGGTGGTACCGGAAACGGACGCAGGCAAAACACCGACGACAGTCAAAAGCTCGTCGTCGGTTTCCATTTCGGCAATCGTATAGCCGTTTTCCTCATTGTAAAATATGATTTCTGTCAGAATGCCCTGTATGCGTTCCATCGATTCTGAAACTCTCCTATCGCATCCAATTGACATAGCGCGTCGCAGCGCGGAACTTGCTCTTGTTATACTTCTTGGCAAGCTTCAGCAGGACGCTCCGCTCATTGTTCGCCGGGTTGATATGCACCTTGGCGATGACCTGCTCCAGCAGGTGCTCCGCTCTCTCCGGATCATCCGTGATACCCTCTTCCAGGATATCGTTCGCATCAATTACCAGATCATCCAGGAAGATCGGCTCATGATTCCTCTTGATCTCACGCATGATCGCATTTCTGGCCTCGATCTTGATCGACGACTGGTCGTAGACGATACGCTGCGCCTTGGTCAGATTATGCAGGTAATTATACTTCTCAGAGCCGTTCTCATAGATATACCGCTTCAGCTCCGTCCCGTTCGCCAGGAAAGTGACCTTGACAAGCTCTGTAAGCGCCCACGTCAGGTGCGCTTCCGTATCCACATCAAAGTGCATATACTTCACCGCTTCCAGACCCCGTTTCTGATTCAGGGTCGTGTAGAGAAGACCCAGACGGCGGAGCCGGACCGGCATCGTCTTATCAATATTCTTGGTGACCTCGATGAACTGCTGCATCTCGGAAGCGCTCATCTTGCGGGAGACCTCTTCTCCGAAGACGACTGCCATCAGTCCCGTGTCAGCCATCATGTTCAAAGCCTTGCCCGCGCTCTTTCCGCAGATGATCAGCTCCAGCTCATCGCGGACCTGCTCGATGGGCACATTCTGCAGCTTACGCCAGTTGCGCAGGATCGCGTCGTGTACATTCTTGGTCAGGTCGAATCCAAGCTCTGCCACGTAGCGCATCGCCTGCATCATACGGATCGGATCCGCTGCGAATGCCTCATCCGCGTCTCCGATGCTGCGAAGAAGCTTTTTATGGATGTCATCAACACCGTTATATGGATCTGCAAGTCCGCGTTCCGGGCTGTCTGCCACAGCGGAGATCGTGAAAGCCCGCTTCGCCAGTAGGTCCTCGATGGTTCCCTCATAGGGGATCACGTCGCAGATCGCGCCTTCGATCTCGCTTCCGTCCTCGGTCTCCACCTCATGCGTAAAGTCCAGGCGGATCACACCGCGTTCCGGATCGATGCAGGTGCCCTCCGGGAAGATCTCCTGAATCTTCTCCATCGGCGCTTCTGTCAGCAGGTCCCAGTCGAGCGGTGTTCCGCCGCTGACATACTCGATCACACAGTCTCCGGAAGCGTAGGTCGCAAATCCGGCACTCTCCAGTTTCTTTAAAGCATTGATTACGTCCTTATCAAATTTCAGCATGCTAATATCTCCTCAGAATCACTTCTCCGACGGCTTGAACAGACGGCGGTTGTCCATCGTCCAGACGCGGTCGGAAAAATCACCAGGCTCTGTATGCGCCAGCGCATCATACATATCAAACAGTCTGGCATCCAGAATGTCTAAATAGTGCAGTACTTCCGCTTCAGGGAACAGCGGCTTCTTAGGGCTGCCGAACTCCGGCTCGTAGTGGTGCGAAAGCACCATATGCTCCATCATGACGGCCTTCTCCCGCGGGAACCCGAGCTCCTCGGTGAGGCGGTCCAGGTATTTGACGCCCATGATGATATGCCCCAGCATCTGTCCCTCGAACGAATAGCCCGGGGAAACACCGTTCTGATCCGACAGGATCTCTTCAATCTTCTGCATATCGTGAACGATCACGCCCGCAGCGACCAGATCCCGGTTCAGGTCCGTGTAAACATTGCAGACGCCAAGTCCGTTCATCAGCATCCGCTTCATATGATACAGCAGTCCGGCATACTCCGCATGATGGTTCCGTGAAGCTGCCGGGTAGTACATGAGCTTGTCCCGGTTATCCGTGAGGACGCGGAGGCAGAGCCTCTTCAGGTCTTCATCCTCCATGCTCTCCGCAACGTTATAGATATATGCGTACATGTCTTCCGGCCGCTCGGGGGCAGCTTTGACAAAATCCATAATATCAAGCCCGTCCTCCGGCGTTGCCGGCCGGATCCGCATGATGCGGAGCTGCGTCTGATTCTGCCAGTCTGTGACCAGCGCCTTGACGCGGACCAGATCCCCTTCCTTGATCGCATTCAAAGCCGGGATCTCCGCGTCGCTGACGTCCCACTTCTTGGAATTGACCTCTCCGGTCTTATCCCCGAGCAGGATATCCAGGTAGTTTTTCCGGTTTGATCCCATCTTGACACCGCAGGATTTGACCATGAAAAACTCCATGATACTGTCATCTTTCCGAAGATCTTCTACATAAATCTGTTTCAACCTATCACTCCTTACCGTTCCAGCAGTAGGTGCAAAGCTTGCAGGCTTCCAGTCCGGTCGCCTCGACCAGATCATCAAGGCGCTGGAATTCAAGGCTGGTAAAGTCTAAGCGCTTGCAGATATCCTCCTGCATTTCTTTATAATTCTGACTGTCCGGATCAGCATAATCTGCGATCAGTTCCGGAGTCATATTCTCCTCGCCTTCTCTGTCACGGATCACTCTTCTGGTGATGTAGTCGTATTCCGAACGCGATCTGGAGAAGTTCAGGTATTTACAGCCGTACATGAGCGGCGGACAAGCCGGTCTGATATGGACCTCCTTGGCTCCGCTTTCATAAAGATACTGTACGGTCTGTCCGAGCTGCGTTCCTCTGACGATGGAATCGTCGATCAGCAGCAGCGACTTGTTTTCAATCAGATGTCTGACAGGGATCAGCTTCATATGCGCGATCAGCTCTCTCTGGCTCTGACGCGTCGGCATGAAGGATCTGGGCCAAGTCGGTGTATACTTGATGAACGGTCTTGCGTACGGAATTCCGGACTCATTGGAGTATCCGATCGCATGCGCGATTCCGCTGTCCGGAACGCCGGCGACCATATCCGCATTGGACTGGTCTCTTCTCGCCAGCATATGTCCGCACTTGTAGCGCATCTCTTCGACATTGATCCCCTCATAGGCAGAGGTCGGATATCCGTAATAGACCCAGAGGAAGGAACAGATCCTCATCTCTTTTCTCGCCGGACTCATGACCTCATAGCCTTCTGCCGTGAAGTGCACGATCTCTCCGGGCCCCAGCTCATAGCAGAAATCATAGCCGAGATTGATGTATGCACTGGTCTCAAAAGTAGCGCAGTACGCGTCTTTCTTCTTGCCGATAATGACAGGTGTTCTGCCCCAGCGGTCACGCATCGCGTAGATTCCGCCCGGGGTCATCAAAAGCAGCGACATGGATCCTTCTACGGATTCCTGTACGAGGCGCATGCCGTCTACGAGATTGCCGGCCATATCGATCAGCACTGCGATAAGCTCGGTATCGTTGACCCGGCTTCCGCTCATTTCCATAAAGTGTGTGTTTCCACGCTCGTATGCGCGGCGGAACAAAACGTCCGCGTTATTGATCTTTCCAACTGTCGTCAGCGCGTAGCTGCCGTGGTGCGAGCGAATGAGAAGCGGCTGCGGATCTGAATCCGAAATACATCCGATTCCCATTTTTCCTTCTAATTCATCCAGGTCCGAGTCAAACTTGGTTCTGAACGGAGAATTCTCGATGTTATGGATAGACCGGTGAAACCCGTCTGATCCGTAAACCGCCATTCCTCCGCGCCTGGTTCCGAGATGTGAATGATAGTCAATGCCAAAGAACAGGTCATTCGTGCAGCTGTTCTTGGAGGCTACGCCAAAAAATCCGCCCATGGTTCTTTTCCTCCCGTCCTGATCCAAAAAAGAATGTATCTATTATAACACACTGAAGGGATTCAAACAAGCGAATGCCTCAAATATGCATTGTTCTCCCCTGTTCTTCACGCAGATGACCGCTTAGTTCAAAGTTTTTCATCGTTTCTTCTAGATTTCTTCATTATTTGAGTATATAATCGACTATGTTGTGGTTTACCATGACCATAGTAATTATTTGGAGGTTTTATTTATGAAAAAAACAAATTCAATCAGCGCGCTTGTCATTGTCTTCTATGTGCTCGCTGTAGTAATGATCGGAGTCGCGATCTACTTTGGTAACGACGCATTCAAGTATGTCAAGGAATATGCGGAAGGATACGGCACATCCATCTCCGATATGATGGGAGACGCGATCGGTTACATCTGTAACGCAGCGCTGGCGTATGTTGTCTACGCTATCATCTTCTTCGGCATCGCGCAGCTGCTGACGAAAGCAAACAGCATTCTGGCAATGCTCGCAGAGGCTAAGCCGGCAGAGCAGCCTGCAACAGAAGTTGCTGCACCGGCTGAGGAAGCAGTAGAAGCTGAGGAAGCAACAGAAGAAGCATCCGAGGAAGCAACAGAAGAAGCATCCGAGGAAGCAACAGACGAAGCATCCGAGGAAGAGGTCGTTGTGACTGAAATCGAAGACGCTGCAGAGGAAGTTGCGGAAGAAGCTGCAGAAACTGCAGAGACGATCGTTGAGACTGCAGAAGCAGAAGCCTCTGAGGTAGCAGACGAAGTCGTCGAGGCCGCAGAAGAGATCGCAGACGAGGTCAAGAAGGCCGTAGAAGAGTAATCGACTCAAATAACGATTTCTAGAGGCTGTCCTGGAAGATGCATTGACATCTGAAAGGGACAGCCTTTTTCTTTCGGGTTCGAGTCCCTACCGTTCGTATGAGTTCCATCACAAATGGATTTCTTACAAGATAACACGGTTCATCTTAGAGAGAAAACGTTCTTTATATTACACCAAGATAATCGTGCGACGCACATTGTCCGCTTAGTATTCCATAGTCTGAAATGCAGGGCTTGCGTCAAACCGAAGGTGCCGGAGCACAGAGTACCGCCATGGGAAGCAACACCCGTGTCTTGACGCAAAAACCGGCCAAAATCGAGGCATATTTGCGTCAAACCGAAGGTGTCGGAGCACAGAGTGCTGCCATGGGAAGCGACACCCGTGTCTTGACGCAAAAACCGGCCAAAATCGAGGCATATTTGCGTCAAACCGAAGGTGCCAGAGCACAGAGTGCTGCCATGGGAAGCGACACCCGTGTCTTGACGCAAAAAACGGCCAAAATCGAGGCATATTTGCGTCAAGCCGAAGGTGCCGGATCGAAGAACCCCACTATGGAGAACAGCAGCAGAGTATTGACGCAAAGGAGCAGAGTTCTCTGATTTGTATTGCCGGATGACACCTCGAAAGAAGGCAGTCCCTGATACATGACGTGCGTGTTGGTGCGCCACGCGGGACTTACGCAGAATGCTCCGCATTCTGCCGTCCTTCGCCTCCTTTTTCAGTCGGCTCGGACCATCGGCTGCTTGAACGTCCGCCGGACGTTCTCACTTACGCCGATGCCCTTTCGGGTTCGAGTCCCTACCGCTTCTATGGCACACCAACAGAAAAACCACCATCTGACGATGGTGGTTTTTCTGTTGGTGCGCCACGCGGGACTCGAACCCACAACCTACTGATTCGTAGTCAGGTACTCTATCCAATTGAGCTAGTGGCGCTCACGTACTTTTCCGTACTCGATTATTATAGACAATTGGAGTAGGGTTGTCAAGCAAAAAATCCGCTAATTTTGTCCCTCAGCAATCGATTTTACGATAAAATCGGAAAACCGCCTCGCCGCCAGCGGCATCGTCTCCCGACTCTTCCAGGCAAGATAGACCGGACGCCGCAGACGATCCGACAGCTCCCGAATCTCAACACCCTCGGAAAAGCCTTCCACAACGCGGCGAAACAAAATGGAAACCCCGAGATTCTGTTGAATCATGGCAAGGATCGAATAGTCATCGTACACTTCATACGCTATCGTCGGTTCAAGCCCGCGCTTTCGAAAGCCTTCCAGGACAGTACTGTAGCGCTCTCCCTCGTCCATCAGGATGAACGGCTCCCCTGCAAGATCCTTCAGCTCTACCTTGGAACGCGAGCACAGATCGTGTCCTGGCGGAAGCACCGCGACCATATCATCGTCATAGAGTTTCTGCATCTCGATACTCTTTCGCTGCTCATTATCCGGTGTGATGAATCCGAGGTCGATCCGGTCGCTCACGATATCGTCATGGATCGAAACGTATTCTCCCTGGCGGAGCACAAAACTTACGCCGGGATGCTCTCTGCGAAAAGCCGCCATCAAAGGCGGCAGGATCGTACGGCTGACTGATGTAAACGTCCCGATCACGATCGTGCTGTCCGTAAGCCCTTCCATCTCTTCCTGCTTTTTTCGGAGAGCGAGTTCCGCGCCGGCCAGATTCATTAAAAAGGGCATGAACGCCTTGCCATCCGCCGTCAGACGTACGCCATCTCTGCGGCGTTCCAGGAGCACGACTCCAAGTTCTGTTTCCAAAGCCCTTACGATCTGGCTGACAGCGCTCTGTGTGTAACCAAGCTCTGTTGCAGCTGCCGTAAAGCTATGCAGTTCCACCACCCGGCAGAAGATATAGTATTTCGAAAAAGCGTTCATCTCACAGGCTCCTTGCATTAGTTTTTCTACTTTTTCTATTATAAATATGAATTTTACTAATGTCAACGAGACTGCTATACTGTTTATGGAAGTTAAAGGAGTTTTTTATGAACAGCAATCGTACAGAATTTTTACAGGGAATGCGCGACGGGATCCCCATCGGACTGGGCTATCTGGCCGTTGCGTTTTCCCTTGGAATTACAGCCAGAACCTGTGGATTCAACGCCTTTCAGGGCTTCTTCGCAAGCATGACCACGTATGCGTCCGCAGGACAATATATCGGATTTACACTCTATGCGGCAAACGGCACACTGCTGCAGCTGATCATTATGACGATCATCACAAACGCGCGTTACGTTCTGATGGGATTCGCGCTGAATCAGCGGCTTCCGGAGGGAACCTCCCTGGCGAAGCGGATGTTTACCGGGCTGACGATCACCGACGAGGTATTTGGAATCACGATCGCAAGACCCGGCGCGCTGAATCCGATGTACCCGTTTGGCGCGATCTGCGTTGCAGTTCCGATGTGGTCCATCGGTACTGCCCTCGGGATCACGATGGGAAACATTCTCCCGGCTGCGATCGTAAGCGCGCTGAGCGTCGCGCTGTACGGCATGTTCCTGGCCGTGGTGATCCCGGCCGCCCGGAACGACCGCGCCGTTGCGATCGTTGTGACCGTAAGCTTCCTGTTCAGCTACGCGGCGACCCAGCTCCCGCTTTTGAGCACACTGTCTTCCGGTACCCGGACGATCCTGCTGACTCTTGTGATCTCATCTGCTGCGGCAGTTCTTTTCCCGGTCAAGACCGTAGAAGCCGCAGAAAAAAAGCCGGAAGCAAGCTCTGAGGAGGTGAAACGCATTGCCTGAGAATCTGTCCATTTACATTTTTATCATCGTTATGGCGCTGGCCACCTATGGCTGCCGCGTGTTCGCCTTTACCGTCATGCAGCGGCCGATCCGGAACCAGTTTCTCCAGTCCTTCCTTTATTACGTCCCGTACGTGACTCTGGCAGTCATGACGTTTCCTGCGATCCTGCAGGCGACACAGGCGCCGGTCGCGGGGCTGGCAGCTTTCTGCGCGGGAATCCTCTGCGCCTATCTGGGCGGCAATCTTTTCCTCGTCGCCGGCGTAAGCTGCATCAGCGTATTCGTGCTGGAATGCTTCTTATAGCAAACAACGAAGGCGAGTATTCGCCTTAACCTGAAATTGCAATACACTAGACTTAATCTTTCTCATTTGAATCCCCCGCAAAGGATCCTTACCCTGAAGATCCCGCTACGGGGGATTCCCCTTTATTGACACAGGCAGTACTTGGCAGTACCGTTCGCCAGGCATACTAAAAGAGCTGTCCCAGTTCTGAGACAGCTCCTTGATATTACTCGTTAACGAACTTCTTTGATCAGACCCTTGCGGAATGCGCTGACCAGTTCCTTCATGCGGTCCACCTGCTCCTGCAGTTCCGCGCCCTTATCCGTATCGCGGATCAGCATGCGCTCCGGCATCGTCTCCACGATCTGGAACTCCGGCATGCTGAACTCCTGCGTTCCATCCGGCTGCAGCGGATGATACGGTTTGTGTTCTGCCAGCGCCATGAACTTAGATGTATAGATGAACGTGTAGCCGGCGATTCCGGTCGTCTTCTGGTAAGCCTTGGAGATACCGCCGTCGATGACGAACAGCAGTCCGCCGCCCTTGATTGGGCTCTCACCATCCTTGATCTTGACCGGCACGTGGCCGTTCAGGATCTTTGACGTGCGCGGATCCAGATTGAACTCCTTCAGGATCGCTTCACACGGTTCGCGGTAATTGATCAGCTTGTAGTATGGAATCAGGTGTTCCTTATGCGAAGCCTTGTCCTCGATGAACAGTCTCTCAAAGGTCGTCATCTTATCCTTGCCGAACAGCGGAGAAGCCTCGCTCTCCCACATGTACCACATCAGGTCGCCAGAACGGCCGGTCTCTTCCGACTCATCCGGAGAGTAGTATGCCGCGCGGACTTCCTTATCCAGATAATCCATCAGAGCCTTGCCGGACAGCTTGCGGCCGTTCAGCTCTACTTCCTTGAAGGAGCCGTCCTCGTTCATCGGGATGCAGCCGTGGTACAGCAGATTTCCGTTCATCACCTTATACAGGGATCCCTGATTGAACAGGTAACGGATATGTCTCTGCAGCTTCTCGGAATTCAGGATGGATGCTTCCAGCGATTCCAGAACTGCGATCTCTTCTTCGGTAAAGGCATATGGATCCTTCGGATCGATCGTCGGCAGATCCATATCACGCATCGGATAGATGGTACCCTCTACGTTTACCGTGCCGTCTTCCCAGTTGATCTTATCCAGCAGCAGACGATGCTCCATGTGATATTCCGGATGCGCCATGATGCGCTGTCCCTCGATCTTGAACTGCATGACTGCGATGGCCTTATGCATCTTAGCTGCAAGGAGTTCTTCCACCGGATCATACTCACTCTTATCATAGATGTGCGGCATGAACTTGGGGCTCATCTCGTCGGAATAGGTCTTGTCGGCGAACATTGCCAGCGGACGGAGATTAATTCCATATCCTACTTCCAGCATATCAAAGTTGTAGTAGCTGATGTTCATCCGCAGGATGTTGGTGATGCATGCCCAGTTTCCGGTAGCAGCTCCCATCCAGACGATATCATGATTTCCCCACTGGAAATCCACGTCGCGGCAGGTCATCAGATAATCCAGGATCTGATCCGGATGCGCGCCACGGTCGAAGATATCGCCGATGATATGCAGATAGTCCACCTCCAGGCGGCTGATCGTCTCTGCGAGGTCGATGATGAACTCTTCTGCGATATCGCAGTCCACGACGGTGTCAATGATCGCTGCATAGTAGTTATCCTTGTTCACCTCGTCGTCTGCGTGCAGCAGCTCATCCATGGCATAATCCAGGTACTTGGGCAGACGTTTACGAACCTTGGATCTGGTGTATTTGGTCGATACGGATTTACAGATCGTCACCAGACGGTAAATAACAGTCTTGCACCACGCGTCAAAATTCTCTTCACTCTTCTTACGCCTCTTGATCTCTGCTTCCGGGTTGTAGATCAGGGATGCCAGAGCGTCTCTGTCCTGCAGCGTGAGAAGCCGTCCATACTGTTCCTCAATGTTGTGCCGGATGGTTCCGGACGCACTCTTGAGCATGTGAATAAACGCTTCACACTCACCGTGCAGATCACTCAGGAAATACTCTGTTCCCTTAGGCAGAGCCAGAATGGCGTTCAGATTGATAATCTCCGCGGATGCTGCTTCAATATTAGGATAATCCTTAGCAAGCAGCTCCAAGTACTTGATATCCGACATTTTTCACTCCTCTTCTCAATCATCAATGCGAAATATCGTAGAACCTAAACCTTTAAACTTCTTTATGAACTTTTCATAACCTCTTTCAATATGATAGATCTCAGACAGCTCGGTCGTACCGCTCGCGGCGAGACCCGCCAGAACGAGCGCAGCGCCGGCTCGCAGGTCCGTTGCTATGACCTGTGCGCCTTCCAGCTTGGTACTGCCCGGAATAAACGCCTGGTTGCCGGAAATCTTGATGTTGGCACCCATACGATTGAGCTCAGCCACATGCATAAAGCGGTTCTCAAACACCGTCTCATTGACACGGCTGGATCCATCCACTGTGGTCAGGAACGCCATGAACGGGGACTGCAGATCCGTAGGAAAGCCCGGGTACGGCAGCGTCTTGATATCCGTTGCCGTGAGCCTCTTCCGATCCGCGACCACGTACATTCCTTCATCGCCCATCTCCACGATCACGCCGCACTCACGCAGCTTGGCTGTGACCGGCTTGACATGGTCCGGTACGATGTTCTTGATCAGGATCTCTCCTCTGGTGATCGCACTGGCAAGCATGAACGTGCCTGCCTCGATGCGGTCTGGAATGACGAAATGATTACAACCGTGCAGAGAAGATACACCCTCGATCTTGATCGTATCCGTTCCGGCGCCCTTGATCCTGGCTCCCATCTTGTTCAGGAAGTTCGCCAGGTCGACGATCTCCGGCTCCTCCGCAGCATTTTCTATATAGGTGCTGCCCTTGGCTTCCGAAGCCGCCATCATGATATTCTCAGTCGCTCCGACACTGGGGAAATCCAGGTATACGGAAGCGCCGACCAATCCGCCCTTCGGGGCGATCGCTTCTACATAACTCTCTTTTTCTATAACGGTCGCGCCGAGCGCCTCAAACCCCTTCAGGTGCAGGTCGATCGGCCGTGCGCCGATCGTGCAGCCTCCCGGGATATGCACCTTGGCACGTCCGGTTCTGGCGAGAAGCGGTCCCATTACAAGGAATGAGGCTCGCATCTTTCCAACGAGCTCATAATCTGCCTCGTTGGTCAGGATGTCCCGCATCGTGAACTCCAGGGAGCTGTCCCCTGCGTCTTCGATTTCCGCGCCGAGGGAGCTGAGGATGCCCTTCATGACTTCTACGTCACGAAGATCCGGCACCTCGTTGATGCGGCACGTCTCATCCGTCAGTATGGCAGCTGCCATGATCGGCAGAACTGCGTTTTTGGCACCACTGATATATACCTCACCGTTCAGCGGTCCACTATTCTGTATTAAAAATTTGGCCAAATTGTTCCTCCATTAACGTCTGTCAGACTTTCTTATCCGGCATATGCTGAATCATTCACTCTATGCCAGAGCAAAAAACCTGCCGCCGGCAGGTTTCATTTCAATGTAACAGAAACCGGATCAAAGAGCCTTCAATTCCTCAATGCATTTGGCGCAGACGTTCTTGCCGCGGATCTGACGTACGCCTTCCACTTCCCCACAGAAAATGCAGGCTGGCTCATACTTCTTCAGCATGATGTACTGTCCATCCACGAAAATTTCCAAAGAATCATCGGTCTTAATCCCGAGATTCCGTCTCAGTTCTACCGGGATCACTACTCTTCCCAAAGCGTCTACCGGTCTTACGATTCCCGTCGCTTTCATATCGAAACTCCTTTTCTTACACTGTTTTTAAAGGATACCGTCGCTGCTATCGTTATCTGAACTCTTGATATACGATACCGTCGATGCGACTGCCTTTCCAACATTGGTCAGCGCTCCGACCAGACTCTGATTTCCCTGCATTGCCTTGGTCACATCATCAACAGCTGCACCAAGATCACCTACAATACCGTTCACTTCTGTTGTTCTCTCCTGAAGAACATTCGTTACAACAGTAGTGTCTTCCAGGACGCGGTTCAGTTCCTTCACTGTTGTGATCAGATTCTTGGCAACCACCGCAAGGATGATCAGCAATACGATCAGTGCGATCAGCACCAGACATATTAACATGTCCTTTACATCAATTGTAATCATTCCGTCTCCTCCTCTTAGGGTATTATATATGTATTTCCATATATTAGCAACACAAAAAAATTGAACTATCCATTCTATTTTAGAGTCGCTCGTACACATCGAGCAGCTCGCGGCTGTATTCACCGCACTCATTCCGTACGAAAAATGTCTGCTCCAGTTTCAGTTCGACGCCGCCTCCGCATATTCCGTGTACCAGGATCAGGTTCGGCGCCTCCCCGGGTCTTGCGCTCACCGGAACCAGAGTCTTCGGTTCGATCCCGTGCTTCCGGCATCCGACCAGGATATCCACAAGGCGCTGCGGCCGGTGAATCAGAAACAGATCCCCCTTATCCCGCAGCAGAAGCCCCGCCATTTTCAGGAAGTCATCCAGATCCCCTTTCAGCTCCGTCCGAGCGATCGCCTTCGCCTCGTTCGCAGAGGTCAGCCCGCGGTCTGCCGGCATATAGGGCGGATTGGAGGTGACAGCATCAAAGCTGCCCGGCCCTCCAAGAGCCTGCATCAGCGGACCTTCCGGTTCGGCATCCCGCACGTTTCCGCAGGTGATGGTCAGGCGGTCTTCCAGTCCATTCTGCCGGACGTTTTCGTCCGCGAGTGCTGCCATCTGTTCCTGAACTTCGATTCCGTGGAGATGGGGGATGCTGGTTTTGTGCGAAAGGATCAGCGGGACGATCCCATTCCCGCAGCCAAGGTCTGCAAGCCGTGCCGGCCGCCTGTGCTTCTTCGCAAGCGTCTCGGCTGCAAAACCTGCAAGCAGCACCGCATCCACGCCATAACAGAAGGTCTCCGGATCCTGCAGGATCCTGATCCCGCCAAATCCCGTATCATCCAGCCGTAAACTCATGATTCCTGCTTCGGCGCCTCCGCTGCCTTCGCCGCATTCCGCTCTCTCCTCCGTCTGGACGAGCGGGAACGGCCGCTCCGCTTCTTCTGCACAGGCTCCGAAGCCGCCGCGTTCTCCTGCGGACTGCCTTCCTGACGCTCTTTCTTCTCTTTCTTTTCCTTCTTTTCTTTCTTCTCTTTTTTCTCTTTCTTATCCTTCTTCTCCGGACGTTCTTTCGGCTTCTGCTTGTCTCGTCTTCCGATCTCGTCCTTCGTGAAGGTGAAAATATCCGTACCCAGCTTCAGATTGCCGTTCTCATCGACCTCGTCCGTGTAGATCCGGACCTTGATCTTTCCCTGCAGGATATCTGCGTCGATCACCCGGCCGAAGCCTTCCGGCGTATCGATCTTCTCATTGATGTCCGGCATACCCTTCCGCAGCTCCTGATAAATGTCGTTCTCATACTTGAGGCAGCACATGAGGCGGCCGCAGACGCCGGAGATCTTCGTCGGATTCAGGGACAGGTTCTGGTTCTTCGCCATCTTGATGGAGACGGGTTCAAAATCTGAAAGCCAGCTCGCGCAGCACAGCCCTCTTCCGCAGGAACCGACTCCGCCCAGCATCTTGGCCTCGTCACGGACGCCGATCTGCCTGAGTTCGATGCGCATCTTGAACACGCTGGCGAGATCCTTGACCAGTTCACGAAAATCCACGCGTCCATCTGCCGTAAAGTAGAACACGATCTTATTATTATCAAAGGTATATTCCACGTCGATCAGTTTCATCTCGAGATTGTGCTTCTGCACTTTCTCCTGGCAGATCGCCATGGCCTTCGCCTTTTTCTTCTCATTCTCGTTATGACGGGCGATATCGTTCTCGTCCGCGATCCGGACGATCCTCTTCAGCGGGCGAGTCACGTCCTCTTCTTTGATCGGGGTGATCGGCATCGTCACAGTCCCGTATTCCATGCCCCGGGCAGTCTCCACGATCACGCCCTGGCCGGACTGTACCTCGAGCTCTCCCGGATCGAAAAAGTAGACCTTTCCGGCACTCTTGAACCGTACCCCTGCTACATTAATCATCTATATTCCTCCAGTTTCAATATCATTTCCCTGACTGCCATGTTATATCTCACATTGCGCCGAATGTGATTCCGGGCAGTCTCAATGCATTTGACCCCGTAAACCAGCTGGCCGCGGCTCATGCCGTCCGCGCCGTGCTGCACGGCATCCCCGAAGACGCTTTCCAGCGCATCCAGAAACGCGTCTGCGCTCTTGCGGTCTTTCAGTTCCTCATCCAGTCTGCTGCAGATATCGAAGAAAAACGCCTTTTTCGACACCATCTCATAGATCTCCTGCGCAAACCGGACGCTCTCCTGGTCCTGATCCGGAGTCAGGGTCATCAGCCTACAGCGCATGCACCGCGAGTTGATGGTCGGAAGCAGATTCTGGCTGTTTGACGTCAGAAGCAGAATGACCGTTCCCGGCGCCGGTTCCTCCAGCGTCTTCAGGAAAATATTCTGTGCTTCCACTGTCATCAGATCAGCATCCTCGATGACGGCAATATTGCGGTTTCCCCCGGTCGGGATCATGGCGAGATTTCCGGACAGCTGCCGGATCACATCCGCCTTGACCGATAAGGCGCTGCTGTTCTTCTTGCCTTCTGCCTGAATCCAGTAAAGGTCCTCGTAGTTTCCGTCCTCGACCTTCCGGCAGGTGATGCAGGTCTCACAGCCCTCCCCCGGCCGTTCCCGGCACAGGAGCGCCTTGATGAACGCTCTGGCGAACCCCGCCTTGTCGATCGTCTCATCCCCTTCTATTATATAGGCATGAGAGACGCGTCCGCTTCGGATGGCTCCGCTGAGCTGTTCCGCAGCTTTTCCATACTTTCTATACTCTAACAGCGTCATTCGATATATCCTTTAGCTCTGAGCGCCGCGTCGACATAGCCACGGATCGTATCACGGATCTCCTCCCGGCTGCCGGTTCCATCTACCGGGATGACCCGGTCCGGATCCTCCTCGGCGAGCTTCCGGTAACCGCTGAGGACACGGTCATGAAACCGGATCCGTTCACTTTCCAGGCGGTCTCTCTCACCGGCTGCGATGCGCTTCTTTCCGACTCTGGGATCGACCTCGATCAAAATCGTCAGATCCGGCATACACCCCATCGTCGCATACGCGTTGATCTCCGCGACCTGGCTGCCCATCTGACGGCCGTAGCCCTGATACGCGATGCTGGAATCCACATAGCGATCACAGATGACGATCTTTCCTTCCGAAAGCGCCGGGCGGATCTTCTCCGCAACATGCTGCGCACGGCTGGCCGCGTACAGGAGCGCCTCGGTCATATCGTCCATCTCACTGTTCTCTTTATCTAAAATGATAGCCCTGATCTTCTCACTGATCGGCGTCCCACCCGGTTCACGGGTGAAGACACAAGGAAGTCCAAGCTCCTCAAAATACGTTTTCAGAAACTCGATCTGCGTTGACTTGCCGGAGCCGTCCGGCCCTTCCAGTGAGATAAATAGTCCTCTTTCCATAGTCCCTCGTTACTTGCCGCCGGTAGCCGAATCCAGGAGTTTCTCGAACAGAAACAGTCCGAGAGCTGCCAGAGGCACACAGATCATGACACAAAATATGACTTTAAAGACGATCATACGTCCCTCCTTTCCCCATGGATAAACGTTAACAATAAATTATAGCACGAAAACGCCCCCGCGTCCACATCCGCGGGAGATTTACGAAACCAAAGACTGCGTCTTCCGTCATCACCTGAGTATCGCAGCACCTCCAACCACATATTCTCCGTCATACATGCAAACGGTCTGCCCGGGCGTGATCGCTCGTACAGGCTCATCAAAGACGATACGGATCTGCCCGTCCTCAAGGGGATAGACCGTACCCGGCTGTTCCGTCTGGTGATAGCGCGTCCGCGCCGCGATCCGCATCGGTTCCCGGAGGGTATCGATGGAGATCCAGTTTACGGCATCCGCTACGAGTTCCTTTTTCCACAAAATCTCGTCCGCCCCGACCGTCACCGTATTCTGTTCCACATCCTTACTGCAGACGAAAACAGGTTTTCCGAGAGCAAGACCCAGACCTTTTCTCTGTCCGATCGTATAGCGCGGGATCCCGCGGTGGGTTCCAACGACGTTTCCATCTGTATCGAGAAAATCTCCTGCAGGATACGGTTTCCCGCGGAGCACCTCCAGAAAATGCGCATAATCACCGTCCGGCACGAAGCAGATATCCTGACTGTCACGCTTCTCCGCATTGTCAAACCCGAGCTGTTCTGCTAAATCACGAACCTCGGGTTTGGTCAGCTCTCCCAGCGGCAAAACCGTTCGTTTCAGCTGCTCCTGCGTAAGCTTGCAGAGCACATAGCTCTGGTCTTTCGACACATCCGCAGCTTTCCGAAGCAATGCGCGGCCAGTAACAGGATCGCGTTCGATCCGCGCGTAGTGACCCGTTGCTATGGAATCACAGCCCTTTTCATCCGCAAACCTAAGGAGCTGATCGAATTTCATCGTGCGGTTGCAGTCCACGCAGGGATTCGGTGTTCTGCCGCTCTCGTATTCCGCCGCGAAAGGCTCGATCACGTAGTGGCGGAAGGAATCCCGAAGATCGAGAACGTAAAAAGGCATATCCAGGCGGGCAGCCACAGCTGAAGCATCTTTCCGGTCACGGGAAGCCGAAAAGGCATCCTCTGTCCCGTCACTGTGAAGATACATCATCGCGCCGGTGCAGTCGAACCCGTCATTCTGCATTAAAAAAGCCGCAACGGAGCTGTCCACTCCACCGCTCATGGCGATCAGTGCGCTTCTCATGTTCTCTGCCATAATTGCCTCCATTCATCAGGAATAATTTTACATTACCACACGCGGACATTTTAGTCAAACTGGAGCACTAAAATCGAAATACAGAAAAAGCAGGTTCATCGAACCTGCTTAATCTACTGAACTGGCAACGTCCTACTTTTCCAGGCAGTCGCCCACCAAGTATCATCGGCGCTAAGGAGCTTAACTACTGTGTTCGGGATGGGAACAGGTGTATCCTCCCCGCTATCGTCACCAGATTCAGTTTCTCTGAAGTTACCATTTGGTACCTTCAAATCCGAACAACCAAGCTCAACCCATCTTCCCGGAATACCTTCCGACCAAGCTTTCGGTCTATTAGTATCGGTCAGCTGCATGCATTACTGCACTTCCACCTCCGACCTATCAACGTGGTAGTCTCCCACGGACCTTACCATAAAGGGGGAGATCTATTCTCGTGGAGGGCTTCGCACTTAGATGCTTTCAGCGCTTATCCCATCCCTGCGTAGCTACCCAGCGGTGCCCTTGGCAGGACAACTGGTACACCAGAGGCAAGTCCGTCCCGGTCCTCTCGTACTAAGGACAGCCCCACTCAAATCTCCAACGCCCACAGCGGATAGGGACCGAAC
>JAFOML010000003.1 GCA_017425345.1 Eubacterium sp. | reverse complement strand
TCCTTATAGAGGAACCCCGAGCTGGAATCCGGATAGCTGTAGGTAATCGAAGTATAGCCGTCTATCGCACTGTCATCCGCGAATACCGTTTCTCCACCGGCCAAAAACAGGGCAATAAGCAAAACACAGATCAGTCCAAGTCTCTTCATAATAGCAAACCTCACTCTTACAGGAACTGTCACATAAGTCATCGGAAATATCCATCTATTAAAACTATAAGGCATTTCCTCCTTTCCGTCCAGCTAAAACTGCGCATGCCTGGAACGATCAATGCAGATGCGCTGCGCAAAACGCATCGCTGGAAGTACTCCCCGGGGTGTGGTAAGATAATAGTGCAATTAATATGATAGGAGGGAACTCATGAGATATCTGATCGAAACAGTGAAACGCGGACAGACCGCGTCTCCGGACGAGCTGATCCCGGCCGGGACCGTCGTTTCCGTGAAGTATAAAGACGGCTGGCACGAACGCTGGCTGAATCTGGTGGACACCTGCGGCCGCATCATGTTCATCGAATCCTTTGAAGAAATCTTTGATAAGCTGTGCGGGGTCGATTATGAGGACGCGGACTTCATGTACTATGTAAGCCAGCACACGATCTTCAGCTTGGAAGGCATCGACCTGGGCAACGGCACTTACGAAGAGCTTTTCGCCGGCATCCGCGAGCACGAGGATATGGCAGAAGCCCGGCTGCTGCAGTTCCTGGCAGATCTTGCCCACGCAGATGAGGATTCTGCCGCTGCGCTGGCGGAGGCCCAAACCGGTAAGCATATTGACGAGTAAAGGAGGACGCGCAATGAGCTTTTTAGATCACATCGACGCCCTCTGGAAGAAGCCCGATCCGCTGAAACATGCCGTGATGCGGATCTTCGACCCTTCCATGGATTCCCCGGACATCTTCTACCAGATGGACGAACTGGACGGGACACAGATCCTGCGGAAATTCGACGAATCCTCCGGGAAACCTGTCTACCGCGGAACATACGAGGTCCTGTACCTTACCGAACGCTATGATCTCCACTGCATCGTCATGCGCCGCACTGCAAACGAGGAAGTCATCCTGGAGGACGACACCATGCAGCAGGAGCTGGGCGAACTGCTCCTTGCCAGCTATACGCCGGCGCCGGGGCGCCGCCTTTTGCTGAGCGAGCTTCCGGAAAGCACGGCGAAATGGCTGATGGAGGATTACCGACAGAGGGGCTGAGCCAGCGCGCACCGCAGGCACTCAGTCCCCAAAGCCCGAATTCGGATCGCCGAGGTTTTTCCAGCCGAACCGCCAGATGGAAAGCAGGATCGAAAAGATCGTAACGAGTTCGTTCATCACGCCTGCCCAAGAATGGAAGATCACGTCGTAGACGATCCAGGCGGGACTTGCGATGAAGAGATTCGCCTTGCGGATGTTCAGCGCATTGTTGGTCCAGAAGGCGATCGTGCAGGAGGCCATTCCGGCGAACGGAAACAGGCTGGTCCAGCCGTTCCAGGTATAGACTGTTACTGCCGCGAATCCGACGATAAAGATGATCGGAACGATCTTCTTCCGGACCCATGCCCATTCATTGTATTTTAAAACGGTCAGATTCCGCACCACCCCAAGCATCAGATTGAGGCAGCCGCTGTATGCGCCGAGGAACACGAACTGGATCACGAACAGGACGATTCCGGCGCTCTGCGCCAGAAAAAGACTCCGGTTGCTCTTCACCTGATACGACAGCAAAAAGCACAGCAGTCCGCCGACTCCAATCAATTGTACTAAGATATCATGTGCGTTCATTGAGCCCATCCTCCTGATGGGTTTATTTTATTATAGAAGTAGATTTTGCTCAAGGGGAAAACACCTAGCCGAGCACAACGTCGAGCATGGCGCCGGCAACTCCACGATTGACTTTTGAAGTCACGCACTCTATAATAATTTCCGATTGAAATAATTAACATTGTTCAGCAATTGCGTCCGCAAGAGGCGCGCTGAACTCACATACAGGAGGCAGTTTTGAATCAGACACAGATCGAATTTGTACAGGCGCTGGATCGGCTGAGGCAGGTGAGGCTGGAGGCTTTGTTCCCGGATGTCACCAATGGAGAAGGCCACCTGCTCGGCAATATCGGATTCCTCAGCAAGGAAAAACCCGCAGGGCCGATCCGCGTGGCGGACCTGGTACAGGCCGCGCCGGTGCCCGCGCCTGCGGTTTCCAGAAACCTGAAAGGGCTCGAGGCAAAGCAGCTGATCGTCCGGGAGGCCGACCCGAAGGACCGGCGGAACACGCTCGTCCGCCTGACACCGCTCGGCAGGGAGAAAGTCGCCGAGCATGAAGAGATTCTGGACCGGTATTTTGCCGGTGTGGAGGAGTCATTTTCCACGGCGCGCTATCAGAAGCTGGTGACGGAAATCAACGAGCTCGCCGATGTGTTCGCGGCGGAACTGAAGCGGCAGATTAAAGGAGAGGAGGATTCGGAATGAGAAAACTTCTTGCCAATCTGAAGCCGTACAAGCTTCAGGTCATCGTCATGGTCCTGATCCTGATGATCCAGGCCTACTGCGACCTTGCCCTGCCGGAATACACACAGAATATTATAGATGTAGGAATTCAGAACAAGGGAATCGAGCATATTCTGCCCGCGAAGATCACCCAGGAAGACTACCGGTTCGTCACGCAGTTCATGACCGATCAAGAGCGGAAGCTCTGGGACAATTCCTATACCGATGACGGGGACAGCTTTCAGCGGAAGGGGCTCGAAGAGGAGCGTCTCGAAGAACTCGATGAAGCGCTCCTGATCCCGGTCGTGCTGGCATACCAGAGTGAGACCGTCACGGAAAAAGGCGCCGGTAGCGCGGACCTCAATGCTGCCCGTACAGCGCTCGAACAAAGTCTTGAGGCGACCGGAACACAGACGGCGCATGCGATGGGCGCTGCCTATGCAGCAGTCGCCTGCGAGCGCGCCGGCATCGACGTGAACGCGGGACAGATGCAGTATTTGTGGCATGAAGGCTTTCTGATGCTGCTGATGACACTCCTCATGTTTGCAGCCGCTGCAGCGGTCTCCTTTATCGCTGCGCGCGTCGGCGCCAAGATCGGCCGCGACCTCAGGAGCCGGCTGTTCCGAAGCGTCATGTCCTTCTCCAACACGGAGATGGATCAGTTTTCCACCGCATCGCTGATCACCCGCTGCACGAACGACGTGCAGCAGGTGCAGATGGTCACGACGATGCTGCTTCGAATGGTGACCTTTGCCCCGATCATCGGCATCATGGGCATCGTAAAGGTCATCCAGACCGGCGCCAGCATGGGCTGGATCATCGTGCTTGCGGTCCTCATGATCCTCGCGCTCGTCGCTCTGCTGTTCGCTGCGACGATGCCGAAGTTCCGGATCATGCAGACCCTCATCGACGCGCTGAATCTGGTCTCCCGCGAGATCCTGACCGGACTTCCGGTCATCCGGGCATTCGGCCGCGAAAAGGAAGAAGAGCACCGTTTTGACAAAGCCAACACCGACCTCATGCGCACACAGCTCTTCACAAACCGCGTGATGTCGCTGATGCAGCCGTCGATGATGATGATCATGTATGCCACGACCGTTCTGATCACCTGGGTATCAGCCCGCCACATCGATAACGGCGAGCTTCAGGTAGGCGCGATGACCGCCTTCATCACCTACTCCATGATGATCGTCTTTTCGTTCCTGATCATCACGGTGATGTCCATCCTGATCCCGCGTGCCGGGGTTGCGGCGGAGCGTATTGACGAGGTTCTCCGCACGGACTCCTCGATTCAGGAAGCTGCCGATGCGGCCGCTCTCCCGGAAGACGGCAGAGAGGCAAACGGCGTCATCACCTTCGATCACGTCTGCTTCCGCTATCCGGGCGCGGAACGCGACTGCCTGTCGGATATCAGCTTTACCGCAGAACCCGGAAAGACGACCGCCATCATTGGCAGCACCGGCGCCGGCAAGACCACGCTGATCAACCTGATCCCGCGGTTCTACGACGTGACGGCAGGCTCCGTGCGTGTCGGCGGAACCGATGTGCGGAAGCTCCAGCTGAATTCCCTCCGCAAAGAGATCGGTCTGGTGCCGCAGAAAGGCGTTCTGTTCTCCGGTACGATCGCCACAAACCTTCGCTTCGGCGCGGAAGAAGCCACCGATGCAGAGATTGCAGACGCGGCTGCCACCGCGCAGGCGACAGAGTTTATCGATGAGAACGAAGACCGCTTTGACCGCGCGATCGCGCAGGGCGGCAGCAACGTCTCCGGCGGCCAGAAGCAGCGGCTCGCAATCGCTCGCGCGATCGCCGGTCATCCGCAGATTCTCATCTTTGACGACAGCTTCTCCGCGCTGGACATGAAGACCGACGCGCGCCTGCGCGCTGCGCTCGCAGACGCAGTTCAGCATGCGACCGTTCTCATCGTAGCGCAGCGGATCAGCACGATCCTGCACGCGGACCAGATCCTGGTCATGGATGACGGACACATCGCCGGAATCGGCACACACGAAGAACTCATGAAGACCTGCGAGGTCTATCAGCAGATCGCGCACTCACAGCTTTCACAGGCGGAACTGGAGGCGATATAAATGGCAGAAGAAAACAGAAAGATGGAAAACCGCAGACGGAGAGGCCCGAGACCGGGCGGTCCGTTTGCTGCCGGAGAAAAACCGCATAATTTCCGCAAGGCGATCGGAGAGCTTCTGCAGTATCTCGGCCGGTACCGCTTTGCCGTGATCGCCGTAATGTTCTTCGCCGCAGCGGCTACCGTATTCGAAGTGATCGGACCGAAAGTTCTCGGCCTTGCCACGACGGAGCTTGCCGCAGGCCTGATGCGAAAGATTCAGGGAACCGGCGGCATCGATTACCAGACGATCGCAAAATACCTTCTCTTCACACTCGGACTCTACGGTATCAGCTCCGTGATGCTGTTTGCGGAGTCCTGGGTGATGGCGGGGGTGACGCAAAGACTTTGTTTCCGGATGCGCCGCGAGATTTCGGAGAAGATCGACCGCATGCCGATGAAGTATTTCGAAAGCCGGACCTACGGCGAAGTGCTCTCCCGCATCACCAACGACGTAGACACCCTCGGAAACGGTCTGAACCAAAGCCTGACGAACATCATCACCTCCGCGGCGATGGTGATCGGCACGATCGTGATGATGCTCACGATCAGCCCGCTCATGACCGGCATCGCGCTGGTCACGATCCCGGTATCCGCGCTGCTGCTCGGGCTGATGATCAAGATGTCACAGAAGTATTTCCACGCCCAGCAGAAGTACCTCGGCAAGATCGACGGGCAGGTGGAGGAGACCTTTGCCGGTCAGCAGGTGGTCAAAGCCTTCTGCAAAGAGTCCGACATGATCCGCGATTTCGAGGAAACCAACGAGATTCTCTATGAATCCGCGTGGAAATCCCAGGGCCTGTCCGGCATCATGCGTCCGCTCATGATGTTCGTCGGCAATCTCGGCTATGTAGGGGTCGCGATCAGCGGCGCTATGCTGGCGATCCGCGGCACCATCGGGATCGGCGACATTCAGGCCTTCATCCAGTACGTCAAGAATCTCACGGATCCGGTCGCGCAGATCGCGCAGGTCATGAACCAGGTGCAGTCGATGGCGGCGGCTTCGGAACGGGTCTTCGAGTTTTTGAACGAAGAGGAAGAAGCGCAGGAAGGACTGGACCCGGACGCGCCGGAAACGGTGCGGGGCGAGGTCACCTTCGAGCACGTCCGCTTTGGCTATGACCCGGAGACGCCGGTCATCCATGACTTCAGCGCACAGGTAATGCCGGGCCAGAAGATCGCGATCGTCGGTCCTACCGGCGCGGGCAAAACCACCATCGTCAAGCTCCTCATGCGCTTCTATGACGTTGACGAGGGCCGCATCCTTCTGGACGGCCACGATATCCGCGGATTTGAACGGCATGCGCTCCGCGACCACTTCGGCATGGTCCTGCAGGATACCTGGCTGTTCTCCGGCACCATCATGGAGAACATCCGCTACGGCAGGCTGGATGCAACGGATGAGGAGGTCATCGCCGCAGCGAAAGCCGCGCGCGCCGACCACTTCATCAGCACGCTGCCGGGCGGCTATCAGATGGAGCTGAATGAGGACGCGACGAATGTCTCTGCCGGACAGAAGCAGCTTCTGACCATCGCGCGGGCGATCCTCGCGGACAACCGGGTCCTGATCCTGGACGAAGCGACTTCCTCTGTCGACACGAGAACGGAAGAACAGATCCAGGCTGCCATGGATACTCTGATGGAAGGGCGCACCAGCTTTATCATCGCACATCGCCTTTCTACGATCCGGAATGCGGACCTGATCCTCGTCATGGATCACGGAGATATCATCGAACAGGGCACGCACGAGCAGCTGCTTGCCGCCGGCGGATTCTACGCAGATCTGTACAACGCGCAGTTCGAGGCAGTCTCCTGATCTCCGCAGCTGACTGACCCTTATTTCGACAAATCAATACGATCAGATAAATTTTCAGTTTTCACTTGGGGTCAGATGCGGTATAATTAATAAAGAAGAGGAGAATGACTATGAAGAAATTGATCACTATCAGCAGAGAATACGGAAGCGGCGGCAGACTGATCGGTAAGCTGATCGCAGACAAACTGGACGTACCCATTTACGATAAGGAGATCATCGATTACGCAGTTGAGCGGAGCGGAATCTCCCGCGATGTCATCGAGACCGCGGAGCTCCGGGCTAAGAGCAGCTTTACCTACACGCTGCAGTCTGCCTTCTCCTATTCCGGAGGCATGAGCGGCGACCCGATCTCCATGAACGAGAAGCTCTTCCTGACACAGTTCGATATTATCGAGCAGATCGGAGAGCTCGGGGAAGGCGTTATCGTAGGACGCTGCGCGGACTACGTGCTGAAAGACATTCCGAACGTCACGAACGTTTTCATCTATGCAGAGATGCCGGACCGCATCAAACGCTGCGTCGAACAGTACGGAGACGATCCGGAAGAGGTCCGGAAGAAGATCGCGACTTACGACAAGGCGCGCGCGAACTACTACAATTACCACACCTGCCAGAAGTGGGGCGATTATTCCAACTACAATCTGATGCTGAACAGCAGCTATATCAGTGAGGAACAGGCGGCAGACCTTATCGTCGACTACGTTAAGACGAGAAGCTACCGTTAATAAACAAGGAGGGTTACAATGGGAATGAGCAAGAGTAAGGCAGATCAGGGACGCCGTCAGGGGCTGTCCACCGCCAGCAAGATCGCGCTGGTTGTAATCGGAGCAAGCTTCCTCGTAGGAACTGCAACCGTCATCGGACTTGATCAGATCGTCAAACGCGTCTTCGTCAATGACGAATGGCCGGATGAGGAATGGTCCAGCGATGACTGGGCGGATGAGGAACTGGATCTGTAACCGCACACTAAGGCATATACAGTGCCTCAGAATGTAAAACCGGGGATGTCTCCATTGGTGACCTACCAATGGAAGACATCCCCTTTTCTTTTCTCATCTCTTGTGATCGATCAGAACGGATAGGCTCCGTATCCGACGTAGCCGATCATGCCGTCGGCCCAGCCTTTTTTCCCGTCCATCCTCACAGAACACCACTGGTGTTTGTATTTATTCTCGTTGACATGCTTCCATTTGAAGCCCATCTTCGTCAACACCGCTCCCAGCGCGCGGGTGGTTCCGGCACAAGACGCGACTTTCGCGTAGAACACGCCATAGGGCCGGTTGTAATTCGACCCTTTCATGGAATACTTGCAGCTTCCGTACATGATCTGGATGAAACCTGCCGCACGGCCGACCTTTTCGATGTCGCGCATCTTCCTGCAGCTTTTCCCGCTGCATTTCGCGATCAGCTTCGCCATCCGGTTTTCCGAGGTTTTCTTGCTGCTGACTGCCTTGGGCATTTTGAAACATTTTCCGTTATAGCTGATCATCCACTTCTTCTTGTAAATGCCGAAGTCCGCCATGCTTCCATCCTGCGTAAAATAGTAATGGCTGCCGTTGATCTTCCGGAAGCCCGTCTGCATGACGCCGGATCTGGTGAAGTGGTACCGATAGCCTTCAATGGTCTTCCAGCCGGTCGTCATTTTCCCGGAGTCCCCGAAGTAATATTGCGATCCGTCGATCTTCATCCATCCGGTCTGCATGACGCCTGTTTCGTCAAAATAGTAGGTCGCCTCTTCAATGACCTGAAGACCGGTCGCGCAATTCCCGTCTGCATCCATGTAATAGGTCTTCCCGTCTTCCACGACCCAGCTGTAAACCGGCGCTTCCGGCGTTTCCGGTGCTTCCGGCTCCTCCGTTCCGTCCGCAGTCTGTTCGCTTGCCGCATCCGGTACGGATCCGGCAGCGCTCTCGTCCGCAGCGAAACACGGCACCGCGAAGATCATCAGGAGCATGCCCGTCAGAATAAAGACGATCCATTTTTTTCTTAAGCCAGCTTTCATCATATCTTTCCTCCTCTTCGCGTCTACAGGATGCCCATCACCCACGTGTACAGCGGGCACAGGACCAGCGGCATCGCGATCGCCGGCAGGTAGTTCATGACTTTCAGGTCCGCGGCCTTGGTCAGATTGAGACCCAGTGCGATGATCAGGAGACTGCCCGCGCAGGCCATCTCGTTGATCACGTCTGTGGAAAGGTACGGCGCCACTGCTGCCGCCAGCAGAAAGATCCCGCCTTCCAGCACCAGCACCGGAACAGCAGCACACAACACGCCGATGCCCATAGCTGATGCGAAGAAGATCGAGGAGAAGAAGTCCATCGTGGTCTTGGTGAACAAGATCGAATTGTCCCCCTTCAGCGCCGCATTCAGCGGCCCGACGATACTCATCGCGCCGACGCAGAAGATCAGGCTCGCCGTGACGAACCCTTCCGCGAAGTGGGACTCGCTGTCCTTGCCGGCAAACCGTTCCTCCAGTCCCTTCGCGAACCGGTTGAACCGGCCGTCGATATCCAGGCCCTCGCCGATCATCGCTCCCGTCACGATGGAGATCACGAGAATGAGCGCGTTCTCCCCCACCAGCATGCCGGTGATACCGACATACAGAGAGATCAGACCCATGCCGCGCATGATCGTATCGCTCCAGTTCTGCGGGATCGCCTTCCGGGCGATCATGCCGACGATGCTGCCGATCACGACGAAAACGGTATTTGCAATGACTCCGATCATAGATTACCTCCGAGTCTTAAGCCCTCACGCAAACGCCTCATAGATCGCGCGGATCGCCTGGTCAAAGTCTTTGTTCTCAACGCCAACGATAATATTCATCTCCGACGACCCCTGGTCGATCATACGGATGTTTACGCCAGCCTCCGCCAGCGCGGTAAACAGCGTCGCGGATACACCGGAACGCCGG
>JAFOML010000035.1 GCA_017425345.1 Eubacterium sp. | reverse complement strand
AGCTATCACATGATCATCGAGGTCCCGGTCTTTTTCTCGTCCGAGAAGAAGCCGATCCGCGTCGAGCTGCAGATCCGCACGATCGCGATGGACTTCTGGGCGAGCCTCGAGCATCAGATCCGGTATAAAAAAGGCCTGCCTCAGGAAAAGGCAGACCAGATCGCCGAAGAACTGAAGGCTTGCGCGGAGACGATCGCGGACACCGACATGCGCATGCTCGCGATCCGCGAAAAGCTCGGACCGACGATGCGCTAACGTCCCGCGCCCGGAGCGTCCGGACTCTCCGCTTCCGGATCCTTGGGATCCACGTAAACCGTTCTGTTATTCGTAAAGATGACCATCCCTGGTTTCGCCCCGGATGGTTTTTTTACGTGCCGGACCTTGACGTAGTCGACCGGAACGTTGCCGGAGCTCCTGGCTTTACTGTAAAATGCCGCGATCGCCGCAGCCTCAAAGATCGCCGTCTCCGTGATCTCCTGTCCCTCCGTCCGCACGATCACGTGCGACCCCGGGATGTCCTTGGTGTGGAGCCAGTAATCCGTCTTCGCCGCGATCTGCAGCGTCAGCACGTCATTCTCCTTGTTGTTGCGGCCGACCAGCACCGTAAAGCCGTCGCTCGTCCGGTATTCGTGCGGCTGGGCGCGGTACTTCTTCTTAGGCGCCCGCTGTCCGCTCTTCCGCTTTCTGAGCACGCCCGTCTCCTCGAGCTCCTCCCGAAGCTCCTCGATCTCGCGCACATCCTGCGCATTCTCGAGGTAGGTCATGACGGATTCCAGATACGAGATGTTCCTCTGGTTCTCCTCGATCTGGATCTGCTTCTCCTTGACAGCCGTCTTGGCCTTGCCGTAGCGCTTGAAATACTGCTGCGCGTTCTTGTTCGGCGAGAAGCGCGGCTCCAGCGGGATCGTCACCTCCGTACCGTTATAGTAGTTCGTGACGCGTGCGCTCGACATGCCGCTCTTGAGCTGGTGCAGGTTCGCCATGAGCAGCTCGCCGTAGAGTCTGAGGTCGTCGGAATTCTCCGCGGCAAGCAGATCCTCCTTCAGACGCTGATCCTTCAGCAGGCTGCGGTTCAGCGCCTTCGTCACCGCGCGCATCACATCGTTTGCTTTCTGCCTCGCCCGGTTCGACTGCTGTCTGTGCTCGTAAAAGAATCCCAGCGCGTCGCTCAGCGTATCAAACGTCAGGACGCGGCAGCTCTCCTCGTACTCCGTGAGCGGGGTGATGTGGAATTCCCTGGGCGTATTCTGGTCGTCGAGATAGACCCGGGGGACAAAATCTAATTCCCCGATCTCCCCCTCGATCCGGTCCAGAAAACCGCGCCGGTCGCTTTCCAGAAGCAGCTGTCTCGCGATAGCAGGGGAGATGCCGCCGATCTTTGAGAGGACGGATTTCCAGGTCTCTCCCGCCTGATCGAGGTCTTCCGGCGTCGCATCGCGGAACGGAACCTTGTCCTGCGCAGTCGGATACTCGTAGAGCGCGCCAGGAAGAATCGCCCGCGAGCGGCCTGTATCAATCGGTACGCGTCTTATCGCATCGATGATCTTACCGTTCTCAAGGTTAACAAGAATAATGTTATTGTATTTTCCCATCAATTCGAAGATCAGCTTCTTGGAGACGGTGAATCCGAGCTCGTTCCGGGTCTCCATGGCGATCTCGATGATGCGTTCGCAGTCTTTCTGTTCCACGGAAACAATACGTCCGCCGATCAGATGCTTGCGCAGCAGCATGCAGAAGCTCAGCGGCTGCGGCGGATTGGCGGGCGCCTGGTCCAGAAACCTAATGCAGGCGCCGGCGTTATTCACCGTGCAGTACAGCCTGCGGTTTCCGTTCTTCGTATGTATGCCGAGCACCAGCTCCTCCGGTTCGGGCTGGTGGACCCGGTCGATCTTTCCCTGTACAATTGTCTCTCTGATCTCAGCAGCCATCGCTGCTGTAATGATCCCATCAAATGCCATAGTCTCCTCCTTCCTCCGATTATATCGTCCGGACCGGCTTTCTGCAAGGTCGGAATTGTAATCTGAAATGCATTGTGTTACAATGAGCTATCGGAAGAGATTCGAAGGAGGAATAGAGCATGATCAAGAGTATGACGGGATTCGGACGCGGTGAATACAATGATGGAAAGCGCAGTGTGATCGTAGAGATCAAGTCTGTGAACCACAGGTATAACGATATCAGCATCCGGATGCCCCGCCGTTATTCATTTGTAGAAGATAAGATCAAGAAGACGATCAAAGAATCTGTGAAACGCGGTAAGCTGGATGTCTCTGTCATGGTGGAGAACCTGACGGAAAGCGATGTGACCATTCGCCTGAACGAGCCCGTCGCGCGCCAGTATATCGAGAACCTGAAGCTGATGAAGGAGACGTATGATCTGAAGGGAGAGGTGGATATCCGTCTGCTCGCTTCCATGCCGGATGTGCTCAAGCAGATCCCGGATGTGGAGGATGAGGAAGAGATGATGCGCTGCATCCTGACCCCGACGGCAGAAGCGGCCGCAAACCTGGATAAGATGCGCGCCATAGAAGGGGAGAAGCTCGCGCAGGATCTGCTGATGCGCGCGGATCTGATCCGCGATCTCGCAGCGCAGATCGAGGAGATCGCCGAAGATGTTCCTAAGGAATACGCGCAGAAGCTCAAGGAGCGTATCAGCGAACTGCTGGACGGAGCCGTAGAGATCCCGGAAGACCGTATCATGGTGGAAGCAGCGGTCTTTGCCGATAAGTGCAATATCACGGAAGAGCTGACCCGTCTCAAGAGCCATATGGATCAGATGAAGAAGATCATCTGCGAGAGCAAGGGTGCAGACGGAAAGAAACTGGACTTCCTCGTCCAGGAGATGAACCGTGAGGCTAATACGATCGGTTCCAAGGCCAACAGTCTCGAGATCACGAGCCTCATGCTGCAGATCAAGGCAGAGGTGGAGAAGATCCGCGAACAGGTCCAGAATATTGAATAACAGGGCGATTCCGGTCTTGTCAGACGGCTGAAATAGTGCTACAATACATAGTTGACGATTAGGAGAGGAGTGGCCGGATGATAGCAAATAAGCGTGCCGGAAAACTGTTCGTGATTTCCGGGCCTTCCGGGGCAGGGAAAGGTACGATCAGCCGCAGATTAATAGAGGAGAGTGAGCCGGGGGAAATGGCGCTTTCCATTTCCATGACGACCAGAGCCCCGAGAGATGGGGAGGAGGATGGCATCAGTTACTACTTTGTGACGATGGAAACCTTCCTTGAGACCATCGAAGACGGCGGATTCCTGGAACATGCGGAGGTATACGGCAACCGCTACGGAACGCCTAAGGCGATGGTTCTGGAACAGCTTGAGGCCGGCGTGGACGTGGTCCTGGAGATCGATATTCAAGGAGCACGGAACGTCAAGAAGGTTTATCCGGACGGTGTATTTATCTTTATTCTGCCGCCTTCCATGGAAGTGCTCCGGCAGAGACTGACCGGACGTGGGACGGACAGTCCGGAGACCATCGAGCTTCGCCTGTCGAAGACGCGGGAGGAACTCACCGCGATGAAAGATTATGACTACGTTGTCGTGAATGGAGACCTGACAGAGGCTATGGACTGTGTCAAGTCGATCGTGACAGCGGAGCACAGCCGCGTGGCGGATAATATGGAAGAATTGCTGAAGGGCTACAGGGAGGAAATATAATGTTATATCCATCGATTAATGAGATTCGTAAGAAGGTTGACAGCAGATATACACTGGTGATCACGGCAGCCAAGCGCGCGCGTGACCTGATCGACGGTAAGCCGGCCATGACCGACACCGCGATTAACAAGCCGGTATCCATTGCGGCCCATGAGCTCGCAGAGGATCTGATCAGCTACAAGCGCGGGGAAGACGCGATTGACAGCGCCGTAGATGCAGGCGCGGAAGAGGAAGCAGAAGAAGCTGTAGTGGAAGAAGCTGCGGAAGAAGCTCCGGAAGAGGAAGCTGAGTAAATCATAAGAGTCTGTCACAGAGCGGTTCCTGATGGATCCGCTCTTTTCTTATGTGCAGAAACCCGGAATGGGATTCCTTGGAAATGCATAAAGTTAGGCGGTCTATCAGACCGTGCTGATGGTATAATAGAAACCAAACAAAAGCGGTAGGGGAATTAATTATGGAGAATAACGGTCTGCCGGTCATAACGCGGAGCGTAAGCGCTGTCGTGGACACGGATGATCTTTTGATGATTCAGCGGGAGGGCCGGAAGCTGCATGTTTGTACAGAGAAACGGGAGTACGTGATGTACGGGAAGATGCAGAACGTGCTGCAGTATCTGGACAGTCGTTTCTTTCGGTGCCTGGATGGATGCGTCATCAACCTGACTAAGGTGCGCCGGGTTGAGAAGTGCAGGGTGGTGTTCCGGAACGGCCGGGAGCTCACCCTCGGAAGGGACAGTTCGCTGCGCGTAAGGCGCGCTTTTAATCTATTACTATTTGATCATGGTCACCAAATATCGTCGGAAAGTCATCGATAATGATATATCGATGAGAGGAAAAGAGATCTTTGAGCGGATCGCACCGGGATACGGGATCACGTTGGAAGAATGGAACCATGATCAGGATCATGTCCATGTCATGTTCCGCGCGATCCCTTCCACAGAGATCAGCAAGTTCATCAATGCATATAAAAGTGCAAGCAGCAGACTTCTGAAGAAAGAATTTCCGAAGATCCGGAGCAAACTATGGAAGGACGCATTCTGGAGCCAAAGTTTCTGTCTGATGACCGCCGGGGGAGCACCCATCGAAGTGATCCGACAGTATATCGAGAGTCAGGGGGAGAAGAGATGAATCGTGCGGTGAAGTGCCGGATCCGGCCGAATGCACATCAGAAAGAGCAGATGGAGAAGACATTCGGATGCTGCCGTTTCCTGTATAACAGGATGCTGAACGATCGGATGATGGGGGATGTACTGGGAGAGTCGGTAAGGCCGAGACCGGCGATGTACAAGAAGGAGTATCCGTGGCTGTCGGAAGTGGATTCCCTTGCACTGTGCAATGTGCAGCTCGATCTTGAAACAGCATTCAGAAACCACAGAGATCGGAAGGGGATGGGATATCCCAGATACAAGTCGAAGCATCACAGCAGGCGCAGCTATACGACGAACGTGGTGAACGGAAACATCTGGACAGAAGGTAAGAGGATCCGTCTGCCGAAGGTCGGTATGGTAAGGATCAAGGTACATCGTGAGATCCCGGAAGATTGGAAGATGAAGTCCGTTACAGTCAGCAAAGAGCCAAGTGGGAAATACTATGCAGCACTTCTGTTCGAAGTTCCGGAACGTGAAAGCCAAGCGGAAGGAAAGAGGGAAGAGAAGCGATGCCTGGGGATCGATTATGCGATGGACGGACTGGCGGTATTTTCGGATGGAAGCAGAGCTGCGTATCCGAAGTACTATCGCAGGGCAGAAGAGAGACTGGCCCGGGAACAGCGGAAACTCAGTCATTGTGAGAAAGGAAGCCGTAATTACGCCAGGCAGAAACGGAAAGTGGCGATCTGTCATGAGAAGGTCCGGAATCAGAGGAAGGACTTTCTGCATAAGCTTAGCAGAGATCTGGCCGACCGGTATGATGTGATCGGGGTGGAAGACATCGACATGAAGGCGATGGGCCGAAGCATGCATTTTGGAAAGAGCGTGATGGATAATGGATACGGCATGTTCCGAAACATGCTGATATACAAGATGGAGGAACGAGGAAGAGACCTTGTGAAAGTGGATCGCTTCTTTCCATCGAGCAAGCGATGCAGCAGCTGCGGCAGGATCCGGAAGGACCTGAGTCTGAGCGATAGAGTCTATCAGTGCAGTTGTGGTGTTACCTTGGATCGGGATGTAAATGCAGCGATCAATATCCGGGATGAAGCCATAAGGATGCTGGCATCATAACGATAATATTACAAAGAAACAGAACCGTGGGACACACGGGGATAGCTCGTTGATACTGACAGAAGTATCTGTCTTGAGCGAGAAGCCCCCACTTCTTAGCATAGCAAAGTGGTGGGAGACCAGCTATGAAAAGTCAAGGAAAAAATCGAAAGAAAATAGAATAGTTGAGATGGCAAAAATTGCGCAACCTAAAATAACCTCCGAAAGGAAGCCATGAAAAAAGT
>JAFOML010000034.1 GCA_017425345.1 Eubacterium sp. | reverse complement strand
GCGGGTTCCATTTCCGACTTTCAGTGGTGGGTTATAATCCACCACTGAAACCCGGAGGAGCTGAAGCTCCCGGCGCCCGTTGCAGTCGTTCGCTACGTCCTTGACGTGCGAGCACGCCAGGAGCTACGCTCCGACTTAAACGAGCGCCAGATACCCCAACGCGTAACTGCGGAGTATCCGACCCGGACACCGACAATTACCGGGCAGCCTCGTAAATCTTCAGAATGTCGTCTGCATCGAGATCCTGGAAGGTGCCGATGTGGCGCGTGTAGTCGTAGGTGCACTCGCGGGTGACATCCTTCAGCTCATCGTCTGTCAGCGCGCGGCCCATCAGTTCCGTCAGCGAGGTCGGCATGCCGATCGAGCGGAAGAAGTCTTCCACGGCTTCGATAGCAGCCTGTGCGGCAGCGGCATCGTCTGCGATCTCGATGTCAAAGACGCGGCGGCCGAGCTGCGCGAACCGTGCAGGATCGGTAGCGACCACATAGCGTGCCCAGCTGCCCCAGACAGCAGTCAGACTCGGTCCATGCGTGACATCGTAGAGCGCGGAGAGAGCCATGCCCAGCTGATGGACGCCCCAGTCGCCTTCTCTTGCGGTATCGCCCTTGGCGCCAACGCCCGTCATGCCGACGTGGGAGACAGAGCCGCACCACATGATCTCACTCATAGCCTCATAGTTCGTCGGGTCAGCGACGCCGATCCGGCCGTATTCGATAATGTCGCGGAACAGCGCTTCTGCGATACGATCTGTCAGATGGTTGCCCTGCAGCGTCGTAAAGTAGCGCTCATCCGTATGCATGAAGATATCCGCAACGCCGGAAGCAATCTGGTAGACCGGAAGCGTCTGCGTCAGCTCCGGGTTCATGATCGTGAACTTGCAGCGGTTCAAATCCGTGTTGATGCCGCGCTTGGTCCAAGGTTCCTCGTCATCCTTGGTAATGACGCAGGAGTCCGAAGTCTCCGACCCCGCCGCAGAGATCGTCAGGATGCTTCCGTGGGGCAGGGAACGGGTGAGCGGCGCTTTTTTCGTCCAGAAATCCCAGACGTCCGTCTCCGGATTTGCCGTTCCGTGGGCTACGGCCTTCGCCGTGTCGATGACGGAGCCTCCGCCGACCGCGAGGATGAAGTCCGCCCGGAAGTCTACGGCCTCCTTCACCATTCTGCGGACCGTGGTAAGATGCGGGTTAGGAACGACGCCTCCACTTGCCATCGCGGGCAAATTCTCTGCCGCAAGACTCTCCATCACGCGGTCCAGAAGACCGCTCTTCTTGGCAGAGCCTGTGCCGTAAACGACGAATACACGGCTGCCGCCGAAAGAACGCACCAGTTCACCGGCCTGCATCTCCGTATCCTTACCAAATACGATTTTGGTAGGCGCATAATACACAAATTTTCTCATGGTCAAACTCCTTTGCTATTCCATTAAGAAGGGCGATATGCTGTGCGCAGCATACCGCCCCGGATTATCATTGTATGGTATTACTCTTCAATAAACCTCTTAAAAGCCGCGAAAGACTCCGGGCTCATGTCATGCTCCATCTTGCATGCGTCTTCCCGTGCGGTCTCTGGATCGACACCGATCTTGATCAGGAAAGAAGAGAGGACCTTATGCCGCTCATAAATAGAGGTAGCGATCTTCATTCCGGATTCCGTCAGTCTGATGTGACCATCTGGGTCCATCGTGATATATCCATTCTCCCGGAGACGCTTGGTAGCATAAGAAACGCTTGGTTTCGTAACACCAAGCTGACTTGCCACATCGATAGATCTGATATATCCATGCTCCTCCTGCATCATGAGCATTGCTTCCAGGTAGTCTTCTGAAGACTTGTTGATCTGCATCGCAGCGCCCTCCTAATTAATAAATCTATACGATAGAATAACATATTTTGTATATTTTTGCAAGATTGACTTGACAAACGAAGCTGTTTCAAACTAAACTAACGAAGAATTAAATTAACCTAACCGTGGAAATGCGCATGAAGCAGGTATTTCTAGCATAGTAAAGGAGGCAGCAGCACATGCCGATCACGATGGTGAGAAAAGGAGAGACGGTTGTCGTCAGAAGGATCACAGGATCCGCTAGCATACGGGAGCATTTGGCATCACTGGGGTTCACCATTGGTTCGCCTGTGATGATCGTTTGTGAGGTTGCCGGGCGGCTGGTTCTGCAGATCAGCGGAAGCCAGATCGCTCTTGAGAAGAGTATGGCAGACAGGATCCTAATCTAGGGCAAGCAGAAAGAGAAGACATACTATGGACACAGACAAAAATTTGACGAGCTCGCACCTGAAGTATCTCCTGGCAATTTATGAAGAATCGCAGGATAAGATTGACGTTTCTTCTGCCAGAGTTGCAGAAAGGCTGAATGTTTCCAAACCGTCCGTTTCATCTATGCTGACCGCACTGATGAACCGCGAGCTGTTGGTAAAGGAGCGGTATGGGAAGATCTATCTGACAGATACCGGATTTCTGATCGCAAAGGATCTTTTCCGGAATATTGAAGCCGTGAAACAGGAACTGGCCAGAATGCCATTTCAGCTGTCAGAGCAGGAACTTCATTCCATGGCGGCAATCATCGTCACGGAAATGTCAGATCGGCAATTCGCAGATGAGTTGACAGCCTGATGACCGGTACCACAATTTGATATGATTATGCAGCGTGTCGCCAAGCAGATATATGACATGCCTTGCGGCACGCTGCAGCATAATTTTTTTTTGCAATATGGTTAGATGCGTCTAACCGTGGGTATATAAACAATATATCTGGAAGGGAGGCGACTATGAGCGTAGTCATCATCGGCGGCAACGAGTGCATGATTTGTGAGTACAAGAAGCTGTGTAAGAAATATCATTGTAAAGCGAAAGTCTTCGTGAATTATAACGAGGCGATGAGGAATAAGATCGGGAGTCCGGATCTGATGGTTTTGTTCACGAATACCGTCTCACATAAGATGGTAAAGTGTGCGCTCGCGAGAACGAAGGGGCAGGACACGGTGATCGTACGGTCGCACTCCAGCTCTATGGCAGCATTGAAGAACATCATGGAAGAGCATGCGTGAGTAGAAATGTATCTGGAATTAAATCAAATCTATAAATCCTACGGAACCGAGGAAAACCGTACCGAAGTCCTCCACGGAGTGACCTGCGGAGTAGAGAAGGGCAGTATCTGCGTACTTCTGGGACCGTCCGGGTCCGGCAAGTCGACACTCCTGAACATCATTGGCGGGATCGAAACGGTAGACAGCGGAACGATCCGGATCGGCGGTGATGAGATCATCGGACTGAAAGAGCCTCAGCTTGCGGATTACCGCCGGCATCATCTCGGTTACGTATTTCAATCGTATAATCTGATTTCCAACCTGACAACGAGAGAAAATATCGAGGTCGGCGCCTACCTGGCGCACGACCCTCTTGACGTGGATGAACTGCTGAAAGTGCTCGGCCTTTGGGAGCACCGGGACAAGATGCCGAACCAGATGTCCGGCGGACAGCAGCAGCGCACGGCCATCGGCAGGGCTGTCGCGAAAAAACCGGACCTGCTCCTCTGCGATGAGCCGACCGGCGCGTTGGACTATAACACGTCGAAAGAGATTTTGAAACTTCTGGAAGAAGTCAACGAGCGGTACGGAACGACGATCGTCCTGGTCACACACAACGATGCGATCCGCCTGATGGCCCATCAGGTCATCCGGCTGCGCGACGGGAAGATCCGCGATAACGTGATGAACGAGACGAGAGTATCCGCCGCAGATCTGGAGTGGTAGTCATGAAGAACCCGATGCGAAAAAGACTACCCAGAGAACTCCGGCAGGATATGGGGAAATATATCGTCCTGTTTTTGTTTCTTTCGATGATGATCAGCCTTTGCTCGGGGTTTCTGGTGGCGGATCTCAGCATGAGCAAAGCCTACGACGAGAGTTTTCAAAAGTACAACATCGAGGACGGGCATCTGGAACTCGAGACGAAGGCCAGTGACTCGTTGGTTGAAATGTTGGAAGAAGAGGACGTGACGATTTATCCGCTTTTCTTCAAAGACCGCACGTTTCAGGGGAAGAGAACGCTCCGCGTCTTTAAAAACCGCGCGGAAGTAAACCTCGCAGATATCATGGAAGGACGGCTTCCAGAGTCTGCGGATGAGATTGCGCTGGACCGTCTGTTTGCGCTGAAAAACGGCGTGAAGACCGGCGATACCGTCAAGGTGAGAAAGCAGCAGTACAAGGTGACCGGCCTTGTCGCGCTGCCTGATTACAGCGCGCTGTTTGAGAACAACGCGGACAGCATGTTTGATGCGACGCACTTTGGTGTCTCGGTCGTGACCGATGAGGGATACGACCGCCTTGGTGATGACGGGGAACGCTACCGCTATGTTTGGAAGAATAACAAGCCGCTCACAGAAAAGGAGAATCAGGACAAGGCAGAAGCACTGATGGACATCATCAATGAGAACGCGGAAGCGGAGTTTGACAAGCTCTGGCTCCAGCATCCGGCCTACCTAATGGAGATGGGACTTTCCATGCTGACAGGAGGGGAGTTGGATGTGAGTTTTGCCGGCGTTTCCTCCCTGACGGATCTGGTCCCCCGCGCCGCGAATCAGGCGATCATGTTTACGGGAGAAGATGTGGGGAGAGACCGGGTGATGATCCTGATCCTCCTGTACATTCTCATCACGATCATCGCCTTCGTGTTCGCCGTGACGACCAGAAGCACCCTCGAGCAGGAAGCCGGAACGATCGGAACCCTGCTTGCGTCCGGCTACCGGCGCACCGAGCTGGTACGCCACTACCTGATCCTGCCGACGATCGTCATGCTCGTGGCCGCGCTGGTCGGAAATATCCTCGGCTACACCTATTTCAAAGGAACTATGGCCGGCCTCTACTACAACAGCTACTCACTGCCGACCTACACTACAATATGGAATGCCGATGCATTTCTGATAACAACACTGGGCCCATGCTTCCTGATCACCGTGATCAATCTGGTCGTCCTGCTCTGGACGCTTAGGCTTTCTCCGCTGCAGTTCCTTCGACATGAGCTGAAGCGCCGGAAGCACGCACGTGCAGTCCGTCTGCCGCTGCTTCCCTTCATGACCAGGTTCCGGATCCGCGTGATCCTGCAGAACAAGACCGGCTTTCTGATCCTTGCACTGGGCGTTCTGCTCAGCAGTTTCCTGCTCCTGTTCGGCCTGATCCTCGATCCGATTCTGAACCACTTCGCAGAAGAGATCGACCAGTCCATGATCGCGGAATACCAGTACGTGCTGAAGGCCCCGGTCATTGCGAAGACCGAAGGAGCGGAGCGCTACTATCTGGAGACGCTGGAAATGGAGAATCCGTATATCACGGAGGAAGTGATGGTCTACGGGATCCAGCATGATTCCCGGTATCTCATGGACCTCGACCTGCCGGCAGCGAAAGGGGAGGTCATCGCCTCCGACAGCTACATGGCGAAGTACAAGCTGTCCGTAGGAGACCGGATCGAGCTGAAAAAGAAATACAGCTCTGACACTTACCGGTTTACGATCGCCGGCAGTTATCCGTATGCGGCAGGTCTGACTGTGTTCATGGATTCCAAGGCGTTCTGCGACGTCTTCGAGGTGGACCGGTCGGAGTTTACCGGCTATTTCTCGAACGAGGAGCTGGAGATCCGGGAGGCGCTCGTCGCGTCAGTGATCACGAGGGATGATCTGCACAAAATCTCCAGCCAGCTCCACGACTCCATGGGCGATATGTTCCAGTTTATCGAGGTTTTTGCCATCATCCTCTACCTGCTCCTGATGTACCTTCTGGCACGCCTGATTCTTGACAAGAACCGGGACTCCATCTCCATGCTGAAGATCCTTGGGTATTCAGACCGCGAAGCAGGCAGCCTTTACAACTCGGCAACGTTCATCGTGGTGATCGTGACGCTGCTTCTAGGCACACCGCTTACGATCGTGATTCTCGGCAAGGTCTGGGAGCTCTACCTGATACAGATGCACGGATGGCTGGAATACTACATCGCGCCATGGATCCCGCCGGTGATGATCGCGGCCGGCATCCTCAGTTATTATCTGATCAGCCGGGTGCTCCTCTGGCGCGTCCGGAAGATCCCGCTTTCCGCCGCACTGAAAAATATGGAGTGACAAACACGAAGAAAGAGGGCTTTTAGAAGCCCTCTTTCTTAACGTAGTCTTACCACTCGTACTTCACGATCGGTTTCCGCGCTGCCGTAACCTCATCCGGACGTCCAATCACTGCATGATGCGGAGCGCCGTGCAGGTATTCCGGATCATCGTGCGCCTTCTGCCACAGCTCGCGGAAGACCGCGATGCAGGCATCCAGCTCCTCACGCGGCTCTGTCTCGGTCGGCTCGACCATCAGCGCCTCGTGGACGATCAGCGGGAAGTACATCGTTGGCGGATGGATGCCGTAGTCCAGCAGTCCCTTCGCCACATCCAGCGCATTGACGCCTGTCTCGTGCAGCAGGTCCGCGATGTCCATGACGAACTCGTGCATGCAGGTTGCGTCGTATGCCATCGTGTACAGATCCGCCAGCTTGACGCGCATATAGTTCGCGTTCAGGACGGCATTGGAGGATGCCTCCGGAATGCCTTCCTTGCCGAGCGTCAGGATGTAGGTGAGCGCCTTGACGACCACGAGGAAATTGCCGTGGAACATCTTGACTGCGCCCATCGAGCTGTCTGCAGTGCCATAGTGGAGCTTTCCATCCGGTCCTTCCATGACACGGTGGCCCGGGAGGAACTGCGCCAGATGGTTCTTGCATCCGACCGGACCGCTGCCCGGACCGCCGCCGCCGTGCGGCGTCGAGAATGTCTTATGCAGGTTGACGTGGACACAGTCGAAGCCCATGTCGCCCGGACGGACGATTCCCATGACTGCATTCAGGTTCGCGCCGTCGTAGTAGCACAGACCGCCTGCTTCATGGACGATGCGGGTGATCTCAGTGATATTCTTGTCAAACAGACCTACCGTGTTCGGGTTGGTCAGCATCAGACCTGCGGTGTCCTCTCCGACCGCTGCCTTGAGAGCATCCAGATCTACGCAGCCGTCTGCGCCGGACTCGATGCTTACTACCTCGTAGCCGCACATCGCTGCACTGGCCGGGTTGGTGCCGTGAGCGGAATCCGGAACGATGATCTTGGTTCTCTTGGAATCGCCGCGGCTCGTATGATAGGACTTGATCAGGAGCAGTCCGGTGAACTCACCGTGCGCGCCTGCTGCAGGCTGCAGTGTGAATGCGTCCATGCCAGTGATCTCGCTCAGCATATCCTCGGTGCGCTTCACGACCTTAAGGCAGCCCTGAACGGTCGACTCATTCTGCAGCGGATGAATACGGGTGAAGCCCGGAAGCGCCGCAGCCTGTTCATTGACCTTGGGGTTATACTTCATCGTGCAGGAGCCCAGTGGATAGAAACCGTCGTTTACGCCGTGGGTCCTTCCGGCAAGCTTGGTATAGTGCCGGCTGATCTCATTCTCGGAGAGCTCCGGGAGACGAGGCGCTTTCTCTCTGGCAAGGGATGCGGGAACGGAGACTTCCGGAACATCACAGGCAGGGAGTAAGGAAAGCTTTCTGCCTTCAGAACCGATCTCAAATATCAGTTTCATTACTGCG
>JAFOML010000033.1 GCA_017425345.1 Eubacterium sp. | reverse complement strand
TCAAGGACGTAGCGAACGACTGCAACGGGCGCCGGGAGCTTCAGCTCCTCCGGGTTTCAGTGGGGGATTATAACCCACCACTGAAAGTCGGAAATGGAACCCGCCGCCTATAGAGGCGGGGGACATCCGGCGCCCGTTATCAATTTTCATATTTGCCTCTTAAATCTCTACAGTTGTTCCGAGGCCCTTCGCCTCTGCGGATCTGACGGCGGCTTTGGCGGTTACCAGGTCAAGTGCGGCCAGGCCTGTCGCGTCAAATACGGTGATATCTTCCGGTGTGAGTCTTCCCGGCTTCTGCCCTGCGAGGACCTGACCGATCTCAGCGGTCACGGTCTCGGGCGAGATGATTCCCATCTTGGCAGGGATCTCCATCTCGCCGACGGTGCAGCACTGCCTGGCGTCGTCTGCGAATGCGCGCGCGGTGCGGAAGATCTCCGGATCGATCTCTTCCTTTCCCAGCATGTCTGCGCCGATGCAGCTCAGGTGCGTTCCCGGCTTGAGCCAGTCCTTCATGATCAGCGGGCTGGTGGCTCTTGTGATGGTCAGGATCACGTCGCTGTCATAGGCCGCTTCTTTCATATCATAGGCTGCGTCGAACTCAACCTCGGAAGCGTCGATTCCCAGCTCGTCCAGGAGTCTGCTCCGGATGGTCGTAACATATTTCGCCGCATTGTCCGGTGCGAAGGTGTCGATTACTCTGACCTTCTTCAGCTGCGGCATCTTGATGAGCGTAGCCCCCAGCAGGAAGATGGACTGCAGTCCTGCGCCGACCAGCAGCAGGTTCTCGCTGTCCGGTCTCGCCAGCGCGGCCGCGCCGATCGCTGCGGCGGCTCCGGTTCTCATGCTCGTGATGTAGGAAGCGTCCATGACTCCCATCGGGATGCCGGTCGTCGAATCGAACGCCATCAGGACGCCGGTGAAAACGGGAAGTCCTTTGGCTGCGTTGCCCGGGAAGTTATTGAGGAGCTTGGCGCCGTGGATTCCGACCTCACCAAAGGCTCCGCCGGATCGGATGTCCATCAGTGCGCCGTCCTGTCCGTCGAAGCGATGCTCGACCAGCGGCCAGGCGACGACATCGCCATTTGCTTTTGCTTTATATACTGCTTCGACCCCTGCGATGACATCCGGCATTTCCAGAATGTCGATGAGGTCTGCTCTGCTCAGAACTTTGATCTTCATGATGTACCTCCTTCTTTTGTCCTTATTATATTTTCTGCAGCACGGAAGTTCCAGCGGAAATATATGTATTATTGCACAAAGTCTATTGCTTGCATTTATCCATTAATACATATATAATCGAAGTATAGTGCAAGGAGGGCTCATCGGATGAATGGACGATATACCGTATCGGATTTCTATAAAGCGTTCGAATCTCAACTCCGGCAGGTTGCCGGCGCAGGCGGGATGTCCAGGGAAATCACGGATGCAGGAATCATGGATTATGAGATTGATCCTGTGCTGAAGAACAAATTCTTCTATACCAAATCGGACTCGTATACTATTGATAACGGGTCCGATTTTTCTTGCGAGGTGCTACCATGAATACGCTAATACCGTTCAGAGGAAGAATTATATCAGGGAATTTCTTCGGGTGCAAACCCGCTGACCAGAAAAAAGGATGCTGGTTGGATCAGGCAGCCGGCCTGCGGATCAGACAGGAGAGGATCGTTCCTGCCGCGATCATCACCAGCGTCACGATCAGAACGAGGTGGTAGGATCCCGTGCTGTCGTAGATCAGACCGGCGATCGTGGATCCGAAGGATGCGACCAGAAGGTTCATATTGATCAGGGAATAGTTGACCGGATAATTCTTCATGCCGAAGAACAGGCTCGTAAACGCGGAATTGGTCGGGGTGATGCAGCCGTATCCGAGGCCTGTCACGATGAAGGACAGCGCCAGAAGGGGCATGCTGTGCTGCTGCAGCGCCATCATCACGAGTATGATCGCTGCGGCAAAGACGATTCCGCCCAGAAGCATTTCCTTGAATCTCCCGAGCACATCGAACAGCATTCCGAAAATGATGCGGCCGATGCCGTTGAAGATCGAGATCAGACCGACGATCGTCGCGACATCGCTCATTTCGGTTCCGGGGCAGGCTTCCAGTACGATCGGGGTCCCCTGAGACATGACGATCATGCCTGCCGCGGAAAGAAGGATCGCCCAGATCCAGAACATCCAGAAGGAGGAGGTCTTCAGCATTTCCTTCGGGGTCAGTTCGGAATAGGATTCCTGCGGCTTCTTGCGGCTGTCGGAAGCAGGCGCCTGCCAGCTTTCGTCCGGTTTTACGATAAAGAAACTTGCGATCACGACCACGACGAAGATCGCGATTCCAAGGACTGCGAAGGCTGAGCGCCATGCGTCGCTTCCGTCGGAGGGGGCAAAGGCGGTGTAGACTTTGCCCATCAGGAAACTGCTCATGCCAAATCCCATCAGCAGCAGGCCGGAGATCAGCCCCTGCTTGTCCGGGAACCATTTTCCCACGGTGCTCAGGACCGCGTTGTAGGCAAGGCCGGAGCCGAAGCCGGAAAGGACTCCGAATCCGAGGTACAGGACGGGCAGAGAGTGCGCGCGCGACGAGAGGAAAAACCCTGCCAGAAGGCACACTGCAGAGATCCAGAGGAGCGTTCGTGCGGGGGCTTTCTTCGCCAGCAGTCCGCCGGCAAACCCGCCCAGGCAAAAGAAGATCATGACCAGGGTGAAGGTCAGGGAGATGGCCCCCTTGCTCCATCCGGGATACTGTGCGGCGATCGGTGCCTGCAGGACTGTCCATGCATAGATCAGTCCGATGAATAGCAGCGTGATGATTCCAACGATCGCATAGACCCATCTGTTCATTCTCTGATTCATTTCGATTTCTCCTGTCTCAAGTATAGTCCTATCTATTATATCGAAAGAAGGGCCTTAAAGCAATGCTCGTTTCCGACCAGCCCCTTGATGAACAGCGTATCCGCTTCCTTTCCGTATTGGAATTTCACCGTCTCGCCCATCCGGATCTCTTTCAGATAACTGATCCAGATCCGCCGGACCGGACGGACCGGGGGTTCCGCGGAGTCTCCCAGCAGGTTCTCCGCCCAGTCCAGATAGAAGGAATTGTTCACATGCTCATTTCTGTCGATCTCATGAATGCTGACTGCATGCTGCTGCTCCAGCGGGGTCGCGATCCCTTTCTCCGTCATTTTCGGGAGTGCAGGCTCGTCCGGGAATTCCAGGACCGGGAACACAAAGCCTGCATCCGAAGGAGCCGTCATCTTTCTCGTATTCCGGTCCACTGCGGAAAACAGGGATGCGCACGTGATCAGACATTCTCCATCCGGGGAATACAGCGCATACTTTCTGGAATACATGTTGAACCGCTCTTTTCCGGGCCAGGAACAGATCTCCAGCGTCTCTCCTTCGGAGGGCATTCTCCGGATCCTGTACTCCGAGAAGCACAGGACCCAAATCAGTCCCTTCCTTTTCAGAATGCTGATGTCGATTCCAAGCGCTGCCATTGCATTTTCTGTGGTTCTCTGAAGCAGCCTTGCGAGGTCCCCCAGGGCATACTGTCTGTCGATCAGAACGGATTCCCGGTACAGTCCCTTCGCCTGGCTGCTTTTGATGTCGCAGATCTTCATGGAGCCTTCTCCTCTATGCAAAGTCGAATCCGTCCCATACGGGTCTTCCGGTATACGTTTTCACTGTTTCCTCCCCGCTGAGCACACGTTCTGCGCCTGCACCCAGCGCTTCGGTCTCAAAGCTTCCCGGGTAGACGAATACGGGTGCGATCCATTCGGTTTTCGCTTTGACCTTCGCGACCAGTTCCTCGTCGTAGGCCATTCCGCCGGTCATCAGGATCCCGTCCACCTCTCCGCCAAGCGCACCTGCCATCATGGCAGTCCACTTGATGAAGGTGTAGATCATGGCATTGTACGCCAGCTCGGCAAATTTGTCTCCCTCTGCGATCATCTGCTTGACTTTGCGGACATCGTCCGTTCCGACAAGGTCCACGAGTCCGCCTTTTCTCGCCGCGAGCATATTGACCTGTTCGAGGTCGATATGGCGCTGCTTCATCAGGGTCATCACGTCATCGATGCAGAGGTCTCCCGAACGGTTCGGCGAGATCACGCCCTGTCCGTCGCCGGATCTCGTGCTGTCGATGATCCTGCCTTTCCGGTGCGCAGCGATGCTGGTCCCGCCGCCCATGTGAAGGATCACATAGTTGCAGTCTTCATACTTCTTTCCCTGCAGTTTGCTGTGATTGATTGCAACCTGTTTCATATTCAGCGGATGGCCGTGCGATGGACGGTACAGTCCTTTGACGCCGGTCATTCTGGCTTCGTCGCACAGTTCGTCCACGCTCATGGGGTTGACGAAGTAGGAGGGTACGCCCAGCTGGTCGCCCAGCTTCTTTGCGATCACGATCCCGAGGGTCGCCGGATGGTGGATCCCCGCCACATCGTTCTGCGCGTGGGAAAACGCGGTGTCATCGATCAGATAGGTGCCGCCTTCACAGGAGTAAACGCCCACACCTCTTCCGGAGACCGCGTCAACGGACGCCAGATCGATGCCGGCACGTTCGAGAATGCTCATGATCCTCTTGGTGCGGATCGGTTCCTGGTCAGCAAACGTTTTGCAGTCGTCGAATTCATGCGTATCGTGGTCCACGGTCTCGTCGAGGATGACTTTTCCGCCTTTGTAGACGCCGACCTTCGTGCTGCTGGAGCCGGGATTGATGGTCAGTACGGTATATTCTTTCATGGTGATCTTTCCTTTCCTGCTGAACCAGCAGTCAGACAGCCTGTGCCTGCACGCAAAGCAGCGCGATATTGTCGTATGCGATCACTTCGTCCATGCCTCTGGAGCAGTCCAGGATCGGCAGACGGAAGCCCTGATAAAGCGGGCCGTAGGATTTGCATCTGGCGGAGAACTGGATCGCCTTGCCGCAGATGTTGCAGCCGGCAGCATCCGGTGTGATCAGAACGTTTGCGTGTCCTGCAACTTTGCTCTCTCTCTTCACCTTCTTTTCTCCGACTCTTGGGATCATGGCGGCGTCGAACTGGAATTCCCCGTCGATCGCGAGATCCGGTCTGAGCTCCTGCGCGAGTTCGACCGCTGCTCTGACTTTCTTGACCGGGGCACTCATACCGCCGGAACCGTCTGTTGAGTAGGACAGGAATGCGCATTTTGCCTCGAGCCCGGTGATGGCCTTGAAGGTATCGCAGGAGGCGATGGCGATTCCGGCATGCTGCTCGATCGTCGGTTCTACGTTGATCGCGCCGTCTGAGATGCCGATGAACTTGTCCTTTTCCCCCTGGAACTCTTCCAGTTCCAGGATCTGAAGACCGGATGCAGTGACGCAGCCGGGCGCCATTCCGATGATGCTGTTTGCTGCCAGTACGAACTCATATGTCGTGGTGTCGATGCCTGCGATCGTTGCGTCGACCTCGCCAACCGCTTCCATCAGGGTCGCCAGGTAGACGGGATCCCCGATGCGCTTTCCGACGAATTTTCTGCCCATGACCTTTTTCGGAGAGGCTTCGTACTTGTCGAGCAGCATGGTCTTGTACGCTTCGTCTGCAGGGTCTGTGATCTGAATGCCGGTGATATCTGCACCGATCTCAGCGGCCTTTGCCTGTATTTTCTCCGGATTTCCGACCAGCACGATCTGACAGATGCCGTCTGCGTGAACTTTTGCAGACGCCTTCAGCATCACTTCGTTCGTGCTTTCCGGGACAGCGATCTTCTTCTGATCGGATCTCGCCTGCTCATAGATTTTTTCAATAAATTCCATCCTGATCTCCTCTTCTTTCTCGGACTGTTATCCTAATTTCTTTCTGGTCAATGCTGCAAAGTCGGCGATCGTGTTCAGGGATCCCGCTTCGGAGATCTCGATCACGACGTCCAGCGCCTCTTCGATCCCGGAGAGCATCACGATCATCTTCATGGATTCTGGCGAAAGGTCCTCGCGGATGTCGGTCGACAGGGTGATCGCTTCTTCGTCCACCTCATAGGCTTCCGCTGCTGCCGCGATCACTGCCTTCGCCACGTCGTCGAGCTCTTCTGCGGAACCGGACTGGGATGCGCTGGCTGCGGAAGATGCGGCGCCTTCTGCCGAGACCGTGCCACTCATGCCGAGCTTGGCCCTTACCGTGTTGACAAAGTCTGCAATGGTGTTCAAATTACCCGCCTCCGGGATCTCGATCACGACGTCCAGCTCTTCCTCGATGTTGGAAAGCATCACGATCATCTTCATGGACTCCGGTGAGAGATCCTCGCGGATATCCGTGGCCAGGCTGATCGACGATTCTTCTGCATCATAGGCTTCCGCAGCGCAGCTGATGACGGTCTTCGTGATCTCATCGTGTTCCGCTGCTGCCTGAGCCGGAGCTTCTGCTTCGGGGGCTGCGGCTTCTTCCTTCTTTGGTTCTTCGACAAAGTTTTCATCCACCCACGAACAAACTTTGGTGTCTGCTCCCTGAATGATATATGGCTTCAGGACGATGCTGTCCATGTTCTCGTGGATCCTCTCATATGCGTCCTTTCCGACGTGGACCATAGAGGTCACGTAAGGATCCGCGTTTTCGAGCTGGATGCACACAGCGACGAATCCGTCGTTCTCGTTCGCGAATTCCGTCTCCGGAAAAACGTTCAGCGGGGGCAGGACCTGCAGGATCCGTGCTCTGGCATTGGTCAGATCGACCCATTCGGTGTCCAGATTCCCACACTCGTTGCAGGCGAGGTAAGGCGGGAATTCAATGTGTCCGCAGGAAGGGCATTTGCGTCCGAGGACTTTTCCTTCTTCCAATGCGTCATAATATGTTTTTACGATTCGTTCTGTTTTAATGACCTTCATTGTATTTCCTCCCCCTTCTTAGTTATACTTCAGGATCAGGCAGAGCAGGTTTTGTCCGCCGCCGAATCCGCGAAGCATCGCATGCCGGATCGGACGGTCGATCTGATGATCATCCGCTTCCCCTCTCATCTGCATGCAGACCTCGTAGATATCGTGTGTGCCGGATGCCGCGGCTGCGTGGCCGTAATGGCATCTGCCGCCGTTGGTCTGGATCGGCTTGTCGCCTGTAAACATACATCTGTCATCCATCATGTATTTCCAGCCTTCGCCCTTCGGCAGGTACTCACATGCCTCTGCAGACAGGAGCTGCTGTGCGAGGAAGAAGTCGTTGGTCATGAACAGATCCATATCTTTTCCGGTCAGTCCGGTCAGTTCTTTGACCTGATTGTAAGCGTTGATGGTTCCGGTCCTCTCGTTCTGCGGATTCCCGTATTCGACACAGGAGTGTCCGATCCCGAGGATCTCGATCGGGTGATCGGTGTACCGGTAAGCCATTTCTGTCGGCATCAGCACGAACGCGCCGGCGCCGTCGCATCTCTGCTCAAAATTGCTGACCCGGTACCAGTGACCGAGTTTCGGATTCCACTTGGATGTCAGGTATTCTTCTGCGGTTTCGAATCCGTTTTCCTTCGCGACTTCGTCGTAGGTCTTTCCATAGGCCAGAGCGAGCGGATTGATCGCAGCCATCTTTCTGGCGTTGATCGTCATGTGAACGAGGAGGTCGTCTGCCATCTCGTCTGTCAGGCCGTTTTCTTCAACATAGGCTTGGAACCAGGATTCCCAGTGGAAAGGAAGGATACCGTTCGTGAAGAGGTTATAGTCCCTCGTGATCGTCGAACAGAGCGTCTCGTGGAAGATCGCTTCTGTCCCGAGTCTTCTCTTTGTCAGGACTCTGTCGGGGTATGCGATCGAATGGGGCATTTCCACACAGCCGGAAAGCACTACGTCGTAAGCGCCGGATGCGATCATTGCTGCGCCGGTCTCGAGCGCGACATAGCCGGTCGCGCAGGCTTCGCTGTGATGGTAGGATGCTTTTCCCTTCATGCCGAGCCAGTTCGCGACGTGCATGTTCGGCGTCGCAAAGTTGCTGGTCCATCCCGGACCGGCCTGCCCGTGGATAAAGAAGTCGACATCCTTACCGTTAATCCCGGCGTCGCGCATGGCCTCGATCGCTGCATACCCGAAAAGCTCTCCTTCGGTAATTCCGTTCAGCTCAGGGTCTTCTTTCGTCTGTCTGAAAGGAGTCACGCCGACCCCAACAATGGAAACGCTTCTGCTAAGCGGCTTCAGCTTTGGGAGATTATCACTAAAACTCATATCTGTTCCTTTCCTTTCCTGGTGTTATGATCCTGTTTCTCAGTTTAAGTCGGAGCGTAGCTCCTGGCGTGCTCGCACGTCAAGGACGTAGCGAACGACTGCAACGGGCGCCGGGAGCTTCAGCTCCTCCGGGTTTCAGTGGTGGATTATAACCCACCACTGAAAGTCGGAAATGGAACCCGC
>JAFOML010000032.1 GCA_017425345.1 Eubacterium sp. | reverse complement strand
GCGGGTTCCATTTCCGACTTTCAGTGGTGGGTTATAATCCCCCACTGAAACCCGGAGGAGCTGAAGCTCCCGGCGCCCGTTGCAGTCGTTCGCTACGTCCTTGACGTGCGAGCACGCCAGGAGCTACGCTCCGACTTAAAGAGCGGCCTTCGGGCCGCTTAACTGTTTGCAATGATGCCAGGAATATGAGAAAATATTACAGAACGAACGGATGCGGGAGATCGACGCATATATGGGAAATAGGAAATAGAAATGAGGCGCCTTATGAAGGAATATATTTTTGATGAGTTCAGCATCCTTGCAAATGAAATGTCTAAAGAAAAGAACGATCCTCCTTTTGGCCCGGAGGATGCCGGACGCGCGCTGCGCTTCCACAGAAGCCTTCCGGACTACCGGGAGACGGAGCTGGTTTCTTTAAAAGCGGCAGCGAACCGTTTTCAGGTGGACTCGATCTTCGTCAAGGATGAGTCCTCGCGGTTTGGACTGAAAGCGTTTAAAGGTCTCGGCGGAAGCTACTGTATTTTCCGGATCCTCTGCGAGAAGCTGGGATTTGACCCGGATACTGTGGATTACACTGCATTTTTGGAAGAAGATGTGCGGAAGAGGTGCGGGGAGATAGATTTTGTCACCGCGACCGACGGAAACCATGGAAAGGGCATCTCCTGGGCTGCGAAGCTGTTCGGCTGCCGGGCGCATGTCTATATGCCGAAGGGGTCGGTCGAAGCCAGGAGGCGCGCGATCGAAGAAGCCGGAACCGCCGAAGCCGCAATCACGGAATATAATTACGACGGGACGATAGCCTTTGCGGAGAAGCTCGCGGAGGAGAACGGATGGATCCTGGTGCAGGACACATCCTGGGACGGTTACGAGACCTATCCGAAGTGGATCATCGAGGGGTATCTCACACTCGCTGCGGAAGCAGAACAGCAGATGGGAGGGAAGCGCCCCACACACATCTTCCTGCAGGCCGGAGTCGGCGCGATGGCAGGCGGCATAGAATCCTATTTCCTGCGCAGCGCCGGGGAAGAGAAGCCGGTCGTGACGATTGTGGAGCCGGAAGAGGCGGCCTGCATCTATCAGTCGGTCCGGGCGGAAGATGGCAGCGCGCATACGATCCCCGGAAATCCGGAGACGATTATGGCAGGCCTGAACTGCGGCACGCCCTGCGGCGTTACGTGGCCGACGATCCGGGATCATTCCGCATTCTTTGTGTCCTGCAGGGACAGCGTCACGGAGCAGGGCATGCGGGCATACGCAAGCCCGGAAGGAGAGGATCCTGCCGTCGTGTCCGGAGAGTCCGGGGCTGTGACGTATGGGGTTTTGCGCAAAATCCTGCGCTCCCAGAAACTCCGCGAATTGTTTGGGATCACTGAATCATCTGTGATCCTGCTCGTGAGCACGGAGGGGGATACCGACCCGGATGGATACCGGGAGATTCTTGCTTTACTGCAGTAACGCATGATACAATAAGGGGAAAGATGAGAGTTAGGAGGTCATTATGAGGAAGAGTGTCAGGATCATAGAGTATCTGCTTCTGATCGCAGCCCTGAGTATTTGTCTTCTGACCGCGTGTGTCAGCGGGGCAGGCGAGGGTGGCAGCGCTGCGGCGGAACCGTCTTCTGCGGCAGAATCTTCGGATACCGCCGGCGACTATTCGCTGGACAATATCCGGGACTATATCGTCGGGATCGATGAACCGATGACGCTGGAGGACGGAACGGAAAAGACGGTCATCAATTTTGACAACGCGGCGACGACTCCGGTGCTGCGCCCGGTCATGGAGGAGGTCGACAAGGAGTTTGCGGAGTATGGATCGATTGGACGAGGCTTTTCGCCGAAATCGAACCATTCGACGGAAATCTATGAGAATACGAAGGATAAGGTACTGGATTTTGTCAATGCGAATCCGGAAAAGTACACCTGCTTCTACGTCAATAACACCACGGACGGCCTGAACAAGCTGGCCTCTGCGCTGGTGAAGAAGGGCGACCTGATTCTGGCGACCCGCATCGAGCACCACTCGAACGACCTGCCGTGGAGAGAGCGGGCGAAGGTCATCTATGCGGAGGTTGACAAGCAGGGACGCGTCAAGTACGGCGATCTTGAGAAGCTGCTGAAGAAGAACAAGGTGAAATATGTCACCGTCACAGCCGCTTCGAACGTGACCGGCTACGTGACGGACGTGCACCGCGTCGCGAAGCTGGCGCATAAATACGGCGCGAAGATCATCGTCGACGGCGCGCAGATCGTCGCTCACCGGCAGTTCTCGATGAAGGGAAAGACCCGGGCGGAGGATATCGACTTTTTCGTCTTCTCTGCGCATAAGATGTACTCGCCTTACGGCGGAGGCGCTGTTGTTGGCAAAATCAACATCATGAGAAAGCACATGCCGGAGTTTTACGGCGGCGGCACCATCCAGATCGTCGGAGATGACTGGCAGAGCTATGCGGAAGTACCGAAGCGCTATGAGGCCGGATCCCCGAATTATCCGGGTGTGGTCGGTCTCGGAAAGGCGATTGACATTCTGCAGGAGGTCGGATTCGATCAGATCGAAGAGCACGAGAAGGTGCTGAACCGCAAGCTGATCGACGGACTGAAGAAGATGGATAACATTATCCTGTACGGTGATACTGAGAATATCGACGACCGCGTCGGCGTCGTGACGTTTAATTTCAGCGATCTGAATTCCTACGTCCTGGCGCAGCGCCTGTCAAACTACTATGGCATCGCGACCAGAAGAGGCGCGTTCTGCGCCAATCCGTATGTGTGGAGACTGATGGGGATCTCGGATGAGGAGGTCCACGGGTTTGCAGAGTGCTCGGATGTCAACACACCGGGAATGATCCGTATAAGCTTCGGAATCTATAATACGGAAGAAGAGGTGGATGAGTTCCTGGAGATCCTGCCAAAAGCCGTGGAAGAAGCGAAAAAGGATGTCGAGGAATACATCGTGGCGGTGCCGGAGTACTGATGGAGATGATTAGATGAAGACTTTGATCGAATTATATGATGAGCGGCCGATCGAAAACGTGCTGGGGACTGAGGTGTTCCGCCCGGAAGAGACCGTGATCCTCTGCCCGCCGGAAGTGAAGAAAAGCGCGCTGAAAGAAACTCTGACGAAGTATTTTCAGTATCGCAAGTGCCCGGTCAAACTGACCATCATCCCGGTGAGTCTGCTGGATGCGGCCAAGATTGAAAAACAGCTGCAGAATGTACTGGACACAAGAGAAGACTGCGCGATCGATATTGCGGGCGGTACCGATGCTGCTCTTTTTGCAGCCGGAGCCGTCAGCGGAAAGGCTGCCGTGTATACGTATAGCCGGAAGCGTAATTCCTTCTTTGAGATCAAAAATGCTCCGTTTGCACGGGATCTGCCGTGCAATGTCAAGCTGGATGCCATGTCCTGTTTTCTGATGGCCGGCGGAACGCTGCTTCCGGGCAGAGAGGACAATCAGATCCTGAAGGAGAAGCTCCCGCAGATCGATGATCTGTTTTCGGTGTTTCAGAAGTACCGCCGGATCTGGCGCAGGCAGATCGGCTATATTCAGGCGATCTCCTCCTCAGAGGAGGGTGTTCTGACCGCTTCCGGAGAACGTACCGTCCGGGTGGATCAGGGCATGGTTACGGTGGATGAAGGACTTCTCGTCAGCCTTGCGGAAAAACGCCTGATCCTGAATCTGGAAACCAGAGGCGACCAGGTGCAGTTCCGGTTCCCGGATGAGACAGTCCGGTTCTGGCTTCGGGATATCGGTTCCGTGCTGGAACTCAAGGTATACTGTTCGTGCCTCGAGGCAGGATGCTTTGATGATGTGGTCCTCAGCGCGGTCGTCAACTGGGACGGCGGCCTGACACAGCGAAATGCTGTGACAAATGAGATCGACGTGATGGCTGTCGAAGGGGTACGGCCGATGTTCATCAGCTGTAAAACGAATGAGATCGTAACGCCTGCTCTCAACGAACTGGCGATCCTACGGGATCGGTTCGGCGGGAGGGGATCCCGCGCGATGATCGTGACCTCCGCGCCGGTGACGAAGAGCCGGTCGCTTATGCGCATGCGCGCATCGGAGCTTGGGATCGAGGTCGTGGAATGGGAAGATCTGATCAGCGACAGGTTAGTCAAGCGGCTTAGAGGAGAAGTCTGAGAGAGGCGAGTGTTAATAGAAAACAGGGTCTGCCTTGCGTGGCAGACCCTGCTGTTTTTTGTTCTTAAAGATTGGTGAGCACGACGACCTTTGGCTTCGTCACCTCGTTGAAGGTGACCATGACGCCTTCCGTGCCGACGCCGCTCATCTTCCATCCGCCGAACGGCATCTCGAAGGTGCGCAGACGGGAAGCAGAATTGACGATCACATTTCCGGCTTCAAAAGCATCGACCATCTTTTTCACGGTATGCATGTTCTCCGTGAACACGCAGCTGGACAGTCCGTAGATCGAGTTGTTCGCGATCTCGATCGCTTCCTCCATGGTATCGAAGGGGATGATCGGGATAACTGGACCGAACACTTCCAGATCAGAGGCGATATCCATGTCCGGCGTCACATCCGCGATGACGGTAGGCGCATAATGGGTTCCTTTGCGTTCGCCGCCGCAGAGCAGTCTGCCGCCCTGGGAAAGGGTGTGCTTGACCTGCTCTTCGACCGTGATCGCTTCCTTCTCATTGATCAGGCAGCTGATCTGTGTGGACGGATCCATCGGATCACCGATCTTCAGAGAGTTTACCATAGCGAGCGTCTTTTCCGTGAACTCCGCAAGGCGGCTTCTGTGGATCAGGAAGCGCTTACAGGCGCAGCAGATCTGTCCGGAGTTCGTCAGGCGGCCGCCGAAGATCTCACCGACAGCAATATCCATGTTCGCATCTTCAAAGACGACGAACGGATCGTTGCCGCCCAGCTCAAGCGCGTAAGGCTTGAGGCTCGCAGCTGCAACCTGCGCCGTGCGGACGCCGGTTTCGGTGCTTCCGGTCAGAGAGATGAAGTCCGTTCTCGGATCGCGGACCGCATATTCCTTCATGGCTCCCGGAGCGGTGACACACTGGATAACGCCAGCCGGGATTCCGGCTTCCGCGAGAAGGTCGCAGAGTCTCATGACTGTCAGCGGATTCCCCGACGGGGGCAAAACCAGCGCCGCATTTCCCATCAGCAGAGAGGGCATGACCTTCTGACAAAATAAATTAGAAGGGAAGTTGAAGGGAATAATGCAGGCAACGACGCCTACCGGTTCACGTTTTATATATTGGATAGCATTTTCCTGTCCGGACTCCAGGCCGGCAGGGACTACCGTCTCATAGAAGTGTTTGGCCTTCTCCACAAAGGCGGGGACGACCGTCTGAATATTCCCGATCTCTCCAAGAGCCTGTGTGATCGGTTTTCCGTTATCTCTGCAGAGTGTCTCTGCGAGAGACTGTTTGTTTGCCTGCACCAGCTCCACGAACTTCATGAGGATAGCAGCTCTCTGATGTACCGGAACTTTCTTCCATTCTTTCTGTGCTTCCTTCGCAGCATCGAGAGCCAGGTCGAGATCTGCCTCAGTTGCTCTGGGGACCGTATCGAGTACGGTTCCGCGGTACGGATCGTATACATCCATCGTCTGGCCACTGAGGCTGCCTGTGTGTTTACCATTGATCAGCATTTCCATTTTTAATACTCCTAATTCAAAAATTATGCAGTTTGTTGAACAAAATCTGTTGACATTCTTACGAAAAGACTATATCATATATTCAAGTATTTGTAAACAGTTATAATTATATAAACAGGTGGTTATGAGATGGAATACATTTTAAACAAAGCGGGTATTAGAATGAATACGGTAGAAAAGAAACAGGAAAAAATGCCGGGAAAGAAGAGAAATACAAGTTTTCTGATTTCCTGTCTGACAGTAGGGATCTTTTTTCTGATCTGGATCGCTGCATCCGCAGCGGGAATGCTGGAGGAGGCCAAGGTCGTTCCTTCTATCAGCGCGGTATGGTCAGCACTCACCGGTATGGCTACGGATGGATATAAGGGGAATACTCTGTGGCAGCACCTGGGAGGAAGCTTCTACCGTCTGTTCACTGCATTCTTCCTTGCCGTTGTAACGGCAATTCCAATTGGACTTCTCAGCGGAATGAATCGGAAGATCCGCGCGGCGATGGAACCGATCATCGAGTTCATCCGTCCGCTTCCGCCTCTCGCATACTATACCGTCATCGTAATGTGGCTCGGTATCGGCGACGGATCCAAGATCATGCTGCTTTATCTGGCTTGCTTCCCTGCAATCTACGTTGCATGTGTGGCATCGGTCGTTAAGATTCCGGAAGCTTACACGAATGTAGCGGCAACGCTTGGAGCAAACGACAGCCAGATGTTCTGGAAGGTGATCCTTCCGTACACTGCGCCGGACATCTTTACCGGAGTCCGCACCGCGTTCGGACATGGCTATACGACGCTGGTCGCAGCTGAGATGGTAGCTGCTTCCTCCGGAATCGGCTGGGTCGTTCTGGATGCAAGTAACTGGCTGAGAAGTGACATCATTTTCGCTGGCATCATTGTAATGGGCATCACAGGTATCGTGTTCGACTATATCCTCCGCACAACGGAGAAGAAAGTCGTTCCGTGGAAGGGTAAGCTTTAATTCAGAGAAAGAATAGTTATCGTCAATTGTATGAGTATAAGGGTATAAAGGAGACGAAATTATGAAGATGAAGAAATTACTCGTTGTGGCAGCTGCAGCAGCACTTGCTGTAATGATGACTGCATGTGGCGGAAGCGATAACGGTGCCGGATCTGCAGCAGGCTCCGCAGAAGGCGCAGGAGCTCCGGCGATCTTCGCGACACAGGATCTTTCCGACACCTGCACCGTGTCCAAGGCAGGCGGATATTTTGAAGAACTGATGGCAGAAGGCACTTCCGTAGAGAACTTCACATCCGGAAGAGATATCAACAACGCTCTGAAGGCAGACAGTGCTGACTTCGGCGGCGCTTTCGGAATCTGCCCGGTCGTAACCGGTCTGACCAGCGGCGTTGACTATAAGGTCATCTATATCGCGACCCGTATTCAGGGTACGGAAGGTCTGGTCGTCAGAGAAGATGCAGGGATCAAATCCGTAAAGGATCTGAAGGGTAAGAAGGTCGGATGCACACTGGCTTCCTCCGGTCATTACGGACTGCTCTGCGCGCTGGAAGATGAAGGAATGTCTGCAGACGATATCGAGATCATCGATATGCAGCCGGATGCGATCAACTCCGCATGGCAGCGTGGTGACATCGATGTCGCCTACACCTGGAACCCGACCCTGATCAATCTGAAGAACAGCGGCGGAAAAGTTCTGCTGACGGTAGAAGACCTTGCAAAGAAGGGTCATTCCACGTATAATTTCTATGTAGTCAGATCTTCTTATGCGGAAGAGAATCCGGAACAGGTCGTAGCATTCCTGAAGGCAGTCCAGAAGGGCGCAGTCCTCTTTAGAGATGATCAGGACACCGCTCTCCAGATGGCAGCCGACAGACTGGAACTGGATGTCGATGTAGTCAAGGAGCAGATGAGCGACATTTACCCGACTCTGGAAGATCAGATGACGGATGACTGCTTTGGAAGCGACAACGCTGCAAATAACCTGTATCAGGTTGCGAAGTTCCTCCAGGACAACGGTCAGATCGAGGATGCGAAGGACGTTGACTTCTTCAAGAGCAAGATCGACACGAGCTATCTGGAACAGGCGCTGAAAGAATTAGAAGAAGAGGGAAAATAAAGACAATGAGTGATAAGACGATCATGTCAATCCGATCACTGAGCGTCAGATATCAGGGTGCCAATGACTCAGCCGAGACATTGGCACTTGATAATGTCTCGCTTGATGTGAACGATGGAGATTTTGTGTGTATCTTAGGCCCGTCAGGATGCGGCAAGAGTACGCTGCTGAACGTGATGGGAGGTCTTCTGGAAGCGACGGAAGGATCCGTCACGATGCTCGGTGAGCCTGTGACAGGCATCGACCCGAGACGCGCAGTCGTTTTTCAGCAGCCGACACTTTACCCCTGGATGGACGTATATAATAACATCGCGTTCGGACCTAAGGTGCGCGGGATCAAATCCGCGGAGACTGAACGCAGAACCAAGGAGTTCATCGAACTCGTAGGATTGGAGAAGTTCGCGCATTCCAAGCCGTATGAGCTTTCCGGCGGCATGCGGCAGAGAGCTGCGCTCGCGAGAGCGCTGGTCAACGATCCGATCCTGATCCTGCTCGACGAGCCGTTTGGCGCGCTGGACGCTTTCACCAGAACTTCCATGCAGGATCTGATCCGAAAGGTCTGGAAGAGCACCAAGTGTTCTGCTGTGATGATCACGCATGACGTTGATGAGGCGCTGTCTCTCGCGACGAGAGTGGTCGCCATGTCCGCACTGCCCGGAAGGATCATTAAAGAATTTGATGTGGACTTTACCAATAATGCTGAGGACAGTGAGGAGGATTTCCGGTACAGCGAAGAATACCTGCACCTCAGAAGAGAGATCCTGCATCTGATCAGAACCTGATAGTATAACAATAATAAAGAGACGGGGAGGGACGTCAGTATGAGAGAAATATTAATCAAGCCGGGTATTTTTAAATTCGGCACATTTGAGGAGTTCGCTAAGGATTTTCAGACGGGGGAGAAGGACCTGATCCTGACGACCGCGTATCTGAAAGAACGCTATATCGATCCGGTGCTCCCGGATGCCAGATGCATCGTACAGGAAGATTATGGCGTAGGCGAACCCTCTGAAGAGATGATCGTCGGCATGTTTGCTGCTGCGGATTATGACGCCTATGACCGCGTGATCGCGATCGGCGGCGGCAGCATTATGGACATTGCAAAGCTGTTCGTGATAAGAAGACCGAAGAGCGTCAATGATCTGTTTTTCCACCGCGAGGAGATCGTTCGTGAGAAGCAGCTCGTCTGCATCCCGACGACCTGTGGAACCGGCGCTGAGGTCACAATGACTTCTGTTGCCAATGTACATACCGCAGATGGTGGGACCACCAAGATGGGTCTTCTGGATGAAAAGCTGATTGCAGATACCGCGGTCCTGATTCCGGAATTCCTGGAAGACATTCCGCTTCGTCCGATGGCGGAATCGCTCCTCGATGCGCTGATCCATGCGACAGAGAGCTTCCTGTCTCCGAGCCGCGCTACCATGACCTCGGATCTGTTTGCCAAGGGCGCAATCGAGATCATTCTTCGCGCATTGAAGATGTATGGGGAAGGAGCCAGCCTGCAGAAAGAGTACGCAGAAGAGATGCTGACCGCTGCGATGTATGCCGGCATCGCTTTCCTGACCGCAGGATGCGGTATTGTACACGGTGTTTCTTATCCGCTGAGCGGTAAGTATCACGTGACACATGGCGCTGCGAACTACGCATTCTTCGACGCAGCTCTCAGAATGTATGACGAGCATGATCCGGACGGAAGAATGAAGGAACTCCGTCAGATGATCGCAGACGTGCTCGGCGGTGACGAGAAGGACGCTGTCCGCACTCTTGCGGAGGCAGAGGAGTATCTGCTTCCGGTGAAGACTCTGAAGGAATACGGAGCGACGGAGAGCGATCTGGATGAGTTTACCGAATCTGTTTTTGAGAATCAGATGCGTCTCGTAAATAACGCGTACTATCCGATGGGAAAAGAAGATGTACGCGAACTCTACCAGAGAGTCTATGAGTAAAGGGAACGTTTTTAACATACAGCGATACACCGTTCACGACGGGCCGGGCATTCGGACAGAGATTTTTCTGAAAGGTTGTCCGCTCGCCTGCAGATGGTGCAGCAATCCGGAAGGATTAAAAGCGCGGCGCGAGCCGGGCGTTTATCCGAGCCGCTGCATCGGGCGCAGTGTCTGCGGCCTGTGTGAGAAAGCGGATTCCGGCGCGCAGATTATTTTTGACGCTGGTGATAAGATAGAATCCATTCACACAGACGGCACGGACAGATGGATCTGCGCGGCAGATGCCTGTCCTTCTGAAGCGATCCGCATCTGGGGCGATCTGATGTCTGTCCGTGAACTGATGGATATTATTAAAAAGGATCGGACGTATTATGAGCAGTCGGGCGGCGGTGTGACCGTCTCCGGCGGCGAACCCCTTCTGCAGGCGGCATTTGCAGCGGAGCTGCTTCAGGCGTGCCATGAAGAAGGAATCCACACCTGCGTGGAGAGCGCGCTTCACGTGGACGAAGCGGCGGTCGATCTGGTCCTGCCGCATACGGATCTTTTTATCTCCGATCTGAAGATGATGGATCCGCAGAAACACCAGAAGTATATCGGTGTTTCGAACGAAAAGATTTTGTTTAACACCAGAAAACTGGCAGAGGCGGGCAAGGACATGATCCTTCGCATCCCCGTGATCCCCGGCATCAATGACGACGAGGAGAATATCCGGAAAACTGCGGATTTTATTACCGGGGACCTTCGGAACTCCGTGCAGGAGCTGCAGCTTCTGAATTATATGCGGCTCGGGGAAGAGAAATACAGGTCTCTGGGACGGCCATATCCTATGGCGGGAATGGAACTCGACCAGGAATCTGCAAATGCCAGACTGAAAGAGATAACAGCATATTTCCGGAACAGGGGAATCTGCTGTGTAACGGGAAAAGGAAAATGACACATACAAAAGCAATTGGAACAGAGCCGTTTGATAAGAGCTACGGGCTCGGATATCAGGTGGGACACGGTGAGTTCTCGCCGTATCCCAGGGTGAACCGTCTCAGGAAGACCTTCCTGGACGCGCCGTTTAATATCGATATCCAGCGCGCCAGACTTGTGACGGAAAGCTATATGAAGACCGAGGGACGTCCGCAGATTCTGCGCTGCATGCATGCGCTGCAGCATATTCTGGCGAACGTCGACATCGAGATCTATCCGGATGAGCTCATCGTGGGTACGATCGCTGCGCCTGCCAAAGCGGCGCCGATCTATCCGGAGTTTTCGGTGGAATGGATCATCGACGAGCTGGAGAATCATCCGTTTGACCAGCGTCCTCATGATCAGTTCTATATCAAAGACGAAGATAAGGATGAGCTGATTCGCATCCTGCAGTACTGGCGCGGGAAGACCGTCTCTGCGAAGGTCAACCGCGAGATTTCCATGGACCAGGCGAAGGGCAGCGAGCTCGGCAAGAAGGTCTTCCTGACCAGCCTGTATCACGATGCCGGAATCGGCCATTACGTGCTGGACTACGGTCATCTGCTGGAGGTCGGCTTCGACGGACTGCTGGAAGAAGTGCAGGAGGGCATTCTGTCGCTTTCCATGGATGATCCGGACTATGCGGAGCACGTCAATTTCTACATTGCAGCGATGTACGAGATCCAGGCAACACAGCACTTCATCTCCCGCTACGGCAAGCTGGCGGATGAGATGGCAGACCGGGAATCTGATCCGGTCCGCGGTCTTGAGCTCAGACAGATCGCAGCGAACCTGCGTCAGATCGAGAAGGGACCTGCGGAGACCATGTGGCAGGCGCTGCAGCTGTGGTACTTTGCCACGACTGTCGTGGAGATCGAGTCTAACGGACATTCTATCTCCTATGGAAGAATGGATCAGTGGCTGTATCCGTATTATAAGCATGATATGGAGAATCAGGTCATTACCAAGGAATTCGCGCAGGAGCTCCTTGAGTGCGCCTATATCAAGGCCAGCAACCCTTCTAAGCTGAAGAACAGACTGTCCTCTAAGTTCAGAAACGGCCGCGGATGGGGCGGAGAAAGCCTGACTGTCGGCGGAGTCGACCGCGAGGGCAACGATGTGACGAACGATCTGACCTTCATGCTGCTGGAGGCTTCCGTCCATACGCGCATGATGGTGCCGTGGCTCTGTGTACGCGTACACGAGAATACTCCATACGAGCTGAAGGTAAAGACCGTGGAGTGTATCCGCGCTGGTTACGGTCATCCCAAGCTGTATAATGACGCGACAGCGATCGCGGTCATGCAGAAGAAGGGCATGCCGCCGGAAGAGGCTCGTGAATATGAGGTCGTAGGATGTGTGGAACCGGACCTTCCGGGAAAGGAATACGGATTCCACGATGCAGCATATATGAACCTGATGAAGGTTCTGGAGCTTGCGCTTAACGGCGGCAGATGCATCGACTGCAGCACGCACTGTCCGAGATATCCGATGTGCGCGGGAGCCGGGAGCCAGCTCGGTCCGAATACCGGATCGCTTGCAACGGCAAAGAGTATGGACGATGTGATGAAGAGCGTCGATGCGCAGATCGCCTACTGGACGGAACAGATGTGTTCCATGATCGATATCATCGATGTGGCCCACCGGGAGATCAAGCCGACACCGCTCGCATCCTCGATGTTCAGGAGCTGCATGAAGAGCGGAAAGGACCTGAGCGCAGGCGGCGCAGCGTATAACTTTACCGGACCGCAGGCCAGCGGGATCGGTTCCTGCGCAGATGCGCTTTCCGCAATCAGCCAGCTGGTTTTCGATGAGTATAAGTATACCGGCGCGGAGCTGCTGGATGCCATGCGGAATAACTGGGTCGGATATGAGGTGCTCTATGCGCTGATCAACAGCACAAAAGTCCATCATTTCGGCAACGATGACGACTATGCAGACCGCTTCTATACGGCTGTCTTTAACAGCTACTGCGATCACGTGGGCGGACGTCCGAACGCGCGTGGAGGCGTCTTTACGCCGGGCGTCTATACCGTCAATGCGAATGTCAGCCTCGGCGCGGACATCGCGGCATCGCTGGATGGCCGGAAAGCCGGGGAACCAATCTCCGATAACATGGGACCGGTGCACACCAGCGCAGCTTCTCACGATGTCAACGGACCGACAGCGATCGCCAACTCCGTGAACAAGGCGGATCATACCAGAGCGACGAACGGCACGCTGCTGAACTGGAAGTTCCCGCCTGAGTGCGTCGTCGGCGAGCAGGGGAAAGAGAACCTGATCAGCTTTATCGATACGTTCTTCCAGGGATCAGCTACTCACTGCCAGTTTAACATCATGAGTTCCGCTACGATGCGGGCAGCGATGGAAAAGCCGGAGGATTACAAGGATATGCTCGTGCGTGTGGCGGGATACAGCGCGTATTTCGTCGAGCTGGGAAAGCCGCTTCAGATGGATCTGATCAACCGTACAGAGCTTTCATTCTAAAAAAGTAAAACAGGAATACCGTGAACCGGCGCAGGATCTGCGCCGGTTCTTTCCATCCACAGAAGATTCTGATGAAAGAAGCTCTTTCGGTGCGCGGAATCCTTTGCAGCAGCATTGAAAAACAGGATGGGTCTGTGATAGAATATGTGGCAGGAGGAAAAGCGATGGTCGGTGAAGAACGCAGGACAGAGATTATCAATCTGCTCCGTCAGAGCAGCGAACCGGTTCCCGCAAGGAAGCTTGCGGAGCTTTTTGATGTAAGCCGGCAGGTGATCGTACAGGATATCGCGCTTCTCCGCGCTGCCGGAGATGATATCCTTTCGACGAGCCGTGGATATATCCTGAATCTGTCCGGCTTGAAACGCCGCGTATTCAAGGTCTGCCATACGGATGAGCAGACTGCGGATGAGCTTCTCTCGATCGTGGACCTCGGCGGTACCGTGCTGGACGTTTTCGTCTGGCATAAGGTATATGGCCGAATCGAAGGAGAACTGAACATCGATTCCAGACGGAAGGTCGATGCCTTTATTGAAGATCTGAACAGCGGCCGGTCGCAGCTCCTGAAAAATGTGACTTCAAGCTATCATTACCATACCGTAGAAGCCCGGGACGAGGACACCCTGGATCTGATTCAGGATATGCTCCAGTCGAAAGGGTATCTGGCAGAGGGAAACTGACAACATGAAATATTTACGCACATTATTCCATTACTTTAAGCCACACCGGAAACTCTTCCTCTTCGATATGTGCTGCGCGCTCATGGTCGCAGCGATCGATCTGGCGTTTCCGCTGGCATCCAGACGGGCGATGTATCATCTGCTGCCGGAGAAGATGTATCGGGTTTTCTTCCTCCTCATGGTATGCATTGCTTGTTTTTATTTGCTGCGCTCTGTCTGCTACTATTTTATGACGTATATCGGACACGTATTTGGCGTCCTTGTGGAGGCGGATATCCGCGCCGCTTTGTTCTCGCATTTACAAAGTCTGGATTTTGAATTCTACGACAAAAACCGGACCGGCAAACTGATGAGCCGCATGACCGGAGATCTGTTTGAGATCACCGAGTTGGCACATCACGGGCCGGAGGATCTTCTGATCGCAGTGCTGACGATTACCGGATCCCTGTGCTTTATGTTCTATATCGAATGGCGTCTTGCGCTGATTGTGGCGATTCTGGTTCCGATCTTCGTTGCGATCGTGATGAACCGCAGGAAGAATATGGCCAAAGCCTCGACGCAGGTAAAAGTCCGTCTGGCTGCCATCAACTCGGATATCGAATCCAGTATTTCCGGATTCCGTACCTCCAAGGCATTCGCCAACGAGAATATCGAGTACGACCGTTTCACCCGATCCAATGATGTGTTTGTAAACGCCAAACAGGGGTATTATAAGGCGATGGGATCGTTTAACGCTAGCCAGGAGTTCTTTATGTGCATCATGCCTGTCACCGTGATCGGTGTGGGCGGATGGCTGATCATGAACGGCTCGATGAACTATATCGATCTGATCACCTTTACGCTGTTTGTCAACGCGTTCGTTACTCCGATCCGGAAGCTTTCCAACTTTGCGGAGATCTTTGCCAACGGAATGGCGGGACTCAGAAGGTTCGTGGAGGTCATGGAGATGGAGCCGCGAATCAAGGAGAAACCGGATGCGAGGCCTCTCCAGGTGACAGAGGGAAGAATCGATATCGATGATATCAGCTTCTCCTATCAGGATGATGTGACCGTGATCGATCACCTCAGTCTGCACGTGGCAGCAGGTGAGACGATCGCTATCGTCGGTTTTTCTGGAGGCGGCAAGACCACTCTCTGTCAGCTCATACCGAGGTTTTACGATGTGACGGATGGCAGCATCCGTATCGACGGAACCGATATCCGCGATGTGACGAAGACCTCGATCCGGGAGAATGTCGGAATCGTACAGCAGGATGTCTTTATCTTTGCGGATACGATCCTGGAAAACATCCGGTACGGAAGACCGGGGGCCAGCTTTGAGGAGGTCTGTGAGGCAGCGAAAGCTGCTGAGATCTATGATGATATCATGGAGATGCCGGATCAGTTTGAAACATATGTCGGCGAGCGGGGTACCATGCTTTCCGGCGGACAGAAGCAGAGAGTGTCGATCGCCAGGATCTTCCTGAAGAATCCAAAGATCCTGCTGCTGGATGAAGCGACTTCTGCTCTTGATACCGTTACGGAAGAGCGGATCCAGAAGAGCTTTGACAAGCTTTCAGAAGGCCGTACGACCCTGATTATTGCGCACAGACTGGCGACAGTCCGGGATGCAGACCGTATCGTCGTCGTGGAGAACGGAAGAATTTGTGAAGAAGGAACGCATGCACAGCTGCTCGCGCTGGATGGGGAATACGCGCGGCTGTATCACACGCAGAATCTTGGCGGATGAGTCCTCATTATTCTGTTGTATCGCAGAGAGCTGTGCTATAATGGTCAAAAGAGGTAATGAGATATGAGTGAAGTAAAAAAGAAAAAGAAAATGAGCGGCAGCAAGAAATTCCTGATCTTTCTGATCATCGTCGCTCTGATCGCCGGAGGCGGATACATAGGCTTGAATCAGTATTTCTCCGGAATCAATAAATTCCCGAGCGGTACCACGATCAACGGCGTCAATGTTTCGGGAATGCCCGTCGATTACGCGGCAGAAGTACTTACGGATGCCTGGAACGACCGGTCGCTCACCATCACGGAGAACGGAGTCACCAAGGCGACGATCAGCGATTTCAATTTTGATTATCAGATCAAGGCGCAGGTGGAATGCTGTCTGCAGCCGGACTTCTTTGATTCGCTCATCCGTCTGGTCAATCCGAAAGAGCGCCAGTATACGATTCGGATGACAGTCGCGGAGAGCTCCAGGTCTTTTGATGAGCAGTTCGACGCGATGAGCATCGTACAGGAAGGAGAAGGCACCGTTCAGTCGGAGAATGCCTATGTGGATCTCTCCACGACCGACTTTAACGTCGTGGATGAGGTGTACGGAAACAATCTGGACAAGGATAAGCTGAAAGAGGACCTCTTTGATGCGATCGCAGAAGGGAAGGACACCTTCGAGTACTACGCGTCCAACTACTATGAGCAGCCGGAGATCACGGCAGACAGCGAGGAGATCCAGGAAGAGCTCGCTTACGCGCAGAAGTACCTCACGGCAGAAATCACGTATGAGAGCCCACAAGGCGATATGACGCTCACACCGGCCGAGATCGACTCGATGATCAAGGTGGACGAGAACGGCGCTGTAAAGGCCAGAAAAAAGGCAATCAGAGCGTTTGTGGATACCGTTGCTGAGAAGTACAATACGGTGGGGATCTCGCGCACCATGCATCTGGCCGGCGGTACGGTCACAATGTCCGGCGGGAACTACGGCTATGTGGTCGATAAGGAGGCAGAAGCTAAGCAGCTTCGTAAGGACCTGGTCAAACTGGAAAATGTAAAGCGTAAACCGATCTACGAGCAGGAAGGATGGGGGAACGGCAAGGATGATATCGGTGATACCTATGTGGAAACCGATATCAGCCGGCAGCACGTCTGGTGCGTCGTGGACGGCAAGACGGTCGTTTCGACCGATGTCGTCACAGGCAATGTCAGCGAGGGGAACGGAACCCCATGCGGTATTTTCCCGCTGATGTACAAGACTTCGCCGGCGACGCTGGAAGGCGAGAATGCGGACGGCAGCAAATACAAGACACCGGTCACCTACTGGATGCCGTTCTATGCGGGCTGCGGATTCCACGACGCGACCTGGAGAAGCGCGTTTGGCGGCACGATCTACCAGGGCGGCGGCAGCCACGGCTGCGTCAACATGCCGTATTCGGAAGCCAAGAAGCTTTACGGCTATGTGGAAGCCGGAATGCCGATCATCGTACATGAATAACGAGGATTCAGAAGCGGGAGATTTTGAGGTGCCCCCAAAAAGTTAGACTTTTGCTCCGGCGAGAAATCGCCGGAGTTTTTCTATGCTGCAAGCATCTCATTCCGGTACTCGATTGGACTCCTGTACCCAAGAGAGGGCTTGCTTCGTTTCTCGTTGTAATAACGTATATATTTATCTATTGCTTCCTTCAGTTCATCAAAGCTACTATAAACCCGCCCATAGTACATCTCTTGCTTCATGATCCCGAAGAAGTTCTCCATTGGTGAGTTGTCGTAACAATTACCTTTACGGGACATGCTTTGGAAGATTCGATTATCTTTCAGCTTTTGACGGTAAGCACCCATTTGGTATGCCCAGCCGCGGTCAGAATGGAAAGTCCGTCTGTACCTGCAGTCGCTGGTGACATCGATAGCTTCGTTAAGTGCAGTCATTATGCTATTGGCAGAAGGACTGGCGGATACTCCATAACTTAGAACCTCAAGATTCCAAAGATCCAGGAACGGATCGAGGTATAGCTTCTTGATCGTGACTCTGCCTTTCTCATCTGGCTCATAATACTTGAATTCAGAAGTATCTGTAGTTATCTTCTGATGCGGAATGCAGGTGTTGAATCTTCTATTTACTCTGTTAGGAGAAATCCTTCCCACAACACCCTTGTATGTGCTGAATCTGCGGCTTTTTCTGGTGTAGGAAGTGACCTGCAGACCATACTTCTGAACTATGCGATGGACCTTCTTCTTGTTCACCTCGATGCCTTGTTTTCTTAGTTCGCCCCACAGCCTGCGATAGCCATAATCCTTATGTTCTTTCCGTATTTCCTTGATCTTATGAAGCAATTCCGCATCCGGATCTTCACGATCAAAGCGCTTTTGCCAGTACATGTATGTAGCCTTTGGGAAGCCGATTACCGCGAGAATGTCCTTTAATTTGAATTCTCCTCGGAGACTGTGGACGACTCTCGCAGTTCGTTCAGATGAGCTTCCTCCTCTAAACGCAGCCTCCTCGCTTCTTTTAAAAATGCATTCTCGATCCGTAGCTTGAGGTTCTCCTCCTG
>JAFOML010000031.1 GCA_017425345.1 Eubacterium sp. | reverse complement strand
GGTTCCATTTCCGACTTTCAGTGGTGGGTTATAATCCCCCACTGAAACCCGGAGGAGCTGAAGCTCCCGGCGCCCGTTGCAGTCGTTCGCTACGTCCTTGACGTGCGAGCACGCCAGGAGCTACGCTCCGACTTAAAAAAGGAGGCTGCGCACGAATTGCTTCGCACGGCAGCCTCCAGCAAGCTCCTTATCCCGCAGTCGAACTGCTCGGATTGTCCGGATTATCCGGGTTGGTCGGTTCCGTTGGCTCAGTCGGCTCGGTCGGCTCGGTCGGTTCCGTCGGCTCGGTCGGCTCAGTCGGTTCCGTCGGATCGGATGGCTCCGGATCGACCGGTATCGCCGGCTTCTCAGGAGAAGTCTTCTTCTCTTTCTTCTTTTCCTCAGTCTCAGTCTGCGGCTCTTCCTCGTCGTCCTTCTCCTTCACCTTCTTGTTATCCCGGGACAGGTTCAGACCAGTCTCGGTTCCCTTGGTGAAGTATTCGCCGCTCTTCTGAATGACGTTCGCCGGCTTCTCGCGGTACTCGCCAGTGGTCGCCGCCGGAATCTGGGTCATGATCTTTCCCCAGAGCAGGGCAGCTGTGCCGGACATGGACGTCAGCGGTATGTTGACGTCCGTACCGATCCAGAGCGCCGCTGCATAGGTCGGTGTGAATCCGTCAAACCAGATATCATACTGGCTGGATGTAGTTCCGGTCTTGCCACCGGACTGTACACCGCTTACGGAAGCGTTTCCGCCGATACCCTGGGAGACGACGGACTTGAGCATGTCGGTCATGATCCACGCCACGCCTTCATCCAGTACCTTAGTCGTTTTCGATTCACCCTCCATCAGGGTCTCTCCCTTACGGTTCTGAATCTCCGTGTAGCAGATCGCGCTGTTGCGGACACCGCCGTTCGGGAACGTCGCATAAGCGAGGGACATCTCCAGCGGGGAAACACCGTTGGACAGTCCGCCAAGGGCCAGTGCGGCCGGATTGCGGTCGTTCTCTTCATCGAGAGAAGTGATGCCGAACTTCTTGACGTTCTCGAAGGAGTAGTCGCCGCCGACCTGATTGTACAGCTTGACTGCGCAGACGTTGATGGACTGCTGCAGCGCCTTGCGCATGCTGACCTTTCCCATATAGCCGTTATACGAGTTGGACGGCCAGTTCTTGCCATCGTATTTGGTCGGCTCGTCGATGATCGTCGATGCAGCCGTCAGGTAATCTCCGTAATAATTGGTTCCCTGCGTATCGTTGTGCAGGTCCACGTATTTGAATTTCTTTCCTTCCTTCTCCAGCTCGTAGCTCTCCTGCAGCGCAGCGCTGTAGACTGCCAGCGGCTTGATGGAAGATCCCGGCTGTCTGGTCGCGGTCGCGCGGTTGAACGTCTGACTTCCGGTGACGCCGCGTCCGCCGATCATCGCCTTGATCTCGCCGGTACCGACCTCTGTGATGACCATCGCGCCCTGCGGCTGGATCACACCCTCCTGCAGCGTGTAGGCGCTGCTGCGTACCTTCAGGCTGTCAGAACCGACATCGAAGAGCTCCGGATTATCTTCGAGGTATTCCGCGCTGATCGTTACGTCCGAGTCGCCGGACGGAGTCTTCTCCGAAAGCGGGATGTTGATGTAGCCGCCCGGGTAGATGTAGAAGCCGTCAGAGTTCTTGTAGCAGGGCTTGAACTCGATGGAGTAATCCGTGCCGGAGGCCGTGTCTGTCTGGTAGATATAGAGTCTGTGGCCGGCCTTGATGGTGACGGAGCCGTCCTTGTTTACGTCGACCTCGCTGTCCTTGAGGACAAAATCTCCATCTTCCTCAAACATATTATCGTATGCGTACAGAGAGATCGCGCCGCTGTCGGTCACGATGTTCCCGTTCTCATCCTGGTTGAGATAAGCCAGTCCCGGGAAGTTATAGGAGTCGTCGAATTCTGATTCTGCGACCGACTGCGCCTGAGAGTCCAGCGTCGTGTGGATCTTCAGACCGCCGGTGTAGAGCATATTCGCGGCCTCATCATAGGGGAGGTTGAAGCGCTCCATCAGATCGTTGATCACGGTCTCACAGACGTAATCGGTAAAGTAGGATGCCTTATCCGAGCTCTCCTTCTCGATGGTCGGATCGATAAAGTCGATCAGGTCCTTCCCCTGATTCTTCTTCATCTTCTTTTCCGTGATATACCCCTGATCCGCCATGAGTTTGAGGCAGAGGTCGCGGCGGTCTTTGGCGATATCATTGCAGATGTAGGTATCTCCGCCGACCACGATCTGCTGCGCATTGTCTGCGTTCAGCGTATCGCTGTCCACGTCTTTCAACAGCGCGTAGGTGTCCGGCGACTGGGGCAGGGCAGCCAGAGCCGCGCTTTCCAGCAGGCTCAGTTCGCTCGTCGTCTTGGAGAAATAGGTGTTCGCCGCAGCCTCAATGCCGTAGTTGCCGTATCCGAAGTAGATGCTGTTCAGGTAAGCTGTGACGATCTCCTTCTTACTCAGCGCCTGCTCGATCCGGAATGCGTAGTACATCTCGATGATCTTACGGCGGATACTGCGTTCACTCTTGATCTCCGGCAGGTATACGTTACGCGCGAGCTGCTGCGTGATCGTACTGGTGCCGCTGATCTGGGAATTGCCCCGGACCGCCTGCGTGATCGCGCCGATCATGCGGACCCAGTTGAAACCGTGGTGCTGGAAGAAGGTCTTATCCTCCAGTGCCACGAACGCGTGGATCGTATCCTCGTTCAGATCCTGATACTTGATGATCGTGCGGTCCTGTCCGTAATCGACCGAGTCGATCTCATTGCCGTCCTGGTCGTACAGAATGGAGGACTGCGCGATATCATCGTAGATGTTCTTCGGATCGATGCTCGGGGCGCTGGCGATAGCCGCGACGAGATATCCGCCTACGCCGATCACGCATACCACGATCAGGATCAGGATGGCGCGAAGGATCTTACGCCATACAGGGAGTTTTTTCTTTCTCTTTCCTGCAGGCTCCGCATTGCGGTCTGCCGCCTTGGAATACTTCTCGCTTCTCATAAGAATGTCCTTTTTAAATCTTTCCAATATATCTGATCTTTCTATTTTACCACAAAACCGTCAATTGGTGAAACGATATATTTATTTGCCCCCAAAGGCCGTTTTCATGTATAATATATGTTTATGGAGGATGACTTATGAGCAAGCGGACCGTCGGCATTCTGGCACATGTGGACGCAGGAAAGACCACACTGTCAGAAGCGATGCTATATACAGCAGGAGAGATCAGAAACGCCGGGCGCGTCGACCACGGCGATTCTTTCCTTGACGGAAATACGCTGGAGCGGAACCGCGGCATCACGATCTTCTCCAAGACAGCCGAGATGAGCTGGAATGACGCGGAGTTTACGCTGCTCGACACACCGGGACACGTGGATTTCTCTGCCGAGATGGAGCGAACACTCTCCGTACTCGACTACGCGCTGCTCGTGATAAGCGCGGGAGACGGCGTGCAGAGCCACACCGATACGCTGTGGAAGCTTTTGGAACGGTATCAGGTGCCGACTTTTCTCTTTGTAAACAAGATGGACCTGGCCATACGTAGGCGCTCCGAGATTACAGAGTATCTGAAGGAGCGATTTGGAAATGGCTGTATCGACCTGGAGGATAAGAATACACTGGAAGACGCGCTGACGCTTGCCAGCGAGCCTCTGACTGAAAAGCTGCTTTCCGAAGGAGAAATCGAGGACGATGATATCCGGGAGGCGATCCGCGCACGGGAAGTGTTCCCATGTTACTTCGGCTCGGCGCTGAAGATCGAGGGGATCGATACGCTGCTTTCCGGTATGGCAAGGTATATGGAACCCGCGCCGGCGGGTGAAGAGCTGGCCGCCCGCGTGTTCAAGATCAGCCGGGATGATAACGGCGAGCGTCTGACGTTCGTCCGCATGACAGGCGGAAGCCTCTCCGTGAAAGAGGAGATAGACGGAGAGAAGGTTCACCAGATCCGCATCTACTCCGGACTTCGTTACCGGACTGTAGATACGGCGGTGGCAGGCGACGTATGTGCTCTCACAGGACTGACGAAGACTAGACCGGGAATGGGCCTTGGCGCCGCAGAGGACGCGGCAGAGGAACTCCTGGAGCCATATATGACCTATCGCGTTCTGCTTCCGGGAGAGATCGACGCGCATAAGGCGCTCGGGAACTTCCGCGAGCTCGCAGAGGAAGATCCGATGCTGCACGTGGACTGGGACAGCCGGGCAGGCTGCATCACGGTGCAGATCATGGGGCAGGTCCAGCTGGAGGTGCTGGCGCGCCTCGCGGAAGACCGCTTTGGATATCCGGTCCAGTTTGATGCCGGAAGGATCGTGTACAAGGAGACGCTGGCGCCGGACAGCCCGCCGGTGGAAGGGGTCGGACACTTTGAACCCCTGCGGCACTATGCGGAGGTGCACTTGCTGCTGGAACCCGCCGAGCGGGGCAGCGGTCTGATCTTCAGCACGATCGCGAACGAAGATGATCTGGACCGCAACTGGCAGAGACTGATCCTGACACACCTCGCGGAGAAGCCGCACATCGGCGTTCTGACCGGCGCGCCGATCACAGATGTGAAGATCACGCTGGCAGCCGGACGCGCGCATAAGAAGCATACGGAGGGCGGAGATTTCCGCCAGGCGACGTACCGCGCCGTGCGGAACGGTCTGATGAAGGCAGAGACGATCCTGCTGGAGCCCTGGCTCAGCTTTTCCATCGAACTGCCGACGGAATCCGTCGGGCGGGCGATGAGCGATATCCAGAAAATGCACGGCAGGTTTTCAGAACCCGAGACTAGGGGTATAATGTCTGTATTGGAGGGTTTTGCGCCCGCCTCGGAGATGGAAGGATATCCGTCTCAGCTTGCGTCCTATACGCAGGGAAGAGGACACATGCGGTGTCAGGTCAGCGGGTATGAACCCTGTCACGATCAGGAAGCTGTGATCGAGCGCATCGGCTACGATCCGCTGCGCGATGTGGAGAACACCGCAGACTCCGTGTTCTGTGATCACGGCGGTTCGATGATCGTCCCGTGGGACGAGGTGGAGGAGCACATGTCGCTCCCGTCCGTCCTGGACGCAGGCGATCTGCTCTCGGATGAGGAACAGATGGCAGCCCGCGCGAAGGAGTACACCAGGCAGCTTGCGAGTGACGCGGAGCTGATGGCGATCTTCGAGCGGACGTACGGGCCGGTCAAGCGGCACGATCTGACCGCGCCGGGCGCGGCGCGCAGGAGGAAGCCGCCGAAGAGGCCGGTGAGCGGGGATGAAGATTTTGTATATAAAAAGAAAAAGACCCCGCAGAAAACCGGGCCGACCTACATCCTCATCGACGGCTACAACCTGATCCACGCGTGGCCGGAGCTCGCCGAGCTGTCGCAGATCGAGTTCGGCGCCGCGAGAGACCGCCTCGTGGATATCCTGTGCAACTACCAGGGGTTCACGCAGTACGAGGTGATCGTCGTCTTCGACGCATATAAGGTCAAGGGCGGCATCGGGTCGCAGCAGAAAATACGGAATATCTACGTAGTCTACACCAAAGAGGCGGAGACTGCGGATATGTATATTGAGAAGGTAACGCATGAGATCGCGCGACGCCACAAGGTGCGGGTCGTGTCCTCGGATGGGCTGGAGCAGCTCATTATTCTGGGGCATGGCGCGGTGAGGACTTCGTCCAGAGAGTTTGTGGAGGAGGTCCGGTTCGTGGAGGAATCGGTGCTCGAGGCGATCAGAAACTATTAGGAGGCATTATGGAAGGCAAGAATACGTGGGAAAAGTATACGGAAGAACAGGTCGCGGAATGCAATGCGTTCTGCGCAGACTACATGGATTTTCTCAGTGAAGGAAAGACGGAACGCGAGTGTGTGGACGTGATCTGCAGGGAAATCGAGGCAGCCGGATATACGGATCTGGAACCGCTGATCGACTCCGGCCGCAGACTTGAGCCCGGGGACAAGGTATATCGCATCAACATGGATAAATCCATCGTGATGTTCAACATCGGGGAAGAACCGATCGATAACGGCATGAACATTCTCGGCGCGCACATCGATTCACCGCGTCTTGACATCAAGCAGAATCCGCTGTATGAGGATGGCGGGTTCGCGCTCATGGATACGCACTACTACGGCGGCATCAAGAAATACCAGTACGTGGCTCTGCCGCTTGCGATCCACGGTGTTGCCGTACGGAAAGACGGCACCCGTGTTAAGTTCAATATCGGCGAGCGTCCGGAAGATCCGGTGTTCTTCGTGTCGGATCTTCTGATCCACCTTGCGCAGGAGCAGATGCAGAAAAAGGCGACGGAGGTCATCACCGGTGAGGCACTGGATATCATCGTCGGAAACCGCCCGCTGAAGATCGAGAAGAAGGATGACGGCGAGGAGGCGAAGGCGGAGAAGGATCCGGTCAGAAACCGCGTGCTCGACATCCTGAAGAGGGATTATGGAATCGAAGAGGAGGATTTCCTCTCGGCTGAGCTGGAGGTCGTGCCGGCAGGCCGCGCCCGTGAGGCAGGACTGGACCGCAGCATGGTTCTTTCCTACGGGCAGGATGACCGCGTCTGCGCGTTTGCTTCTTACCGCGCGATGCTGGAGGTGCCGGAAGTGAAGCGCACCGCATGCTGCATCCTCGTGGACAAGGAGGAGATTGGCAGTGTAGGCGCTACCGGAATGGAATCAAAATTCTTTGAGAATACGGTCGCGGAGGTTCTTGCGATGACAGGTGAGTACAGCGAGCTCAGACTCAAGCGCTGCCTGTCTCGCTGCACGATGCTGTCTTCGGACGTGAGCAGTGCTTTCGACCCGACGTATGCTTCGAGCTTCGACAAGAAGAACGTGGCGTCCCTGGGCGGCGGCATGGTGTTCAATAAGTTCACGGGAGCCCGCGGCAAGTCCGGTTCGAATGACGCGAACGCGGAGTACATCGCCCATCTGCGGGATATCCTGGATAAGGAAGATGTCAACTACCAGTTCTCCGAGCTCGGCCGCGTCGACCTGGGCGGCGGCGGGACCATCGCGTACATTCTGGCGCTGTACGGCATGAACGTCATCGACAGCGGTGTCGCAGTGCTGAATATGCATGCGCCGTGGGAGGCTACGAGCAAAGCCGATGTCTACGAGACAAAACGCGGCTATGCCGCATTCCTGCGCAATGCGAGGAGAATCGACTGATCAACCTGAAGGAGGCAATCTGAATGCCGATTAAAGTACCGAATAATTTACCTGCAGTGGATACGCTGACACGTGAGAACGTGTTCGTGATGACGGATGCGCGCGCGATGACGCAGGACATCCGTCCGCTGCATATTCTGCTGTTGAACCTGATGCCGACGAAGATCGACACGGAGACCCAGCTGACGAGACTGCTCGGTAACACGCCACTGCAGATCGAGCTGGAGCTTTTGCAGACGAGTTCCCATAAGTCCAAAAACACATCGCAGGAGCACATGATCGCGTTCTACAAGACCTTTGACGAGGTCCGCGAGAACTATTACGACGGCATGATCATCACCGGCGCTCCGGTGGAGCTGATGGAGTTTGAGGACGTGGAATACTGGGACGAGCTCTGTGAGATCATGGAGTGGAGCAAGAGCCACGTGCACAGCACGTTCCACATCTGCTGGGGCGCGCAGGCGGCGCTGTATTACCACTTCGGCATCCAGAAGCACGTGCTGCCGTGCAAGCTTTCCGGCGTGTTCCTGCACCATCTGGATTACAAGAACGGCATGCTGTTCCGCGGCTTTGACGACGAGTTCTACGTGCCGCATTCCCGCAATACGACGGTATACCGGGAAGATGTGGAGCGCATTCCGGAGCTGAAAATCATCGCGAGCTCGGATAAGGCCGGGATTTTTGCGATCAAGACGGAGAACGACCGTCAGATCTTCGTGATGGGGCATTCCGAGTACGACTGGGATACGCTTCTGAAAGAGTACACCCGGGATAAGAAGGCGGGCATCAACCCGCACGTTCCGGACAACTACTTCCCGGACGATGACGATACGAAGCAGCCGATCGTGCGCTGGCGTTCCTGCGCGAATCTTTTGTATTCAAACTGGCTGAACTACTTTGTCTACCAGTCGACCCCTTATGAGATCGAACGGATCGAGATGGAGGACCTGACGCCGGTGCTGCCGCAGAAGGCGGATTTGAAGGTGGTCAAGTTCGGCGGTACTTCACTCGCCAATTCCGCGCAGTTCAAGAAGGCGGCGGAAGTGATCCGGGCGGATGCCACACGCAAGTATGTGGTCGTATCTGCGCCGGGAAAACGGAATAAAGACGATATCAAGATCACGGATCATCTGATCAAAGCCGCGTCATCGGACGAACTCCGGGATGCGCTGCTTCCGGTGATCACGAGGTTCCGCGAGATTATCCGCGGACTGGGCATCCGGTTTGATCTGGATGCGGAGATCGATCAGATCGCAGCCGATATGGCAGGCGGGGCAGGGAAGTCCTATCTTGTGAGCCGCGGCGAATATCTGTCGGCAAAGGTGATGGCGGAGTATCTGGGCTATGATTTTGTAGACGCGTCCGCGCTCGTTCTGTTCGATGCGGATGGAACGCTCCGCGACAAGGAGACCGACCGCCGCATCGGCCGTGTGCTGAAAGAGCATAAGACGGCCGTGATCCCGGGCTTCTACGGATCGGATCCGGAGGGCAGGATCGTGACTTTCCCGCGGGGCGGGTCGGATATCACCGGCGCCCTGATCGCAGCGGGAACGACGGCGGATATGTATGAGAACTGGACCGATGTCAGCGGCATGCTGCTGGCAGATCCGTCCATCGTGAAGAATCCGCTGACGGTTCCGGTCATCACGTATAAAGAGCTTCGGGAAATGTCCGTCATGGGCGCGGAAGTTATGCATGAGGATGTGGTCTTCCCGGTACGCAGGAAGGGTATTCCAATCAGCATCCGGAATACGAATCAGCCGGAGGATGCCGGCACGATGATCGTCAAGAACGCGGAGTACTATCAGTCTGTTCTTAGGATTTCGGGCATTTCCGGAGGGACCGGCTATGCCAGCATCGTAGTCGAAAAGGACAAGCTGAACGACGATCCGCAGGCCAGAATGGATCTGATGCACGTCTTCGCGGAGAACCGGATCGGGATCGTGAATATCCTTTCCGGAATCGATTCGCTGAACTTCATCGTCGATGAGCGGGATCTGAAGGGCCGCATCCGGGAAGTCAGCGCAAGGCTCCGGGATGCAGTGGATGCGACGCATGTCAATGTGACCAGCGGTCTGGCCGTCATTGCGGTCATTGGACGGCAGATGACAAGTTCGCCCGCGGTAGGCGCGAAACTGCTGTCCTGCCTCGCCGCCAAGGGGGTCAATGTCAAGATGATCGACTATGGTGTGGAAGGCATCAGTATGACGATCAGTGTGGATGCGAAGGACTATGGCGCCAGCATCCGCGCGATCTATGCGGAGTTTACGAGAAAGTAATGGAAGAATATACGGAAAAACAAAGAAAAGCGGCGCTGCGTATGGCGGTCGTGACATCCTTCGTGACGACTTTCATGGGCAGCGCCCTCAATCTGTCTATCCCGGCGATCGAGACGGAATTTGCGGTCAGCGGCGCCATGGTAGGGTGGATCGTAACCGCATATACGCTGACGGTTGCAGCCTTCAGCGTGCCGATGGGAAAACTGGCGGATGCGACCGGCCGGCGCCGGATTCTGCTGATCGGAATCGCGGTGTTTGGCCTTTTAAATGTGGCGATCTCGATGGTTGCTAATATAAAGGTTATGGTATTCCTGCGCGTGCTGCAGGGCATTTTCGGGTCGATGATCTTTGCGACGAACAATGCCATTCTGATCAGTGTATTCCCGGGGAATCAAAGGGGAAAGGTGCTTGGAATTTCAACGGCTGCCGTCTATACAGGCCTTTCGCTCGGGCCGGTTCTCGGAGGATTTCTGAACCAGAATTTCGGCTGGCGTTCGATCTTTCTGTTCAGTACCGCGATAGCGGTCTGCTCCTTCCTGTTTGCCTGGATGGGCGCGCCGCGCGACCAGAAGGGCACTGGACTGAAAGTCGATGCTGCAGGCAGCATTCTCTTTATCTTTGGGATCGCGTCCTTCCTGTACGGGCTTACGAGTCTGACGACAAACCGGTTCGGATGGATATTTCTGGTCATCGGTATCGCGCTTGGGATTCTCTTCTTCTTCGTGGAGAGCCGGGCAGAGGATCCGGTCATCCGTGTCACGATGTTTACCAAGGACCTCGTGTTTACACTGTCTAATTTCGCTGCGCTGCTCAATTACGGCTCGACATTTGCGATCACGTATCTCGTCAGCATCTTTTTGCAGATCGTTTTCGGCTACAGCTCGCAGACTGCCGGTCTGATCCTGGTATGTATGCCGGTCGTACAGGCCTGCATTGCGCCGGTTTCCGGACGAGCGTCTGACAAAATCGCGCCGTATAAGCTGGCAACTGCCGGCATGCTGTTCTGTGTGAGCGGCCTGATCGTTCTCTCGTTCCTGCAGGCAGACAGCGGAATCGCGCATGTGATCGTCGCGCTAGTGCTGGAGGGAATCGGATTCGGCCTGTTCTCCTCGCCGAACACGAACGCGATCATGAGCTGCGTGGAAAAGAAAGACTACAGTGTCGCCAATTCGATCCTCGCGACGATGCGGAATGTCGGGCACTCGTCCAGCATGTCGATCGTGACGATCATTGTGGGGCTGTTTCTGGGCACATCGTCACTGGATGCTGCGGGACCTGACCTTCTGATCCGGACGATGCACACCTGCTTCCACGTGTTCATCGTGCTGTGTACGATCGGTGTGTTCTTCTCACTGGCAAGGAAAAAATAGAGTATGAAAATAAAACAGGACCGGATCTGCTGTACGCATTTCCGGCCCTGCTTTTTTTATGAGATTAGAGTTCATTTCCTGGGAACTGCGGGATTGTTGCGAATCCTGCCGCCAGATCTTCGTCCGTCGGGACATAATCCGTCATCGCTCCGTCGTTGTACTGCTGGTAGGCGACCATGTCGAAATATCCGGTACCGGTGAGACCGAACACGATGGTCTTCTCCTCACCGGTTTCCTTACACTTCAGCGCCTCATCCAGCGCGCCTTTGATCGCGTGGCTGGATTCCGGAGCCGGGAGGATCCCTTCGCAGCGTGCGAACAGCTCTGCCGCCTCGAAGACCTCTGTCTGCTCGTAGGAGCGTGCCTTGATGATCCCCTGATCGTAGAGCTCGGAGATGATCGGGCTCATGCCGTGGTAGCGGAGTCCGCCTGCGTGGTTCGGGGAAGGCATGAACTGGCTGCCGAGCGTGTACATCTTGGCGAGCGGGCAGACAGCGCCCGTATCGCAGAAGTCGTAGCGGTACTTGCCGCGGGTCAGACTCGGACAGGAGGCCGGTTCGATCGCCAGAATCTCCATATCTTTTTCTCCGCGGAGGATCTGTCCCGCGAACGGGGAGACCAGTCCGCCCAGATTGGATCCGCCGCCGGCGCATCCGATGATGATGTCCGGTTCGATTCCGTATTTCTCGAGCGCAGCCTTGGTCTCAAGTCCGATGATCGACTGATGCAGGACGACCTGGTTCAGGACGCTTCCGAGCACGTAGCGATAGCCCTCTTTTCCGGTGGCCGCTTCCACGGCTTCGGAGATTGCGCAGCCGAGCGAACCGGTGGTGCCGGGATGCTCCGCGTTGATCTTTCTTCCGATCTCCGTCGTCATCGATGGGGAAGGGGTGACCGATGCGCCGTAGGTGCGCATGACTTCGCGCCGGAACGGCTTCTGCTCATAAGAGACCTTGACCATGAAAACTTCGCAGTCCAGACCCAGATAAGCGCAGGCCATGGAGAGGGCAGTGCCCCACTGGCCGGCACCGGTCTCGGTG